>PMCR01000152.1 GCA_003155465.1 Myxococcales bacterium | reverse complement strand
CCGCATGGACTCGCCCAAGGACAAGGGACAGACGGCACTGGGCTGGTCACCACCGATGGTGGGCGACTTTCACAAGCTGGACCGGTTCGGCGAAATCGTCTTCGTCGATGAGAAGGGTGAAGTGCCGGTGGCCAAGGAAACCCCGGTGAAGGGCGAGACCGCGACGAAGGGCGCCAAGAAGGACGAGGCCAAACCGGCCGGCAAGGCTGCCGGCAAGACGGATGAGAAGAAGCCGGCCAAGAAGTAGCGAGAGCCTGTTCAGGGCCAGCGCACTTCGGCCAGCGTGAGCGGTGGCGTGAGCGGTAGCGACGAGCGTGCAGCGGGCTGCGCGGGCGCCTCGCGTGAGCGGCCCGCTGCACCTCTGCCGCTCACCCCACAGAGGCACACCCGCTTTCCGCCTCCCGCGCACCGCACACGAACTCGCTCACGCCCACACTACCCGCGATCCGCGATCCGGCCTTTCGGGCGGCCGGCAATCTTCCGACAAAGGGATGGTCGGGTGTCATCACGATTTAGTCGCGCGCTGGTTTGGGCTGCTGTTGGCGCGGCTGTCTGTGCCGGCTTGCCGAGGTTCACCGATGCCGCAGTGCCGGCCGCCAGCAAGAGTGAGCCGGCCGTTTCCGACTTGGTTCCCGGCGGTCCAGCGGCCAAGGAGTATCAGGCTCCGCCGTTAGGACAGATCCGTGCAGGACGCGATTCCGATCCCTTGATGGCGCAGGTGGCGGTGGAGGTGCAGAAGGCGGCGGCCACGGTGCGCGTGCCCATTCCCTTGCGCGATGGGCGCTTGGACATGGTGGCGACGGACATCGCGCGCGCCACCGTGGGCAAGCGTCTGCCCTCGCTCGACGCCGTTGCATTCCTGTTGCATCACTACGGTATCGTCGAGCCGGAGCCCTACATGGTCATGGTGCGCAGCGTCTCCCAGGGTGACGTGTCACTCTTGGCCGACTTGCGCAAACAGATACCCGGGGTTTTCAAGATGGGCGACTGGCGGCGCATGGGAATGGGAGTCAAGCGTGGTGCGGACGAGTTGATCGTGGTCTTGACCCTGCAACCACAGAACTTGGAACTGCGGGGGCTGCTGCGGCGCTTGCCCGCACGGGGCACCGTGACTCTGGTTGGCCGGTTGTTGGGTCGCTTTGTCCAGCCATCGGTCCTGGTGGCCGTTCCGCGCGGCGGGGTGCGGAATCTGGCCATGTCGGCCAGGAAGGGTCGCTTCGAGCTGACCTTTGCGTGTGATTCTGGCGACGGCGTGTACCAGTTGGAGATCGAAGGCGATGACGGCCACGGTCCGGCGGTGCTGGCGAACTTCCCCTTGTACTGCGGCGTGGAGCCGCCCACGCGCATCGCTGTCACCGGCAGCGATGTGACTCGGCGTCAGGACCCGGCTGAAGCCGAGCGCGAGTTGTTCGTTCTGGTCAACCGGGACCGAGCGGCTGCGGGTGTGCCAGCGCTTTCGCGTGATGCGCGTCTGCAGGAGATCGCGCGCAACCATAGCCGCGAGATGGCGCGTACCGGCGACGTGGTCCACGTATCGGACAAGAGCGGCGGCGCCGTGGATCGCGTTCGCGCCGCCCAGGTCTCGCCGGCTCCGCGCACCCTTGCCGAGAATGTGGGACGGGCATTTTCGACAGTGGAGGTCGAGCATGGATTCATGGGCAGCCCCGGCCACCGCGCCAACATCCTCAACCCCGACATGACTCATGTTGGAATCGGTGTCGCCGTGGGCCAGGCCGAGGGTGGGGTGGTGCCGCTGCTTTTTACCCAGCTTTTTGCCGGCTGGTGATGGTAGCAAGAGGTCGCTTCGTGCAAGGAGGTATCGCCGTGAAACCAGATCCAGACTGCACTGTCGCCCAGCCGGCCGGGCTCGCAGGGTCGCCGCTGCTGGTCGTCGGATCGCTGGCGCTCGACACCATCGAAACCCAGAACAGCCGGCGCGAGGAGGTACTGGGCGGTGCCGCGTGCTACGCATCATTCGCTGCTTCATTCTTTGCGCCCGTGCGCCTGGTGGGCGTGGTGGGGAGCGATTTTCCCCTGGCCCACGAGGCTTTGCTGCGCAGCCGGAACGTGGATCTCGCCGGGCTGGAACGGGCGTCCGGCCGTACCTTCCGCTGGGCCGGCCGCTACGCCGCGGACTTCAACAATCGCACCACCCTCGACACCCAGCTCAATGTCTTCGAGACCTTCCGGCCCAGGCTGCCGCCGGCCTATGCCGATAGCGCGTTCGTGTTTCTGGCCAACATCGATCCTGTCCTGCAGTCAGAGGTGCTGGGCCAGGTGCGCCGTCCGCGTTTCGTGGCCTGCGACACCATGAACTTCTGGATCAGTGGCAAGCAAGCTGACCTTGTGCGGGTCCTCAAGCGGGTGAACATGGTGCTGCTCAACGACGAGGAAGCTCGCCAGCTTTCCGGCAAGGACAATCTGCGTGCAGCCGCCAGGGTGATTCGCGGCATGGGCCCGGGCGCTGTGGTCATCAAGCGGGGCGACGCTGGAGCGCTGTTTTTCAGCCAGGACGGCGTGTTCGCTGCACCTGCATTCCCGCTCGAAACCGTCGTGGATCCAACCGGCGCCGGCGATTCCTTTGCCGGTGGTTGCATGGGCTGGCTGGCCCGCACCGGCGACATTTCATCAGCCGGGATTCGCACCGCCCTGGTGGTGGGCTCGGCCCTGGCTTCGTTCTGCGTGGAGGACTTTAGCCTGGATCGCTTCCGGACCATCGACGAGACCGCTATCCGTGCCCGCTGCGCCGCCTTTGCCGAACTGGTGAAATTCGAGAGCGTCCGTTTCTAGAATGAGACGGCGAGGTATGGCGTGATTGCGGCGTTCTTGGCCCTCTGGCTCGCCCGTCCCATCCTGCCTCTCGCGGGTGACAGCGCCTGCCCCACGCCTGCCGAGGTCGGGGACCGCTTGGCCCAGATCTCCGGTTTCACCGCTGGAGCTCCGGGATCAGATTAACATTGGGCGTATCTGTTCGGCACGGACGGGATAGTGCATGTCGAGCTGCTCGGATCGAATGGCGGGCCGTTGGCCGAGCGAACGCTCAACCGAACCGGATCCTGTGCCGACCTCGCGGAGGCCGTGGCCGTGGTCCTCTCGACTTGGGAGGCGGAGTTCAATCCCAACGTCGCAACGTCCGTGGTGCTACCGCCGCGTGCGCGCGGCGCTGGCCGCGGGACCATCTCTGCATGAGCGCTGTCTGCAAGTGTTCAGCGACCGACTGTGTCTATCTCGACTATTCTGGCGCAATGTTCGATTTGGCGATGGACGGCGACACGGCCACCGGCACCGTCAATCAGCTATTCGGCAAGGACGGGCTTGATTCCTTTCTACCAGTACCGCCGTTCGATTGACCCGATTTGTCCCTCGACGACCCCTTCTATAGCTGACCTGGTCTGGATCGAGACAATAGATGAGCCGGGCGGAGCGGCGAGATTCCTACAGAACTCACCGCATGGAGGCATTGTCGCTGTCAGCCCGGAATACTGTGACGCGTTGCTGTTTGCCTCCCCGGCCCTTGGAGAACCTTCATGAAACTGCGAAGAAGCGCCGTAGCTGCCCTGCTCCTGCTAGCCACCTGCACCGAAGACCATCCCGGGCACGCCCCTGGGTCTCGGGTTGAGTCTTCCCACGCGGCTCTTGGTACTGTGCCCGCGAGCGAAATCGCCACGTGGACGCGCATCGCCCCCCCGGCGCTGGGTCCTGACCCACGCTATATGCAGACGGCCGCCTTCGACGAAACCCGCAAGGTGTTGGTGATGTTCGGCGGGCAGATGTCTAGCGTCGATAGCGTCTGGATTGACCCTCTGCCGGCGTCCCAGTACCTGTGGGAGTGGGATCCCGCGACCGGTAAATGGACCAACCGGAATCCTTCCGGGGCCAAGCCGAGCCAGCCGANNAAGTTCGTCATCTTCGGTGGGCGCTCGCAGGCCTTGGTAGACAACTTGCCCGTCTACAGCAACTACCAGGATACCTGGGAATGGGATCCGGCAAGCGGCGACTTCACCGACCGCACCAGCGCGGGTACGCCACCGGACGCCCGCAGCCAGCACAGCATGGTGTTCGAGAGGTCCACGGGCAAAATGCTGCTCTTCGGGGGCGCCGTCGCTGGTCTTAGCATCTACGGCGGGGACGATGGGAACAGCGTCGATAGCGCCTTTGACGACACCTGGGAATGGGATCCCGCCACGGGAAAGTGGAGCAAACTTGTGCCTGCCACCGCGCCCAGTGCTCGGTACGACTCGGCCATGGTGTGGGACAGCAAGCGCAGCCGCGCTGTCCTGTTCGGCGGATTGGAAGTTCCGCCGGCCGGTCTGGTTGCCATCCCCAAGCAGGACATTTGGGAATGGGATCCAGCCAACCCGGGCTGGTCCAACCGCACGACCACGGGACCCAAGCCGAGCGCGCGCTACGGCCACGGTATGGCGTACGACACCGGCCGCGGCTTGATTGTGCTGGCGGGCGGTTTTGACATCGCAACCGGCAACGGACTGGCCGACGTTTGGGACTGGGATCCGGCCACGGCCGCATGGACCGAGCGGCTTGCCGGCAGCGAGCCCAACCTGCCTGCCATGCGCATCTACGCCTCACTCGTCACTGACTCCACGCGAAACCTGCTCGACTTGGTGGCTGGCCTGGCCTTCTTCTACGACTACGGCCAGTCCGCGTACGGCTCAGCTCCCTCGGCGGAGATCTGGGACTTGGATCCTGCCGCGGCAGCCTTCATCAACCGCACGCCGGCACAGAAGCCCTGGCCGAGTGGGCGCGATTCTCACGCCATGGCCTTCTGCCCGGCTACCGGGAAGATGTACATTTTCGGCGGGATGACCTGGGGGGACAACCTCTATGCGGGGCTGGATGACCTGTGGGAGTGGGACGGGACGTCGTGGGTCGAGGTCCAAACGGATGTGCGCCCGCCTGCCCGCTGGTCGGCGGCGATGGCCTATGACCCATTCCGCAAGTCCCTCATCCTGTTCGGCGGCGCGAACGCCTATTCCAGCGTTGCGGGCTCATACGGCTTGCTCAATGACACCTGGGAATGGAACAGCAGCACCCGCCAGTGGAGCCAGCTTCACCCCGCACAGAACCCAGATTTCCGCTGCTCTCACGGCATGGCCACGGATTCCGTGCGTGCCAAGGTGCTGCTCTTCGGCGGCAGCATCAGCCCCGGTTCCCCGACCTATTCGGTTCCCGTAGGGTATACTGATCTGTCGAGCGCGGTCTGGGAGTGGGATGGCAGCAAGGGTACGTGGACCAACCGCACGCCTCTTCCGGTCACCAATGCGCCGACTCTACAATCTCCCGCGATAGCGAGTTTCGATGAGGGCCGCCAGAAGCTGTTTGTCTTCGATGAGTCAGGCGTGCAGTCGGACACTGGCAGTATCAGTAGCAGTGTCTTCTGGGAGTGGGATCCCATGTCGGCCGGTTGGGCGCGTCGAGATCTTGGCGACAGCATCGAGTTTGCCGTTGGCCCCCTGGTGGCCTACGACAGCCTACGCCGGCGGCAGGTTCTGACAGCCTGGCGGGACGGAGACTTGGATATCCAGACCTTTGAGTTGGATAGCAGAGGTCCGACTTTGTACCAACGCGCCCTGTCCCCTGGCATAGCCTCGCGTACCAACGCAACCATGGCCTTTGACAGCCAGCGCGGCGTGGTGGTGCTCTGCGGTGGTGCGCCCACTTCTGGGGACGGGGATGCGAGCGACGTTTGGGAATACAAGGTGACGAAGCTCGGTAACGGCGAGGGGTGTACCGCTGCCACGGCGTCGACCTGCGCCTCGGGTTTCTGCGTGGAGCGTGTCTGTTGCTCAATCGCGGCCTGTTCTGGGGCGTGCCAATCCTGCAACGTCGCCGGCCACGAAGGCACCTGCACAGCCGCGGCCGCGGGTACGGAAGTCCCCGGAAGCTGCGCTGATGGCCAGGCGTGCGACGGCAGCGGCAGTTGCAAGAGCAAAAACGGTGTCACCTGTTCGAGCGCAAGTGTGTGTGCCTCGGGCTTCTGTGTGGACGGCGTGTGCTGCGAGAGCGCATGCAATGGCAAATGTGTGTCGTGCAACCAGGCCAATCTCGCGGGGAAATGCTTTGGCTATGCCTTGGGCAGCGATCCAGAGAACGAATGCGGCTCGGGCAGCGGAATTTGCCGCGCAACCTGCAATGGCGTGGGTGCGTGCGATTCGCCGCAACAGGGAACCGTCTGTGGGCCCTGCGAGGAATGTGATGGGGCGGGCGCGTGCATTGTCCCTGATCCCTTCTTATGCGGTCCCAGCGACATTGGCGATTCCGGCGCGGGCGGTTCCGGTGGCACGGGCGCAGGTGGTGCAAGCGGCTTCGGTGGGAGCGGCGCTGGTGGATGGGGCGGATTTGGCGGCAGTGACAGTGGAGGTGCAGGCGGCTCCCGCGGCACGATCATCGGCGGACGTGGCGGTGCTAGCGGCACGGGCGGCGCGGGCGGCAGCATCAACGGCGGCGCAGACGGAGGTAGTGGATTGGGCGGCAGCAGCGGCAGTCCCGACGGCGCAAGAGATGCACTCCCGTCCGACACGGGCAGCACCGGTGGCGGAAAGGATGCGAGCGTGCCCGACACGGGCAGCACGGGTGGCGGAAAGGATGCGAGCGTGCCCGACGCGGGCAGCGCCGCGCGATTGGGCCACTCGGGCTGCGGCTGTGATCTGGGCCGGACCGGCACAGACACGCTCGGGCTGCCCTTCGTTTTGCTCGGCGCCGCCCTCTTGTGGCGGCGACGGCGACGGCGTCAGTCCAGCGTGGGCGCGAGCGGTAGCGGTAGCGTGAGCGACCAGCGTGCAGCGGATAGCGTGGGCGACTCGCGCGGGCGGCGGCCCACGGGACGCTTTCCGCCTCCCGCGTACCGCACACGAACTCGCTCACGCTCACGCGATCCGCGATCCGCGGGCCGGCCTCTAGGTCTAGTGACTCTGCTCCTGCTATCCGTCTGCTCCGAGGCCCCTCCTGGCAACGACCCCCGGCTTGAGTCCTCGCATGCGGCCCTGGGCAGCGTGCCTGCAACCGAATCGGCAACCTGGACCCGCATCGACGTTCCTCCCACACCAGGTCCGACCCCGCGTTACCTGCAGTCGGCCGTCTTTGACGAGACCCGCCAGGTGCTGGTCATGTTCGGTGGACTCCCCGGCGTGGGCCTCAAGGCGCTGCAGGATCTGTGGGAGTGGAATCCCGCGACCAGCACATGGACCGACCGCACCCCTTCAGGAAGCAAGCCGATCGCGCGCTTCGGTGCGGGCATGGTCTTCGATTCGATCCGCAACAAGTTCGTCATCTTCGGTGGGCGTTCGACCACCAACTACGATCTCGCGGATACCTGGGAATGGGATCCCACAAGCGGCGCCTTCACCGATCGCACCGGCTCCAGCGTGGCGCCTGTCGGCCGCAGCCAGCACAGCATGGTGTTCGAGAAATCCACCGGCAAGGTGTTGCTCTTTGGCGGCGGTCTCGCCGGCACGGACTACAACGGAATAGGCATTTCGCTGGCGTTTGCTGACACCTGGGAGTGGAATCCAGCCACGGGGGCATGGGCTCAACTCGCGCCAGCTAAGGCGCCCAGTGCTCGACACGATTCCGCAATGGTTTGGGACAGCAAGCGCAGCCGCGCGGTCTTGTTCGGCGGAATGCAGAAGGATCAGGCCGATGTGGACGGCACCCCCATGCAGGACACTTGGGAATGGGATCCGGCCAAACCGGGCTGGACCGAACGCAAGGCCACGGGGGTCGAGCCGAGCGCGCGCTACGGCCATGCCATGGCATACGACCCCGTACGCGGTTTGATCGTGTTGGTGGGCGGCGGGGACAGCAACACCGGCAAGACCAGCAGCGACCTGGGCCAAAACGCCCTGGCCGACGTTTGGGACTGGGATCCGATCGCGGGCACGTGGGCGCAGCGACTCACCGGCATCGAACCCAACTTGCCCGCCGGGCGCCTGTACGCCTCGCTGGTCACCGACTCCTCACAAGGACGGCTCGATCTGGTGGCAGGGCTGGTTTGGCAGGATTCAACCGACAGCGCGCTCGCATCGGCAGAGCTGTGGCAGTTGGACCCCCCCCAGGCAACCTTTAGCAACCCTACGCGGCCGCGGGACGCACCGAGCGGGCGCTATCGTCATGCCATGGCCTTCTATCCAGCCACCGGCAAGACCTACGTGTTCGGCGGTCAGGACAGCAAGGCCCAGATGCTGAACGACCTGTGGGAGTGGGACGGGAAGGCATGGCTGGAAATCAATAGTGACGTGCAACCATCTGCCCGGGCGGACACCGCGATGGCCTACGACCCATCCCGCAAGTCTCTCATATTGTTCGGTGGCACCAACGACCAGCTCGTGACGAGCAGCACGTATGGCTTCAGTGATACTTGGGAATGGCAGAGCGCCACGCGCCAGTGGACCCAGCTCTCACCCGCGTCGAGCCCGGACAGTCTCTTCTCACATGGCATGGTCACCGACATGGGACGCGCAAAGGTGCTGATCTTTGGCGGACAAACCGGTGTCGACCCATTTTCCAGATTGCCCATTCGTGGTTCTGTGACGAGCCCATTTGTGTGGGAGTGGGATGGCGCAAAGATGACTTGGACCAACCGTACACCTACGGTTGGCTCGGTCACGCCGTATTCGGACTACTCGAGCGCGGGCTGGTATGACAGTAGGGTATTGACCTTTGACGAGGGCCTGAAGAAGCCGTTCTTCTTTGCGAGCGAGACGACTTGGGCCGGCTCCACGAGCAACAGCGTCTTCTGGTTGTGGGATCCGGTCACCGCCGGCTGGGCATTTAGCGACAGCGGCGACGTGGTTGATTTCGGCATCTCGCCGAGCGGCGACGAATTTCCGCCCTTCCCGGTTTTTGCCTACGACAGTCTGCGCCGCCGGCAGGTCACGGCCACGAACGCGACGGTTTCGACTGGCTCCACCACCAGCCTCAAGACTTGGGAGCTGGATAGCAAGAACGCGACCTGGTATCTGCGCACCCTGCCCACTGGCCCAGCCATGGCCACCTCGCCGACCATGGTTTTCGACAGCCAGCGTGGCGTGATGGTTCTCTTCGGCGGCGGCCTCCCGAGCGATCCGTTCAGCCCGAACGCGTGGCAATACGATTGGGCGAGTGCTGGCGTGAGTGAGACCTGGGAGTACAAAGTAGAGAATCTTGGCAACGGCGAGGGTTGCACCGCCGC
>PMCR01000246.1:4910-5860 GCA_003155465.1 Myxococcales bacterium | reverse complement strand
TATTCGTCGATCTTCATCGCCAGCCCCATCCTCATCTGGTTGAACGAGAAGTACCTGGCCGCACAGAAGCGTCAGGCCGGTCGGCCCGCGCGCCGGCCAGTCCGGCGCGAGGAAGAAGAGGCTGTAGAGACCTGATGGAAGCCGGGCGATGCCCGCCGGCAAGCCGCAGTCTTTGTCGGGGCAGGCATCAGGGTGGGGATGGGGGCGGTAACATGAGAGGAAGTGCCAGCTTTGGCGCCTACCTGGCGAGTCCGTCCGACCGATGACGCTGCCGTGGCTCGCCTGCGCGACGAGCTGCACGTGCGTTCCCTGACGGCTGTGGTGCTGGCGGCACGCGGCCTCTGCGAGCCGGCTGCGGCTGCCCGCTTCCTGCAGCCCCGGCTGGCGGATCTGCGGCCGCCCGATGGGATCGCGGATCTGGATCGCGCGCTCAATCGGCTGGGTCAGGCGGTGACCGCGGGCGAACGCATCGGCGTGTTCGGGGACTATGATGTGGATGGCGTGACCACCGCGGCCGTTCTCACCATCATGTTGCGCGCTTTCGGGGCGCAGGTGGTCGCACGGGTGGCGCGCCGCTCGTCGGGCTACGGCTTGTCGTCGGCTGATGCCGCGCGTTTCCTCGACGAAGGTTGCACGCTGGTGGTGACCGGCGATTGTGGCACCAGCGATGGCGAGGCCATGGAACTCTGTCGGGCGCGCGGCGTGGACGTCATCGTCATCGACCACCACCATGTGCCCTCGGGGCCGTCCGCCGCCTACGCGCTCCTCAACCCGCATCGCAGCGACGACAAGTTTCCCTTCAAGGGCCTGGCATCGTGCGGAGTGGCGTTCTACCTGGCGGCAGCTTTGCGCACGCATCTGCGCGCGCAGGGTCACCCGGCGGCCGATGGTTTTGAGCCGCGCGATGTGCTGGATCTGGTGGCTTTGGGCACGGTCGCGGACATGGTCCC
>PMCR01000246.1:0-4882 GCA_003155465.1 Myxococcales bacterium | reverse complement strand
CGCCTGAACGCGGCCGGCCGGCTGGGCGACGCGCAGGTGGCGCTGGATCTGTTGCTGGCACCCGATGCGGCCGAGGCTTCTCGGTTGGCTGGCGAACTCGATGACATGAATCGCCAGCGGCAGAGGATCCAGGACCAGATGTGGGCCGAGGCGGTGCGTGCCGCGGAGGAGTATCCCAACGATGCAGCCCTGGTTCTGGGCGCGGAGGGTTGGCATCAGGGCGTGGTTGGCATCTTGGCGGCCAAGCTGGTCGATAGATTCCACAAGCCGGTGGTGGTGGTCGGCTTCAAGGACGGCAGCGGCCGGGGTTCCGCGCGCACCATTGGCGGGCTCGATCTCTACGAATCGCTGGCAGCGTGCCAGCAGCATCTCACGGTGTTCGGCGGGCATGCGGCGGCTGCTGGTTTGGGATTGTCGGCCGCGCAGATGGAGGCCTTTCGAGCCTCATTCGTCGCTCATGCCCAGCGGCATTTCGACGGTCGTATGCCAGACCCCGCGCTGGAGGTGGACGCGGTGGCTGACCTGGCTGACCTGGACCTCTGCCAGGCCGAAGAACTGGAGCGGCTGGCGCCGTTTGGCGCGGGCAACAGCGAGCCGCTGTTCGCCCTGCTCGGCGTGGTGGTGCGCGCGACCCGTGTGGTGGGCACGTCGCACTTGCAGATGACGTTGGCGAGTGGCGCGGCCGTCAGCCAGGCGATAGCCTTTGGCATGGCGAACCGCGATCCGGGGGAAGGGGCGCAGGTCGATATCATCGGCACCGCCGAGGTGGACAGCTTTCGGGGAAACCGGCGGCCGCGCGTGCGGATCAAGCAGATCTTGAGGAGAACGTAGTGAGCGAGCTAGACAACCCTGATGGCGACGCGAGACCGCGCAGGCGTTTCTGGGCGACTATGCCGCGCGGGACTTTCGCGCGGGTTTTCATCCTGTTGGCGCTTCTGGCCACGGTCGTCGTTCTTCGGCGCAAGGCCGGCGCCATAGCGGGTTGTATGAATCAGGCTTTCATGCTGCCCCCGCCGCGCGCCGCTGGGACGGCCCCCGATGGGGGCGACGGGTCCGCACGCGGGTCCATCCGCGTGCGCCTGCAGGAGCCGGAGGCAGCGAAGCGATGACCTCGGTTGGTTCACCGTTGGTTTGGGGCCTATTTGCCCTGGTGGTGGTCGTCGCCCTGGCCATTGACCTGGGCGTGTTCAACCGCGAGGCACACCCCGTGCGCACGCGCGACGCTGCCATTTGGGTGGCGGTCTGGTGCTCCCTGGGCTTGGCCTTCAACCTCTTCGTCTTCAAGCAGTTTGGCATGCACAAGGGGATGGAGTTCCTCCAGGGCTGGCTGCTGGAACTGGCTCTGTCCGCCGACAATATCTTTGTCTTCCTGGTCGTCTTGGCGTATTTCAAGGTTGCTCTGGACGTACAGCACAAGGTGCTGTTTTGGGGCATCGTGGGCGCGGTCATTTCCCGCGGGGCCTTCATTGCGGTGGGGGCGGCGACCATCCACGCGTTCCATTGGGTGCTCTATCTGCTTGGGGCTTTTCTGGTCTTCACCTCGATCAAGATCCTGGCCCAGGAGGACAAGCCGGTCGATCCATCGCGCAACCTGGTCCTGCGCCTGTTCCGCCGCCTGGTGCCTATTACGCCAGACTATTCAGGCGCGCGTTTCGTCGCGCGACACGAAGGCCGCCTGATGGCCACGCCCCTTCTCGCCGTGGTGGTGGTGGTGGAGGCAGTCGACGTGATGTTCGCCGTGGATTCCATTCCGGCAATCTTCGGCGTGACCACCGATGTGTTCATTGTGTTCACATCGAACATCTTCGCAGTGCTGGGCCTGCGCTCGCTTTTCTTCCTGGTCGCGGGTCTGGCGCAGAAGCTTGTGTATCTGAAGTACGCCATCTCGGCCATATTGGCCTTCATTGGCATCAAGATCATGGCCCAGCCGCTTTTCGAGATCCCCGTCTATATTTCGCTGGTCGTCGTGTTGGGGCTGCTCGCCGTGGCAACCGTCGTGTCGCTGCTCTTCGGGCCGAAGCGCGCGTGAGCGTCTGGCGGCTCGCGGCCAGCGTGTGCGTGAGCGGTAGCGTGAGCGACCAGCGTGTGGCGGGCTGCGTGTGCGACTCGCGTGTGCGCGAGCGGTGGCCATCGCTACAACGCCTTCCGCCTCCCGCGTGCCGCCCACGAACACCCTCACCCTCACCCCCACGCTCACGCGACCCGCGATCCGCGGGTCGGCATGCTAACTATCCGCCCGCAACAGCGAGCGCACACCCAGCACCACGTCCAGTTTGCGGATGTCCGCCACCGCTTTCTGCATAGCGAACTCGCGGACTTCGTGGGTCAGGATGACCAGTTCGGCCTCCTTGCCGGTGGCTTCCTTCTGCTTCACGCCCGCGATGCTGACCTGGCACTCGCCGAAGATCTGGGCGATGGCCGCCAGCACGCCCGGCCGGTCTTTCACCTCCAGCCGCAGATAGAACTTGCTCACCACGTCGCCCATGGGGACCACGTGCTTCTTGCGCGCGCCGAAGTTCATGCGCGGGCTCACCCCGCCCTGGGGATGGTGCATGGCCAGGTCGATGATGTCCCCCAGGATGGCCGATGCGGTGGGCAGTTGGCCCGCGCCTCGTCCGTAAAACATGACGTCGCCCACGTAGTTGCCATGCGCGAACACGGCGTTGAAGGAATCGCTGACCGCGGCTAGCGGGTGGTCGCGCCGGATCATCATCGGGTGTACGCGCAACTCGACGCTCTTTTCGTCGTGTGCGATGCCTATGGCCAGAAGCTTGATGACATAGCCATATTCCTTGGCCAGCTCGATGTCGCGTGCGGTGACGCCGCGGATGCCCTCGGTGTAGATTTCGCGGTAGTCGACCGCGGTGTTGAATGCGAGCGCGGCCAGGATTGCCAGCTTGTAGGTGGCGTCGTGGCCGTCCACATCGGCGGTGGGGTCAGCCTCTGCATAGCCCAGTTCTTGAGCCTCTCGCAGCGCCGCCGCGAACTCGGCCCCCTCGCGATGCATCTTGGTTAGGATGAAATTGGTGGTGCCGTTGACGATGCCGTACAGGCGTTCGAAGCGGTTCACGGCTAGCGACTGGCCCAATGCGTGGATGACCGGGATGCCGCCGCACGAGGAGGCCTCGAAATGCAAAGTGACGTTGTGTTTGCGTGCCAGGGCGAGCAGCTCAGGCCCCTTCTTGGCGATGAGTTCCTTGTTGGCCGTGACCACATGCTTGCCCGCGGCCAGCGCCGCCTCCACCAAGGAGCAAGCCGCCTTGACCCCACCGATGACCTCGACCACGACGCGGATTCCGGGGTCGTCCAAGATTTCTTGCGCGTTCTCGGTGAGCCGTTCGGGCGGCAGGCCAGTGGAGTTGCGCTTGGCCGGGTCGATATCCGCCGCCTTGCACAGCTCGACCGCCACGCCGGTCTTGCGATGCAGGTTCTCCGCCTCCTCGACGAGAAGCTTCACGACACCACCCCCGACGGTGCCACAGCCGATGACCCCCACTCCAAACTTGCCGGTCGCCATGACTGATTCTCCTGAGTTGTTGCCGCGCTTTGGCGTTCGCCTTGCCTTTGCTGGGCGTGAGGTCACCGCACGGCGGGGTAACAAATAGCGCTCTTTCCGTCGGAGTTCAACGTTGGCCAGCGCTTGGGTATTCGGCGCTGCGGACTGCGGTGTGGGTGACAGGGGCGGTGACCGACGCGGTGGCGGTGACGCCAATAGGGCTCACGCGCAACGCGGCGTGTCTGTCTGCGATTGCACGCAAAACGCTCCCGTGGTAAGAAGCTTCGTCACCTAAAAGGCACACCCCAAAGTCGTGGGCGGGCCATCGAGCCCGCCTTTTTTTTGTCCAACGAGACCCCCCAAGATAACTGCAGAGAATGCGCACGGAAGCACAAGTGCTCTGGAAGCTAGTCGAGCCCCCAATTGCGGGGGCAGGGCTGGATCTCATCGAGCTGCAGTGGAATCGCGAAGGCGAAGGGTGGGTTCTGCGCGTATTCATCGACCGACCCGAGCCACCCCACCTGCCTGGCACGAGCGAACCGCCAGCGGACGTTCTGCCCCATCTCGCGTTGTGCCACGAAGACTGCGAGCGTGTCAGCCGGGATCTGTCGGCGGCCCTGGACGTGGCCGACGTGATTCATCACACCTACAAGCTTGAGGTCAGCTCGCCGGGCATCGATCGTCCGCTGCGCCGCGAGCAGGACTTCCGGCGGTTTGCCGGCCAGGCAGTGAAGATTCGTTGCACGGAGCCGAGCGAGGGGCGGCGGAATTTCTCCGGCGTGCTTCGCGGAGCGCAAGATGGCCAGGTCGAGGTCGATTGCGATGGCAAGGTGTACCACCTGCCCATCGCGACTGTCGCGCGAGCCAACCTGGTTCCGGACTGGGCCGCGGAGTTTCGCCGGCAAGGCGCCGCCCGTGCCGGCGAAGATGGGCCTCACCAGCCGGAGCCGGAGCAGAAGCGGGCACGGGAACAGTACCAGGGTTCCCACGGCGAGAACAAGGCACTGCGCGACCAGCGCGCTGCGCCCCATGCGCCACACAGGAGTGCGTCATGAGTGAAGGGACCAGCCTGAGTCAGGTCATCGATCAGGTTTCGAAGGACAAGAACATCGAGCGCAAGATCCTGGTCGAAGCGCTCGAGTCGGCGATTCTGACCGCGGCCAAGCGCGCCTTTGGCGAGGAGCGCGAGATGGAGGCCAAGTTCAACGACGCCACCGGACGCGTCGACCTGTTCCAGATCATCATCGTGGCCGACCCGGTGTCCACCCCGGCCAAGGAGATCTCGCTGGACGAGGCCAAGCAGTTCAACCTGCAAGCGGACGCGGGCGACGAGCTGCTGTTTCAGATCTTCTTCGACGAGAAGGATCAGGCGCGGGCCGAGGAACA
>PMCR01000531.1 GCA_003155465.1 Myxococcales bacterium | reverse complement strand
GAGCTGCCGCTACTGCTTTTCGGCGGCGATATCGTCGATGTAGATGTCGAAATTCTTCGGCGTCCCGGTCCAAGTGTGGAGGCGGAACTCCCAGAACGACTGCAGGTCGAACTTCGCACCGGCCCCCTTGATCAACGCGGAGATCGGGATTTCAACCTTGTGCCACTTCCCGTCCGCGAACGCCTTCACGAACTTGTCGATCGGCGCGTCGGCGGTGTCTTTCGCGTTCTTGTTGCTGCACGCGAGCGCCAGACCGAGGTACTCCGGCGCGGCCTCGGCGGACTTCGCATCCACGCGGATCTGGAAGGTCAGATGGCTGTACGGGCTGATGTCGATCCCCGCGGTTTCCGGGTACCACCCGAACAAGTTCCAGCCCATCCCGATCCACCCCGGCCCCTCGCCGTGAAACTTGAGAGCAGTGCTCCCATTCACGCCGCTGCCTGAATCCGGTCCGAGCTTGGTCTTGCACTCAGCCGTCTTGTCGCAAGAAGCCCACCCTTGTGCACCGCCTCCCGTATCGTCGCCGTTCCAGATGACGAGTCGACTGCCCACTGCCGCAGGCGCAGACGCGGACGCGGCCGGGGCGGACGCGGCCGGGGCGGACGCGGCCGGGGCGGACGCGCCCGCCGCAGCCGCTGTCGCTGGCGGCGGCGCTACACCGGCCCCAGGGCAGGGTGGGCAGAGACAACCGGCTGTACTCACAGAAGCGAGGACGGCGAGCCATGGATATGCGACTCGAAGACTGCTTTTCATGGGTATGGGTCCTTCTCCTGTCAATTCGTCCCGACGGTCAATCTCGACTTCCGATAAGCTGATCGACTTTCGTCTCACCTCTGCCCTGCATCGGGTGCCTGCGCCTTCTTGGCGTAGAATCTCACCTTGTCGATCCAGAGCTCAAACGGCGCCTCCTTCGGGGGCCGAAGCGAGAGATAGAAGAGTTGGTCGGTCAAAAGCCCGGTTCCGGGCACGTTCCCCGTCTCGGTCAGAACCGGATTGGGAACCCGATTCGGGTATGCGGCCTGAGTGAACTGGTCCCACGGGATGGTGTAGAAGGCCCACTCGCTGGTCACGGCCATAGCAAGGGTGTAGCTGTTGCCCTTGTTGTTTCCGCACTCGTCAGGCAGCCGCGAAGCGATGGCAGCACCCGAGATGACCTGACCTGTGGCCGGATCCGTCGCCGCCGTGATCGTCGAACCCTGGAGTCCTCCGTCGGCGGCGTTGTAGTACTTGCAGTGGCCGCCTGGCGTCTTGTCTTTGTCGTACACCGTCGTGTTTGCGTCGTCGAGTGCGAGCGTGAAGCCCTTGCTCGTGTTGTCGGGAGCGCGCGCCCAGAACGACAGTCCCTCCCAGGCTGACTCGTCACGCGGGATGTACTTCCAGGATCCGTCGGGATTGACGGTGTGATCCGTGAAGCTGTCGAAATTGCAGTTGATCCCCCAGTCGTTGTGGTGTGATGAACGAATTACCATGGACCTAGTGCTGTCGCACCGACCATTGCCCTCGATCGGCTCCACGAGCTGCGGATAGTGCCCGGTCGGGAAGGCATCAGGGGTGGAGTCACCGTCGCAAACCACGTCGCCCGACACAGTAGTCGACACAGTATTGGGGTCAAACTCGTACTGCTTGTCGACAGAGCAGTTGATGGGCACGTCCCTGAACGTCGGGTATGCGCTGCACCCGACCGCTCCGCCAAGACCGAGAAGCAGCACGCAGGCCGGCCCGGCCGGGCAAAGCAACGGGGCTCTCGATATGCGCTTGCGGCTCATGACTCTGAGGCTACCACCAGAAGGTGCCGGACAAGGAGAAGACATGACGGTCCGGGTTTGCGGGCCTGTCGCTGCCAGGAGGATACCCCGTCGGGACCTGCACATCGCTGCCGGACTGGAAGTAGGAGTACTGGAGTGCGAACTCATCACGGCTCTTCCAGCCCGTGTGGAACAGGAGGCGTGTCGAAAAAATCGAGAAGGCTTGCTTCGAGTCACCGCCATGGAGGCGAACGTGATCGAACCGCTCGGATGCGCCCAGCCATGACTTCATCAGGTACGTGACCTCGCCACCCGCCTTCACCTTGAATACGCCGTCGTATGCCGAATCGCGGCTGCTCACGGCCGTCCCGATACTGAACAAGCTGATCAGGACGTCCGGACTCACGCCCGTGTACAGCTTGTCGAAAACCAGCCTCGAGACGCTGAGATCGTACTGAACGCCGAACGTGGTTAGTGAGCCGTTGCCAGCGCTCTTCGGGCCGAGGTACTGCGCAATGAGCTCGGGCCCTCCGCGCGCGTTCAGGATTTCAATCGCACCGGAAACCGTCGACGCGTCCGTGGCCTTGGTCCACGCCGTGCCGAGGTAGAGGTGACCAAAGCGACCGGCGGTGAGGTTGAGGTCAGCGCCCAGCACCGTGATCCGTCCATTCGGCACTTGACCTAGCTTGACTTGGTCGTCCTGCGTCCAGGCGACAAGGTAATGGAAACCGAGGCGGGCGAGTCCGGCATAGGCGAGGCCAAGATGTGCATGGCCGACGAAGGTCGCGCCCACGTTGGCGTCCGCGAAGTCGTTCCAGGCCTGCGGAATCATGCCGACGGGCGGCCGTCCGAGTTGGCCACCGAGTCCCTCCTCCAGCACGAAAAAGAACTCGCCGAGCTTGTAGCCCGTCGTGACGGTCTCCCCTATGGTGTTCGTGCGCGCGATGAGCGGCGTGGCGTAGCGCCCAGCATCGTACGCCCCCATCGCACCGTATCGGCCGGTATAGGCGCCGACGTTCAGCTGGAAGGGGAAGCCGAAATACTTGGTCGCATTCACCGTGACGAACGCATCGTTTACGCCCAACTGTTTGGGGATGTCGTAGTAGCCCGCCGCATCCATGAGGGTCTGGGCCGCCAGGACTGTCGTGCCTGACACAGTCGAGTTGCCATAGATGAAGTTGAGCTGCACCCAGGGGGTCGGCACCGCGGCCGTGTACTCGAAACTGCGGAGGTTCTGGGCCATGAGCGGCGGCGAGTGGAGGACCGTGCCTCCCCCCGTCTTCGGAACGGGAACCCATTCGCCGTCGGGTTTCTGTTGAGCCATGGTGCCATCGTGCATCTCAGGAGTCGGCAGACTGGGGTCCGGGCGATCCGTGATCGGGCGATCGTGCACGCCGAGGGTGGCAGGCAAGAGCAGGTAGCCGTGGAAATCGAGCACGAACTCCTTCGACCCGACCGGATTGACGCCGAACGGGATCGAAGGGCTCGCGCTGCGCACTTGCGGATCGCCCGGCGAAAGCCCAAGTCTCGGAAGACCCTCATCCGCCGCCATCGCCACCGAGGGCATGGCGAGCAAAGCCATGATGATTCCTGAAATCGTTCGGGCACCCTCAAAGGGTTCCCGAACTCTTCGGCCCCCCATGCCCGCCCCCGCCCCGCTCGCTTCGCTCGGCCTCGCGCGATGGTACGCGGCCGGCAACGAGGGCGCGCGCGAAGTGTGCGGGGTGGGCAGGGTGGCGGGCAGGCCCGAAGTCCCTGAAGGGAGAGCCGGCCTCTCCCCACGCGATTTCCGGTCGTGTCGAGGTGCAGAGAGGAAGGTTTGCATCGTCGAGTGCTTTCGGTTCAGAAGGAGATGTAGCCCCCGAGCGCGATCATGTGATGGTCGAGCGGCTGGGCGGAGTTGGGGTCGGCGGCGGTGCTGTAGTAGCGCCGGCTGTAGATGAGTTGTATGCGATCCGTGCTCCACCAATCGGAGTGGAACGCGATGCCCGGATTCAGGCTGAAGACGGCGTAGCGTCCGACGTTGCTGTCGCGGCTTTCGCCGTAGCTCTGGAAGGTTACGCTGAACAACGACGTCATCCGGTATTCGGTTTCGAGCCCCAAGTAGTACCCGCTCGCCTTCTTGTAGAGGGGGTCCTCGGTCGCGACCGTGACGTGGAACAATCCTGCAATGGCGACGCGTAGGTCCGGGGCCTGGCCGGTGAAGCTGCGCGGGGACCAGAGGATGCGTGCTAGGCTGAAATCGTACTCTGCGCTGATTACCGCGACTTTACCGTTTCCGTGGCTGCCCGACCCGATGAACTTGCCCATCATTTCCCGGGCGCCTTGCGTCCAGTCGATGCCCCACCATACGCCGTCGCCGACTGCGGCGGCATGCCGGAAATCGTAGAGTCCACCACTCAACCCAACCTGTCCCCAGATGTCGCCCAGCCAGCGCGTCTCGAGGAGATAGGTGTCAAACTGACCGTCCTGCGGAAGCCCGTTCAGGTTCGTGTTGAGGTACGTGCGCTCGTCCGTCCCATAGTCGGCTGCGTAGTGCAACTTGACGACGTACTGATTCTTGTAAGTAAGTCCGACGTGAGCGTGGTGCACGTAGCTCGATACGCCCGTCTCGATCCAGGCGAAGTAATCACCGCGCGGGAAGCTCTCGGGCACACCGGGAACAATGAGCAGGCCGTGGGTAAAGGAAAGGTGCAGGTCGCTCGTCAGATCCCATTCCCCGTACGTCGATTCGCCGTAGCCGCGCACTGCGAGCAGGGGTCCGTAGATGCCCCACCCCCACTGGCCAGGTCCGGCGGAGATCTCGCTGAACCCGCCCACGCGGAACGACAGACGCAGTGTTCCGATGGGCTGGGGACTCACCAGCAGGTAGGCCGTGCCGAAGCCGGGCCCTCGAAATGCGTTCTCGTAGCCCTGGTACTCCTTGTTCTTGAGGTTGATGTAGTAGCTTGCGAAGGCGGTCACAATGGAGTTGCCGTATTGCAGATTCAGGGTGGCGCCTCCGCCAGGCCAGAATGGGTTCCTGCCCGCCGAAAGCGCCGGCATGTGCAGCGCCGTTCCGGAATAGCCCACCGGCGCAGTGCCTGGTCTCCTTCCAATACCGACGGCCTCCCACCCGAACAATTTTCCCCCGAGACGAAACGACGAGGCGGAGGCCGGGGCGGGCGCGCCGAACGAAGGAGCCCTCCCGCCTGGCGCAGGGGGCACGGGCGGCGCCTCCGGCGCCAATCCCAGACCGGGCGGGAGCGAGGACCCCGGCAAGGAATCAGCCGGCAAGGCGGGCATGGCTTCTTCGGCTCGCGTCGCACCAGCTTCTTCGGCTCGCGCCGCACCAGCTTCTTCGGCTCGCGCCGCACCAGCCGCGAGAAGTAGCGCGATCTGCACCAGGGACGCGGAACGGTATTGCCGACGCACCATCAAGCCTCGATCAGAAGGTGGTCTTCTCGGGCCAGCCGCGTGGATCGACCACGACAGAAGCGATCATGTCTCAAGGGCAGCAATGTTAATGCGCTCTGCGTCACGGCTTGGCATCGAGCACAGTAGCACGAGACTTTGGAGACGGAACATGAATTCCATCAACGCCTGGGAATCGGCGTCGAGCTTGCATTCGCAGGGCCGATGCCGCCCGCTGGCAGTCTCGCCCCCTGTGCCGCGAGGAGAAAATTCACCACGGCCCAGTATTCGCCCGGCTTGAGCTCACCCGCATGTGCCTTGGGCATGTGCGTGCTCGCGAAACTGTACAGATCCTGCGCGTTCCGGAAGGGGTCGCGCCACGCCGNNACGCCGCGCCCGCCGGTCGCGCCTGCATCTCGATCTGTAGCTGCTGGGCGTCGATGAACCCCGTGTCGCCTGAGCCTCCGGAGTTGCGCGGGTACTCAGGCAGGGCGCCGGGCCCCAGGAGCGCCGAAGCGCCTGCGAGTCCTTCGCCACGCTGGCCGTGGCACTTGGCACACTTGTCCGCGAACACGGTCGCGCCTGGTGCGGCCTGGTCGTTTGCCCGCGCAAGGTCCGCAGCGGTGGCGCCCATCTGGGTAACCGCGCATCCGAGCAAGACCAACCCGCAGATCGTGGACGCCCAGCCGACCACCGACGTTCCTTGATGAGCAATATGAGACGGCATCGGATTCTCCTTTTCTCCGGGCAAGTCTATCCGCTCCGCGCGGCTTGGAGTAGTGAATTCGCTGGCGCTACAACTTCAAGCGCGTGGACGGAGCCGGGCTGTGCCCGGCGGAGTCCGTCGGGGGAGGGGATGGCGAGGCCGAGCGAAGCGAGCGGGGAGGGGAGGCGGGCGGGGGGCCGAAGGGCGAAGCGAACCCTTCGAGGGTTCCCATTTTCAATTGTATGGCGGCACCGTCGTAGCGAATGGTCTTGTCCGCTTTGGGGGCAAACGAAAAGCCGACCGGTTTCGCTTTCGACACCAGGACGACCTCGAAGGTGCGGGCTTTCTGCATGCCCGTGAACGAGCCCTCTCGCTTCGCGATGGTGAGCGTCCGAGCGGCCTCGTTCCAGCGGATCGGGATGCGCGCGAAGGCTCCTTTCTCGTAGCCGTACGTGACACCGTCGTCCTCGTACAGCGTGAACTCACCATCCGCTCCCGCGTAGACCCATAGCACGATGGGGTCAGCAGGCTTTTCGTCCGTGTACGCGATCTCGGGACCGGTCGGAACGATGGAGCCGGCCTTGACGTGGATGGGCATGGAGTCGTACGGCGCGGACACATCGATGCTCTGTCCGCCCGTGACGTTTGTGCCGGTCCAGAAATCGTACCAACTGGTTGCGCTTGGCAGGTAGACGGCCCGACTTCGAGCCTTGTACGTGGTTACCGGGCTCACCAGAAACGCTGGCCCGAAGAGGTACTCATCCGTCGCATCCCGCGCCTTTCCGTCTGCGCGAAAGTCCATGACGAGCGGCCGCATGATGGTTCCGCCCTGGTGCGTGACGGCGCCCGCGAGAGAGTAGACATAAGGAAGGAGGCGATAGCGTATCCTGTCGAACTTCAGCTCGGCCTGGTAGG
>PMCR01000577.1 GCA_003155465.1 Myxococcales bacterium | reverse complement strand
CGTGTCATAGGCTGGCAAGACCATCCTGACCCTCATCTGCGAGACGCAGGGGCAGTACCCTCAGCTCGTGCCCATCAAGGTGTTCTGACGACTCGCCGAGCAGGCGTCTGCCTGGAAGCCCGGCTCCGTGTTGTCGGTGAGTGGCCGGCTGGGCGGTCGTGACTGGCAGGGCAAGGTCTACGGTGACATCGTAGCCAACACCGTCGAGGTCGTCAGCGAAGGCGCTAAGGACGACGGCGCGCCCTATGATGGCGAGCCCCCGCACAACACTGATGACGTCCCGTTTTGAACGGTCAGCCGGTACTGGTGCCCGAGTTGCTGGGTCACGGGTACCAGGGGGGGTATGTCAGCACCTGAGCCCCTACCCCTCTTCGGCCAGACGTGGTGCTTCTTCACCGGCGGCACCATGTACGTGAACAACCTCCTGCCAACCGCCCATGCGGTGTCGGGAACGGATGGGANNATCCCCCACTTGTGCGTGGCGGAGCATGGCGCTCCGTGACCCTTGGTGACGGTAGATCCCCGCCACGACACAAGTTCCCGTCGAGGAATCAGCCTCCCGGCCACATGGCATTCAGGAGGCCGACGGTTNNCCCGTTCAGCTCCACGAAATTACCGGGTTTTTCGGCGCCGCGAGGCGGCGCTAATGTCGCTGCGGCGACATCACCCACCTGCCCAACTCCCTCCACGACGGTGCCCATGGAGGCGCCGGCCCACGGTCCAACTGCCCGTGGCCAGAGGTTGGCCTGCGCACGCGGCGCCGCTTGGGCCGCTGCTCACGGCACGGTGATCGACCCCAGCAGGTAGTTGCCGCTGGGGTCGCGGCCCTGCATGGCCAGGAACATGGGCGGCGAGATGGCCTGCACGTCCTCCACCCGCAACAGCGCCTGGTAAATGCCCGACGGCAGCTGGGCCGGATGCAGCGTCTCGACATCGACGACCGCGGCATCGATCACGCTTCTCAGGTCGAACGCCGCGGGCAACTCGATGTGAACCGGCCCATCCAGCACAAACACCACCTGCCAGCGCAGGCACGTTGGCGCGACGTTGTCGTTCACCCACTTCATGAATCGTTGTCGGTCCAGGTCGATGGATACGGTGCCACTCCCAGCCAACGGTATTGCCCACGCAGCGGGTTGCTCAGTTCCTGTGCATCGGCCGTGATGGCGACCGGCGTGAAGGTCGCCGCAGCGGTCACCACCCCGCCGTCGGCGCGGCTCACCTGACCAGCCCCATCGGTCGTCACCGGCACGTCAGGAGTGGCTCTTGCGCCGTCCAAGCCAGACGCCGCGGCATCCCGGCTCGACGCCGACGAGGCCGACTGACAGCCGGCAAGGAGCACGAAGATGGAAAGCCACGCCCAACACCTGCCTGCGAGCGCCCATGTCGAGTTGGCCGTTGAGATGGTCATGGGAAATTTCCAAGCCACGCCCTGCAAGGGTACCATTCGCGGAAGAACCGCCGGGGCGAAAAGCACCTTGTCGCCACAGCCGGCGCGTGAGTGGGTCCCGTGGATCCTCCCTGGGTGGCCCAGCGATCAGATCCGGCACCGAGGTGACCTTGGCCGCTGGCGCCTCGGCACCGCAGCGGCGGGACAGGACCGCATCCTGCAGATGGGCTTGATTGTTCCCCTATGTGGGGTACATTCGGGTGCGTGCGCGTCGAATTGTCGAACACGGCCGAGAAACAACTCGCGAAGATACCGGGGTACATCGTCAAGAAGTTCGCGCTGTGGGTCGATCTTGTGATGGTGGAAGGTCTCGCGGCGGCGAGGGCCATCCCAGGATACCGAGACCACGGCCTGAAGGGGCAGTGGAAAGGGTATCGGGCAATTCGTTTGAGCGATGCGTACAGGGCCATCTACCAGGAGCGGCAGGACGGCACGGTTCGCGCGGTTTACGTGGAGGAAGTCAACAAGCATGACTACTAGAAAAGCGATGGGAACGACTCGGCGAGAGGCGGCGAGATATCTCGAATCCCTCATGGGGGGGCCGTTGACCCTCGGTGCTGCGCTTTCAGGTCTGCGAGAGGCGGACAAGCGAAGTCTTGCCGAGTTTGCGAAGCTGCTTGGAGTTTCGAGGTCACACCTGTGCGACATTGAGCAGGGACGGCGAGCGGTTAGTCCCAAAAGGGCGGCTCGCTTTGCGCAAGCGCTCGATCAGAACCAGGCCCAATTTGTCAGGCTGGCGCTGCAGGACCAGATTCGCTCGGCAGGCCTGAAGCTGACAGTGGAAGTGAAGGCGGCGTGAGCGTGGCGCGGAGTAACTCAACGGGATCGGGATGCTTGACCGCGGGCCGGCACTGGGGTTCTCCTGATGGTGCATGGGCAACGCTGAGCGCGTGGACGTCTTTATCAGTTACACTGGCCGCGATTGGGGTTGGGCGTCTTGGTTGGACTTCATCCTGCGCGGGGCGGGCTACACGACCAAGGTGCAGGGCTACGACTTCATGGTGGGCAAGAGTTTTGTCAATACGATGAACGAGGCCCTCAAGCAAAGCCGCCTGGTGGCTTGCCTGCTGTCGCCGGCCTACCTTGATTCCCGATGGTGCGGCGAAGAGTGGCAGGCTGCGCTGGTCAAAGAAAAGCTGCTTCCCCTGCGCATCGCGGAGTGCGACCTGGATGGTCTGTTGGCCCCGCGTACGTATTTGGACCTGGTTGGTGTTCCCGAGGCTGAGGCGCGGGAACGGATCGTCGCCGAGCTGAAGAAGCGGGACGGGGAAGACCCTCGCCCCAAGGTCAAGCCGGCGTTCCCGTGCAGTGCCGCCGTGGCGCCGGGCCCGCGCTTCCCAGGCAGCTTGCCCGCCATCTGGAACATCACCGAGGAGCGCAATCCCTATTTCACTGACCGCGACCAGGCCCTGGCCGAGTTGCACCAGGCCCTGACCGCGGGACAGACCGCCGCGCTCACCCAGGCCATCAAGGGCTTGGGTGGGGTGGGCAAATCCCAGTTGGCGCTCGAATACGCCTTTCGCCATGTCGGCGAATACGACGGCATCTGGTGGTTGCACGCAGAAGAGCCCACGACCCTGGCCCGCGACTACGTTGATCTCGCGCCCAAACTGGGTGTGCCGGTGGTGACCGATGAGGGACAGATGGTGCGGCAGGTGCGCGAGCAACTCTCACAGCGCCAGCGCATCCTGTTGATCTTCGACAATGCCACCGAGCCGAGCGCGCTTGCGCCCTACCTGCCGGTGCACGCCGCGCGCCAGATCATCGTGACCACGCGGGCGCAAACCTGGCCAGACTCAGTCGCGCAGGACGTACACGAGCTGCCCCTCGATGCCGCGATTGCCTTTTTGCAGAAGCGCACCGGCCAGGCTGACCAGGCCGCCGCAACGGACGTGGCCCAGCGCCTGGGCTGCCTGCCCTTGGCCTTGGAACAGGCCGCTGCGTATGTGATGCAATGCCAGAAGAAGCTAGCCGGGGGCTCGTCGTTACCCGGATCTTCGCTGGCACGTCCTGAGCTGCACTCAAATCGGCTGGAGCTGCGCGGCGCCAAGCTAATGCGACGAGAGAAGCTCAGGTTTGGCCCATTTCCTGGGCGATCACGCCCTGCGACTTGCCCTGGTCAGAACCCGCCCGCTGTCCTTGCCACAGCGAGAAGGCCGACTGTGGGGTCGTTCACCACGACCTTGCCGAAAGTCGTCAGGTCGGCGGCGTCTCCGGTGTAGGCCTTGGTGAGGTTGTAGAACATGCAAAACCAGTTGTCGTCCGCCATCGAATTCGCGAGGTCGTTGTCATCGGCCGCCCAAGCGAGGGTTCCTATTCCGCGTGCCAGGGCGCTGGCCATGACATCCGCGGGCGCCAGGTTGGTCGGCGACGGCCCGATGTCGCGGCCAGGTCCGAACTCGCCGATCACGAACGAAAGTCCCGTGGACTTGAGCCGATCGAGGTTGGTATTCAATGTCGTGACGTCCGGAGTGTCCCCATAAACGTGGAGCGAGAAGACGATGTTGTGCAGCGGATCGCCTGCCAGCACAGCCGTGCCGTACTTCGCGATGTCGTCGACGTCTTGCCCGCACCCACCGCTGTCGATCATCAGCAGGCCGCCATAGCCGGCCGCGCGCATGCGCCCGACGGCGGTAATGTACTGGTCACGCCAGACCGTCGAGTTCGAGGGGCCAGCCTCGTTCGCGATGTTGATCATCGAGGCCCGTTCGTATTTCTTCCACGC
>PMCR01000135.1 GCA_003155465.1 Myxococcales bacterium | reverse complement strand
CAGCACGGCAAGGCCGGCGACGTCGAGATCCAGAAGGGCAACATCCTGCTCATCGGACCCACGGGCTGCGGCAAGACCCTGCTGGTGCAGACGCTGGCGCGCAAGCTGGATGTGCCCTTTGCCATGGCCGACGCCACCACGTTGACCGAAGCCGGCTATGTGGGCGAGGACGTGGACAGCGTGATCAAGGCGCTGTACCGGAACGCAGGCAACGACGCCGACAAGGCGTCGCGGGGGATCGTCTGCATCGACGAGATCGACAAGATAGCGCGCAAGGGGGGCGGGCCCTCGGTGACGCGCGACGTGTCGGGTGAAGGCGTGCAGCAGGCCCTGCTCAAGATCCTAGAAGGCAAGCAAGCCTCCATCACGCCTGACGGCGCACGCAACCGGCCCCAGCAGGAGCTGGTTCAGGTCGATACCACCAACATCCTCTTCGTATGCACCGGCGCCTTCAACGGGTTGGAGGAGCTGGTACGCCGACGCGTGGGGACGCGCGGCCTTGGCTTCGGCGCCACCATCAACAAGAGCGACGAATCGAAGAACGATTTGCGGGCCATGGCGCGCACCGAGGACCTCATCAAGTATGGGATGATCCCGGAGTTCATGGGTCGCTTGCCCATCATCGTCGCCGCTGACGAGTTGGACGTGGACGACCTGATGGCCATCCTGTGGAAACCCAAGAACGCGCTGGCCAAGCAGTATGAACGTCTGCTGGATCTCGAGGGCGTCAAGCTGCGTTTCACCGAGGACGCTTTGCGCAGTGTGGCCGAGGAGGCCGCGCGCCGGAAGTCCGGGGCGCGCGGGCTGCGGGCCATCCTGGAAGAAGTCATGCTCGACGTGATGTACGAGATTCCTTCGCTTAGTGGAGTGACGGAATGCGTGGTAACCCGCGATGTCGTCGTATCGCGGGGCCGCCCTCAACTCGTACGGGAGAAGAAGGCATCGTAGGCTAGCGAACGACTGGTGGATGACTAAACTTGGTGGGTTCGTCTGCCGAAGCTCTCAATTGAGTATGTGATATGCGAGGAGGACCATGCTGACCGAAGGCGAAAAGGCGCAAATCCGAGAGGTCTTGGAGGGAGCGAAGAAGCGTCTGGCGCGCACCGGCCAGCACGCGCTCAGTTATTCCATGAACCACGAGCGCAACATCGGCCGGGATTCCATCGACGAGTCGATGGAGGAGGAGATCTTCTCCACCGAGATGCGGCTCCATGATCGCGAGAAGTACCTGTTCAGCAAGATCGACAAGCAGTTGGCTCGTCTGGCCGACGGTTCCATCGACACCTGTGAGTCGTGCGGCGAGGTCATCTCGCTCAAGCGATTGCTCGCGCGCCCCGTGACGACGCTGTGCGTCGACTGCAAGGAACAGCACGAGCGCGAAGAGGCGGCGGTTGAGCAAGCCGGGCGCGGCGGTGCCCTCGATGCCAGCGCAGGTGAGGAGATGGGCGGAGCGGGTGCAACGAGCGACGATTGAGCAGGGTTTTTTGCCGACCTGGAGCGGCCCGGACACTCCCGGGCTTGCTCCAAGCTTGCGTCCGTCCCGGTGGCGACGCTTGACTGTCGACGGCGGGCTTCCTCTGCTATATAGTTTTCTCCCTTCAATCGCACGGCCAGCCTGATGTCCGAAAGCCGCTATCGAGTCACTGAGCGCATTGCCGCCGGTGGTATGGCCGAGGTGTTCAAGGGCGTCGCGGAGTCGCTGCAGGGCTTCCGCAAGAATGTCGCCATCAAGCGGATCCTGCCGAACCTGACCAAGAACCAGAAATTCGTGACCATGTTCTTGGACGAGGCGCGGCTCTCGCTCTTCCTGCAGCACGCGAATATCGTCCAAGTCTTCGACATCGGTCGCGTCGACGACACGTATTTCATCGTCATGGAGTACGTCGACGGTGTCGACCTCAAAGCGATCTTCGAATGGCGGCGCCGCATCCGCAAACGCCTGACCGTAGGCCAGACCATCTACATGATCATGGAGGTCTGCAAGGGTCTTGCCTATGCGCACGACCTTACCAATCCCGAGACCGGCCGGCCGCTGGGCATCGTCCACCGCGACATCTCACCCGCGAATGTTCTCATCTCGCGCAACGGCGAGATCAAGCTGGCTGACTTCGGACTGGCCAAGGCCGCCAGCCAGGTGGAAGCAACAGACCCGGGCGTGGTCAAAGGCAAGATGAGCTATCTGTCGCCCGAGGCAGCCCGGGGCGAGAACGTGGATCAACGGGCCGACATCTTCGCGGTGGGCATCCTGCTCTACGAGGCGCTGACCAGCAAGCGCCTGTTCTACGGCGAGAGCGACTACCAGACGGTGGAGATGGTCCGCAACGCCAAGGTTCCGCCCATCGGGCAACAGAACCCGGAGGTGGAGCCCGAGTTCGAGGAGATCGTTCGCAAGGCGCTCGCGCGACGCGTGGAGGACCGCTTCCAGTCCGCGACCGACCTGCAGGACGCTCTGGCGCACTATTGGTTCTCGCGCGGCCTGAAGATGATCCAGCGCGACATCGCGGATCTGGTGCGCGCCTGCCAAGAAGAACAGACCACGGCGTCCTCGGGCGGCAAGATCAAGAAGCCCAACCTTATCGACACCATCCTGCACGAGGAACTGGACGCCTTCACCTCGGTCGGCTTCGACGAACAAGTTGGCGCGCCCGGCTCGGAAGCCGGGCAGGCGATCGAAGCTGGCATGCTCCACCGGCCCACCGGCGGGTTCATCGACCCGCGGGCCTGGTCGCAGGAAAGCGACTGGCCCGCTCGCCGCACCGGTGTGCAGGCGGCCGAACGTCCGGCTCGTGACACCGTCGCGGACGTGGCCGCTGCCCGAGCCAGCGCCTCGCAACCGGTGGCGGGCTTGCCACCTTCCGGGACCGTCGCTGGGCGGGGTCGAGCCACAGGCCCGATTTTCCCGCCCCCGGATGCGGGACTTGGTACGGGCTCGCCCCTGGCCCCAGTTTCCAGTCTTGCTGTTCAGCCCGCGGGCGTGCCCTATCCCGGCCAACCTCGCGACGGTCGCAGCCGTCTGCCACCCGCCAGGGGGTTGCTCATTGGCGTGATGCTGGCCGCGGTGGCGGCTGGGGCGCTGCTAGCGTGGCTCTTGGTGGGTCGCTAGAATGGGCTCCCCACGCGACTACACTAAAGCGCCTTCTTGACCAGATCCTGGATGCGTGAACGCGGTACGGCGCCCACCACCTGACCAACCACCTGGCCGGCCTTGAACATCAGCAGGGTCGGAATGCTGCGGATCTCGAGCTGTGTCGGAACCATGGGGTTCGCATCGATGTCGCATTTGCCCACGCGAATCTTTCCGGCGTACTCCTGCGCTAGAGCTTCCACATGCGGCGTTAGGGCGAGGCACGGGGTGCACCAGGTGGCCCAAAAGTCCACCAACACTGGCAGCGAAGACTTGAGGACCTCGCTCTCGAAGTTGCTGTCCGTGACGATAACGATGTTCTGGCTCGCCATGGTGCAGCTCCTTTACCACAGCCGTGCAGGCCGCGGGAGGCCGAATCGTCAGATGGGTTGACTGGTCGCCACGGTTTGTGGCGGTCGCGAAGGGGTGGTATCTTGCCAGCAGCGTTCCCCCGAGGGAGCCAAAGTTCATATGCCCGTGAAGTTGTTCATTCCCCAGGAGGCGGTTGACTCCTGGCTCTCCGCCGAGCGGGTGAATCTCGAGGGTGAGATGCTGCAGCTTCTAGGGGGAGAGATCGTTCTGCGCCTGGTGCCCGGCTGCTATTTCAGGAGCACCCAGGCGGGCAGCGACGGGGCCTTCAAGCTTCTCGGCAAGGTCAAGGCGAAAGCCGCCATCTCCGCACTGGGGGCCGAGGTGTACATGAATTCGGTCATCCTTGGGGAAACTGCCTACGAGGTCGAGGTCGGGTTCGTGGCCAAGCCGGTGGGCAGCGCGACGCCGGACGCGGCGGTTGTGGCCGCAGTCGCCAAGCTCTAGAAGATCGTCGCGTGAGTTCCGATCGCGTTGTCATCGGCACAAGGGGCAGCGCCCTGGCACTTTGGCAGGCCGATCATGTGGCTTCTCGGCTGCGCGCGGCCCACCCCAGCCTGGTCGTCGAGCGCAGTATCATCGTCACCACTGGCGATCGGACGCCGCAAGGGCCGGTGTGGGACGCTGGCGGCAAGGCCGTGTGGGTCAAGGAGATCGAGGCGGCGCTTCTCGCGGGCGAGATCGATGTTGCGGTTCACAGTTTGAAGGATGTGCCCGCGGAGCTGGCCCCTGGGCTCGCGCTGGCTGCGATTCCCCCGCGCGCCGACGCGCGCGACGCCCTGGTCAGTCGCGACGGCGCCACCCTTGCCGACCTGCCAGCGGGTGCACGCGTGGGCACGACCAGCTTGCGCCGCATCTGCCAGGTCAAGGCGCTGCGACCGGACCTGTGCATCGAACCCCTGCGCGGCAATCTCGACACACGGTTGCGCAAGGTGGCCGACGGGCTGGTGGACGCGGCGATTCTGGCTTGTGCGGGTCTTGATCGTCTTGGCCTGTCCCATCACATCGCCGAGCGGATCCCGGTCGAGCGCATGCTGCCTGCCATCGGCCAGGGCGCCCTCGCGATCGAAACCCGAGCAGCGGACCAGCGCGTGCGCGTCCTCTGTCGCGTGCTGGCGAGTGAAGAGGCGGAGATCACTGTGACCGCGGAGCGCGCCCTCCTGCGCCACCTGGGGGCTGGCTGTCGCACGCCCGTGGCAGGCAACGCCCGCGTGCAGCAGGGGAAACTGGAAGTGTGGGGCCTGGTGGGACGCCCCGACGGAGCGACCATGCTGCGCGAACACGTCGCTGGCTCGCCGTCCGCCGCCGCCGACCTGGGCAGGGCGCTGGCCGAGGCCCTGCTTGCGCGCGGCGCCGATCGTATCTTGGCCGAGTTTGGCTGAGCAGCCAGGTTCCTGCTCCACACGGCCGAAGGCGTGTTCCCAGCGGCAGCCAGTGGCCAGCTAGTGGAACACAATCAAGAAGGCGAGGCCGGTAGCAACCAGGCTCAAGACAGCCGCCGCCAGGGCGGCTTGGGTGCGCTCGAATTGCGAGACCTCCACGCTCTGAATCTGCTGCAGGGGAATCGTGGTCTTGCCCCGGTTTCCGGCCTGCACGATCAGACTGCTATTCTGCACAGACGAAAGAAGTGGGTGCTCGAAGGACATGGGTTCTTGCCCACGGACAGAGATGCGCGCGTCGCTCTCGCCCTGGATTTCGACAAGGCGACCGTCAGGAGCTTCGAGCTTGGCTACGGTGACCAGGGTGATTTGCCCCTGCGAACCCCGCGCTGTGGACGAGGAGGCGTCGTTCAGCTTGGGCAACTCGGTGGGTTTGATGGCGGTCCAGGAGTAGCATCCGCTGAAGAGCACGGCGACGACGAGCAGGATTGACACCAGGCGCATGGGTCCTCCATGAAGATCTCAATGGGACATCGGTTTGGCCTGGCGGGTCAACAGGATTGTGAGATCGCGTGATGAGGCGCGGGGGCGTAGCCTTGCCGAGCTTGGCAAGTCAGTTTTTGTACCAAACTGCCGAACGACACTATGATCCAACGGTGATCAAGTATGCCGTTTGCTAAGCGCGCCATAGGTCTGGTAGCCGTGGGGCTCCTGGCTGCCTGCGCTCATCGAGGCGTCGACCAGGCCTCGGTGGAGCAGCTTGACCGAAGCATCGAATCCCTGCGGGTCAAGAACACGGAGTACGCCAAGCAGATTGAGGAATTGGAGAATCGCGTGTTCATTCTGACGGACCAGCTGGAAAGCCGGAAGGTGAATGAACAGAAGGTGGCGACACCACAGCTTCCCACGGTGAAGCTGCATCCGGAGAATGATTCAGCCACGCCGGACTCCACTATGGCCCCTGCCACGACGATGGTGTCGCCCGACGCGGATGTCGAATACGCGGGTGAGGCGGCCAAATCGAACAGCAACCGCCCGGTTCTGCGCCTGCACGGCACGCAGGCGCAGACATTTGCGGAACATTTTCCGGCGCCGCGGGAAGAGGGATCTCTGCACGTTTCCCGCGAAGGCCAGGGGTCAGGAGGCGTCCGCGTGGGCCGCAACCCTGACATGGAGGCGTTCAGGCTCTACCGCCGATCCTACGAAGCGCTTCGCCAGGGCAAGCACGACGAAGCCACGGACGGTTTTCGCGAATTCTTGCGGCGCTACCCCGCGCACGACCTGGCTGACAACGCCCAGTACTGGCTGGGTGAGTGCTACTACGACGTCAAGGATTTCACCTCTGCGGTGCGTGAGTTCCGTCGCGTGGTCGAGCGCTTTCCCCACGGCAACAAAGTCCCCGATGCCCTGCTCAAGGTCAGCTACAGCTACCTGGCCCTCGGCAGCATCGATGCTGGCAGGCAGACCCTCGAACAACTCATCCGATCCTATCCGCAACACGAAACCGCCGTCCTGGCAACGGCTCGCCTGGCTGAGCTCGACCGTGCGGGGGCCGCGCACCCCTTCCACGATGCCCGTCCGCCTGCCGACCCGCCCGCGAAAACCGCGCATGCTCCCGAGGAGGCCCCGTGAGGCTAGTCCATCTCCATGCTTTGCTATCCGTCACATTGGCGGCGTCACTGCCGGCTTCGGCCCAGACCTGGGGGACGACCCGCATCCCGCCCCAAGTGCAAGACTTGAAGAACGCGCCCGACCAAGCCGCGTCGCCGGATACTGCCGAGGCTGACACCACTTCCATCCCCACTTCCATCCCAACCCTTGCTCCGGCGGGACAGCGCAGCCGAAAGGGGTCGCAGACGCTTGGCGACGGCAGCAAGGATCCAGGCGCAAGACGACTTGAAGAAACCTCCGCCAGCCTGGTGCCCCCCGGGGGCGTCATGGGGCTGGATTCGGGGTTAGGAGACGAAGGTGGCGCACGCGAGCCGGCAGTCGGGCAAGGCACGGGACAGGCTCCGGAGCTTCACGTGGTGCAGAAGGGCGACACTCTGTGGAGCATCTGCTCGAAGTACTTCGGCGACCCTTGGCGCTGGCCTCGCCTGTGGGCCGCCAACCCGCTGATCACCAACCCGCACTGGATCTTCCCGGGTGACGTCATTCGGCTGGGGCCTTCTGGGGGCGAGGGTGGCGTTCCGTTTGCCGGTGGCGACAAGGCGACAAGCGACTCGACTCAGCCGGCCCAATCCGGTCGCCTGGCCGCCCTGTCCAGCAACGCCGTGGTGTTGCGCGAAATCGGCTTCATCGAACCCAGAGATCTTGCACAGGCCGCTACCCTGAGCGGTTCGCGGGAAGAGAAGGAGCTCCTGTCCTCCGGCGACCAAGCCTACCTGCGCTTCCCCAAGGACCGCCCCATTCGCGCCGGCGAACGCTATTCCATCTTCGAGACCGACGTCGACCATCCGGTCAAGGATCCCGATACCGGCACAGTCTATGGCTACCTGGTCAAGGTCAGCGGCGACATCGTGGTCGACCAGATCGCGGGCGCCGACATGGCACGCGGGACGATCACCGACGTGGTCGACATCATCGAGCGCGGCGCCCGCATCAGCAGCGCAATTCGGCAGTTCAGGCGCATCGAGCCACGTCCGAGCGACGTGAACTTGGAAGCGCGCGTGGTGGCTGCATTCTCGCCAGCCCAGTTTCTGGCGGCCGAGCGCTTCGTGGTCCTGAACCGGGGCCGGCGCGATGGCGTTCAGGTCGGCAACCGCAATTTCGTCATCAGGCGCGGTGATGGCTACCGGGGTGTGCTGGAAAGTTGGGAGAAAACGGATCTCGGTTCACCCAAGGAAGTGGTGGGTGAGCTGTGGGTAATCGATGTGCGCGACAACGCCTCGGTGGCCTGGATTGCGCGATGCTCCAAGGAGCTGCGTGTTGGCGAAACCACGGAGATGCGCAAAGGCTACTAGCCGCGACTCTTGTAACTCCTTTGATTTCTTTGGGTTTTTCTGCCGCCGCTTGATCTTCTGCCGCGCGAGCGCTATCAGCTTGCGTTCCCGATGTATGTGGCAGACAACCTGCGTGATTCTCGTCCGATAAGACAGATCATGCTGCCCGTGCGCAGGTCCCCGGACCAGGAGACAGGCCAGGCACCCGCCCAGATCGCGCAAGGACAGGCGGGGTATCCGTCGCGTCTCCTGGCGCTCTCCGATCCACCCGCAGTGCTCTGGGTGCGCGGTCGTGCGCCAGCTGACGGTGTGCCTGCGGTCGCCATGGTGGGAGCGCGGGCGGCCAGTGGCGAGGGCTGCACACGCGCACGTGTTCTTGCGAGAGAGCTGGCCGAGAAGGGCATCGTCATCATCTCCGGCGGCGCGTTCGGCATCGATGCTGCCGCGCATGAAGGAGCGCTGGCGGCCGCTGCCGCGCCTACCTTCGGCATTCTTGGCTGTGGCGTCGACGTGACATACCCCGACCGTCACGGCCCGCTCTTCGCGCGTATCGCAGCCACAGGCGGCCTGCTGTCGGAGTACCAGCCGGGAACGCCCCCGCGCGCTGGTCAGTTCCCTGCTCGCAACCGCATCATCGCGGCGCTGGGGGATGCGGTTGTCGTGGTGGAGGCCGCCTACCGATCGGGCGCTCTCATCACCGCCAATCTGGCGCGATGGTTGGGCAGACCGGTGCTGGCGGTTCCTGGCAGCTGCGGCACTGATCGCCTGCTGCAAAGGGGGCAGGCCTGGCCGGTCACTTCGGCGGCCGACGTCGAGGAGGCGCTGGCCGGGCGTCAGCCTGCGGTAGCGCAGGAGCCTGAGCCACCATCCGGAACCGTGGGTGCTCTGGTGGCAGCCCTGCGCGAGGGAGCGGCCACGCCCGCCGTGCTCAGCCGAAGAATCGGCTTGCCCCTGCCGGCGGTCATGGCGGCACTGGTCGAGGCCGAACTGGACGGCTGGCTTTTCAGGATCCCGGGCAACCAATACGAGGTGATTCGACGTGGCTGCTAGCAAGAAGGTCAAACCAGACACTGACGTGCCAGCCACGACCAAGGCCAAGCCGTCCAAGACCAAGAAACCCATCGCGAAGTCGTCCGCGAAGAAGCGCGCCGCCGGCAGCGGCACCCTGGTGGTGGTCGAATCGCCCGCCAAGGCGGCAACCATCAAGAAGTACCTAGGCGCGGGCTACGTGGTCAAAGCATCGGTGGGTCACGTCAAGGATTTGCCCAAGGCCACCATGGGTATCGACGTCGAGCACGACTTCCAGCCCGAGTACGTGGTCATCGAGGGCAAGAAGAAGGTGATCGCGGACATCAAGGCCGCAGCCAAGAAGGCAGCCCGAGTCCTGCTGGCGCCCGACCCTGACCGCGAGGGCGAGGCCATCGCCTGGCATATCGCGGAAGAAATCCGCCCGGCCAATTCGAACATCCAGCGCGTGCTGTTCAAC
>PMCR01000317.1 GCA_003155465.1 Myxococcales bacterium | reverse complement strand
TGGCAGTGCAAGGCCGATCTCACCACAACGGATGGAGCGCGCTTCGGCGCGACTTGGTCGCTGGACAAGGCCACCCGCTTCGCCAGCGCGCCGGTGGCCACCGAAGTACGCGATCGCTGTCGCGCGCATGGCACGGCCGTCGATCCCGACGGTCCGGTGGTGGAGAGCCTGAAGCAGAGCAAGACACGCGAGCCGCCGCCGTTGCTTTTCGATCTGACGTCGCTGCAGCGTACCGCCAACCGGCGCTTCGGCCTGTCGGCGCAGGCCACCCTGGATGCGGCGCAGGCGTTGTACGAACGGCACAAGATTCTGACCTATCCGCGCACCGATTCGCGCCACCTGTCGAGCGACATGGCGGGGACCTTGCCGAGGATCTTTGCCGGCCTGGCCGAACTTGACGAATACGCGCCCTTCGCGCGGCCGTTTCTGGCGAATCAGCCACGGCCCAGCAAGCGTTTCTTCGACGACAGCAAGATCCAGGACCACCACGCCATCGTGCCCACGGGCAAGTCCAGCAAGCTGGACGCCCTGGAGCGAAATGAGCGCCGGATCTTCGATCTGGTGGTGCGGCGATTCCTCGGGGCTTTCTATCCCGATGCCGAGTTCGCCCAGACCGAGGTGGTGGTGCGAGTGGGGCCGGGCGTGCCGGGCGCGGTTTCCGACAACGATTGGCGTGTGGCACAGGCGGACAAGTCAGGCGCCGCGTCCGCGGAGGAGGTGCCGTTGGTCACGGCCCGACCCCCGGCGCCCGACCGCTTTCTGGCACGGGGCCGGGTACGTTTGGTTGCCGGGTGGCAAGATGTGGCCGGCTTCGGCGGAGAGGACGCGGAGGACAAGGTAGGGGGAAAGAAGGGCAAGAAAAAGGAGGGCGACGATGATGAGCCTGCCGTGCTGCCACCGCTGGCCCAGGGCCAGCGGGTGGACGGCAGCTTCGAGACGCTGGCCAAGAAGACCAAGCCGCCCGCGCGGCACAGCGAGGCGACTCTGCTGTCAGCTATGGAAAACGCGGGCAAGATCATCGCGCGAGCAGAGGCAGGCTCGGCCGGCCGCAATTCCTCGCCCGACGGACGTGGCGGAGACGGACGTGACGGAATAGAAGACTTGCGCGGCTTTTCGGACACGGTGGACGATGACGAGCTGAGAGCGGCGATGAAGGACAGCGGTCTGGGCACCCCGGCCACGCGCGCGGCCACCATCGAAACCCTGCTCAAGCGCGGTTTCGCGGCCCGCGAAGGCAAGCATCTCATCTCCACGCCGGTGGGAATCGCGCTCATCGACGGGTTGCCGGTGCCCAGCCTGGCCTCGCCTGAGCTGACCGGAACCTGGGAGGCGCGCCTGGCCCGCATGGCGCGCGGTGAAGACAAGCGCGACACCTTCATGGCCGACATCGCCCGCTATGTACACGAGATCGTCGACGCCATTCGGGCCGCTGCTCCCATGCGTGCCGTGCCGCCGCCGGCTGCGAGCGCAGGCAAGGGAAAGAAGTGGGCGCGAGCACGCGGCGCTGGGCGGGGCCACAAGTCTGAGCCCACCCGCCCTCCGGCGACCGAGGCACAGTCGACTCGTACCGCTGCAAAGAGCGAGGCCGGCGCAGCCCCGCGCGACAGCGTCGGCGATCTCTTCTGTCCGCGGTGTCGGCAGGGGCATCTGATGACCGGCAAACGCGGGTGGGGCTGCTCGCGATGGCGGCAAGGATGCGACTTCGTGATCTGGTTCGAAGATGGCGGCGTCCGTCGCAGCGAAGCCGACCTGCGCGAGTTGGTCTCCAAGCCGTAGCGGCAGAGCCTGTGGGATGCTCCCGGGGCAGTGCACACCGGCCAGCGGAACGCGGCTAGCGTGGGCGGCTGGCGTGAGCGCGACGGGCGAGCGCGAAGCGCGAGGGGTGGGTGGGGTGGGTTGTCTGTCCCGAAGCCCTTTAGGGTGAGCGACCCGCGGCCCGCGGCACCCGGAGCGCTCACGCCCTCGCCCTACGCCTTTCGCCTCCCGCGCACCCCACACGAACTCGCTCACCCTCTCGCCCACGCGACCCGCTAGCCGCTAGCCGCGGGCTGGCCCGGCGGGCGGCCCGTAATTACCCGACAAGCTCCAGCCACTCCGCACTACGCGACGGTTTCCAGCGCTTCCACGCCGGGCACGTCCGCCAACTGGGCCAGCACGCAGCGGTGGTCCCTGTGGACGTCGCAGTATTCGATGCTGAGCTCACGCAGGCCTTCCGGCCGTTGCTTGTCCTCACCGGTAGCGATGTGTCCCTTGGCTTCGTCGAGCAGGGCTGTGATGCGCGCGCGGGTCTTGCCCTGGCCGGGCTGGTACACGACCAGCACCCGGCGCACCTGGCACGCGCCATTGAGTATGAACTCCAGACGGCGGATCCAGCCCAGGGTGAACAGCACGGCGACGGAGAGAACCACGCCCGCCGCCGCGTAGCCGGCGCCCACCGCCATGCCGATGCCCGAGCAGGCCCAGATGGTGGCCGCCGTGGTCAGACCGGAGATGTGATGGCGGTCGCGCAGGATGGACCCTGCGCCCAAGAAGCCGACGCCGGTTACGATTTGGGCGGCGACACGTGCCGGCTCGTGGCCTCCCAAAGCCGGGCTGGCGGACACCACGGTGAAGACCGCCGACCCGACACAGATCAAGATGAGCGTCCGCAGGCCGGCGGGCTTGTGTCCCTTTTCGCGTTCGAAGCCCACCAGGGCGCCGCACAGGAAGGCCGTCGCCACCAGCACGATCTCGCAGTAGGGCCGCGGCATCAGTTGGCGAAAATCGCCGAAGACTACCTGGAGAATATCCACATCACTACCATAAGGATGCCGGGGCCAGCGNNGCCGGCAGGGCCTCGGGGAAGCGGTCAGCCCATTCGATGGCGGTGGCAGCGCGATCGTAGGCTTCTTCCATGCCCAACTCGGGCAGCTCGGCGCGTGTGCGTAGTCGGTAGAAATCGGCGTGCACGAAGGGCGTGCGGCCCGGGTGCTCGTTGACCAGGGCGAAGCTCGGGCTTGCCACATGGCGCCCGGCGGCCACGCCCAATCCCTGCGCCAACCCCTGGGCGAAGATTGTCTTGCCCGCGCCGAGTGGGCCGACCAGTGCCACCACGTCGCCCACGCCCATCGCTTGTCCAAGACGTACGCCCAGGCGCCGCATGTCCTCGGCGCTGCTTGCCGTGATGGTTTCCGCCGCCCTGGGGCGACGATTCTGTTCTGGGCCTGAGCTTGTCATCAACGCTTCTTGGTCAACTGACGGTATAGCAGTAGGTGGCGTACGGCCAAGTCCGGCTTCCCGTATTGTTCCAAGAGGCGCGCCAGGTTGTAGTGGGCGTCGGGGTTGCGGGGATCGCACTCCAGGGCGCGCCGATAGGCAGCGATCGCGTCGACGGTGGCGCCCAGGTCCTCCAGTGCCACCCCCACGTTGAAGGCCGCGGTGGTGTCGCAGGCGCGGAGCGAGAGCGCGGCCCGGTAGTGCACCAAGGCCGCGTACACATCGCCCACCTCATGCAGCAGTCGGCCCAGGTTCACATGCGCATCCGCAAACTCCGGTTCCAGTGTCAGCGCCGCTCGGTAGGCATCGCAAGCTTCATCGGGTGAGGTGGCTTCCAGCAAGCAGCCGCGTTTGTAGAGGTCGCGTGCCGTGAGCGGCGGCTCTTGCTGCGCAGCGGGGGCTGCGCGTGCGTCTCTCAGCGACGTAACCGTGGCGCCACCCTGGTCGGGCGATGGGTTCTGAAAATCAAACACGGTCTGGCCGGATTCGGGGTGCCAGCGGTGATGACCGTCGTCCGCGATCACGCACTGACCTTCACCGGAAAGCGCAACCCGCTGGACCGAGGTGCCGGCGGGCAGACCCTCGCGTATCCTTCTGATGGCATCGCGCACGCGGCGAGCCGGGATGCGCTGCTCGACCAGGCCCTCGGCCTTGCGCAGAAGCACCAGGTCCTCGAACGAAAAGCGCATCTCGCCCTTTTCGTTGCGGGTCGGGGTGACGACGCCCGCACGCAGGTACGAGCGCAGACGCGCCACGCTCATACCGAGAACGGCTGCCACCGCCCTAGCCGAATACATCAACCGGGACTATACAACGCTTGTCACGGAGAGGGTCGTGTCCGCCGACTGCGCCCCACGCTATCCCACATCCACGCACCGGGCTTGAAAAGATGTGGGTTTCCGTCAGATAATGGCCGCTCGAACCGCTCCATGAGCAATGGACCAGATGCAGCCCACGGACGAGCGCGGCGGAGTCGCGGATTGCGCTTGGAGACTCATCCATCTTCTGCGCGCGCAGGCTTGATCGACTCGGCGGGCGTGGCGTAGAAAGCAGGACGGGCGATGGCGTGCATTCTCGTGGTTATCGACGACAGTGAGAACCGCGCCGCGGTCCAGGACGCGCTGAGGTCGTTGAGCACGCACAAGATCGTCGATGCACCTGACGGGGCCACGGCCTTGCGCCTGGTCGAAGAGGGCGGCGTAGACATGGTGCTCGCGCGCACCAGTATCCAGGGGATTGACGGATTCGAGCTGTGCCGGCGCGTTCGCGCCGATGACAAGACCGCGGACGTACCGGTTGTCCTTCTGGCGACCGGGCAGAGCCCAGTGGAAAACCGGTTGCGCGGCCTCGACATGGGTGCGGCTGACTTCATTGTACAGCCCATCGAGCCGCTTGAGCTGCTTGCGCGACTGGGATCGATTCTGCGCTCGAAGGCACTCGCTGATGAGGTTCGTCGCCATAACATTGAGCTGGCAAGCAAGGTGGTGGAACGTACCCGCCAACTGGAAGAGCTGGCTGGCGAGTTGCGTGCCGAACGCGACGCACTTCGTGACACGTTCAACGTCATCGAGGATGGCCTCTTGTTGCTGGACACGTCAGGGCATGTGCAGATCGAGAACAACGCCCTCCGTCGCATGCGGGGCGAGTCGGATTCCGCTCGCCTGCCCTCGGGCGAGCGCCTGTTCTCCGGAGGCCCCTCCCAGGCGGGGACGGATCCTTCCATGCGCGAGAGGCTGGCTGGCCTGGCCCGCGACGCCGCCGGCACGAAGGCAACCCTGGACCGGAGGTTCTCCCTGCACGGGCTCCAGTTCGAGGCGCGTGCCTATCCTGCGGCGGGGAGGAGGGTTCTGCTCTACGTGCGCGACGTAACCGAAGAGCGCGACCGTGAGGTGCGGCGCTTGCAGTCGGAGAAGCTGGCCTCAATCGGCATGCTGGCCGCCGGGGTGGCGCACGAGATCAACAACCCGGCCTCGTTCGTGCTGGCCAACCTGGAGGCCCTGGCTGAACTCCTGCAGGCGTCTGGTGGCAAGTCGAAGGCAGACCCCAAGGCCCCGTCCAAGCTGGGGTCGACCGACATTCTGTTCGAAGCCATGAATATCGTGCAGGAGTCGAAGGAGGGCATGGCCCGCATCCACCGCATCGTGCGTGACCTGCACGCCTTCTCGCGCGTGGATGAAGGCGCCGATCTGCTGACCGACGTGAACGCCGCGGTCGACTCGTCGCTGACCATGTTGCGCAGCGAGCTCCGCTACCGGGCCCAGGTGGAAAGGGATCTGCGCGCGACCCGCCGCGTGCGTTCCAGCGCCGCCCGGCTGGGGCAGGTGTTCCTCAACCTGATCATGAATGCTGCGCATGCCCTGGCTGCGGGGAATCCCAAGCGCAACCGGCTGTATGTGCGCAGCTACGACGAGGCAGACCGCGTCGTGATCGAGGTGGAAGACAACGGCCCGGGCATCCCCGCCGAGGTCATGCCACGCATTTTCGAGTCGTTCTTCACCACCAAGCCGCCTGGGGTGGGTACGGGACTTGGGCTGTCCATCTCGCGCGACATAGTTTGCTCCGCCGGTGGCGAGCTGACCGCCGAGAGTGTGCCGGGCCGCGGGGCGCTGTTTCGCGTGCGACTGCCGGCGGCTGGCGCCGGTGTGGTTGAGCGGCCCAAGACCTTGCCCTCGCACAAGGCCATGCAGCGCCGGCGCCTGCTGGCCGTGGACGACGAAGCGCTGCTGCTCAAGGCATACCGCCGCATGCTGATCAGCCACCACGACGTGGAAACCACACTGGGAGCCAAGGAGGCGCTGCGCTTGTTCGGCCAGGATCGCTCTTTCGATGTGGTGTTGTGCGATCTGCAGATGCCGGAAATGTCCGGGTCCGAGCTTTTCGAGACGGTCAGGCAGCGCTGGCCCGAGCTGGCCCGACGGTTCATCTTCATCACCGGTGGTGCCTGCTCGCAGGAGGCGCGGCGGTTTCTGGAAAGCCCGGGCCTGGCCTGCATACACAAGCCGTTCCAGGTGGCCGAGCTGCTGGAACTGATCGAGTTGCAGGCGGCTGGCAACGGCGCGGCCGTGCACCCGTGATGCGGGGTCGGTTTCGCGGCCCCCGACTCCGAATCCAGGTCGCCGGTCAGTCTGTCCGGTCGGTCTTGACCGAGCCGCAGGGGACGGGCACCATGCCTAACGCCTGCGGGGAGAACCGGACTTCGTGTGCGGACAGCGGGCGACGCAGGATCAGTTCCAGACGCGCGATCGCGCAGTGAGGATCATCCATGGACAGCACCGAGATCACTATCAAAGACACCACCGCCAACCCCGCACCCTTGGGCCTGATGGGATTCGGCATGACCACGGTTCTGCTCAACCTGCACAACGCTGGAATTATCCCGCTGTCCAGCATGATCTTGGCCATGGGGCTGTGCTACGGCGGGCTGGGGCAGGTCATCGCGGGAGTGATGGAGTGGAAGAAGCGCAACACCTTCGGCACCCTGGCCTTCACCTCGTACGGCCTGTTCTGGATCAGCCTGGCGGTCATGCTCCTCCTGCCCAAGATGGGGTGGGCCGCGGCCCCGGACAAGGCCTCGGTGGGCGCGTATCTGTTGCTGTGGGGCTGCTTCACCTT
>PMCR01000119.1 GCA_003155465.1 Myxococcales bacterium | reverse complement strand
CCCATGATCCACTTGGACAGGTAGTCTGCCGTGTCTTGCGACCAGAAGTTGCCACTGCCGAGCCACCCCGGAGCCGACCACGCTGCGGAATCCAGCACGATCAACGGGTTTCTCTTCTTTGCCTCTTCCATCAGCCACCATTCGTAGCCACGGTCGTAGTTCTCGTCGGTCTTCGAGTGCATGTGGCTCAGCTCCGACCCCTGGGTCGAATTGCCGTCACCGGGAATCTCGATGTACACCTCTTGCAGCGCCGCCCCGTAGTTCGGTTTGAAGAGGTAGTCGAGAATCTGCGTGCGCTGGGGCTCGATGTAGTCTCTGAGCAGGGGGGAAGTTCCGCCGCCGCCACTCACCGCTCCGATTCCGTCATAGGTGCGCCCGGCTCCGGTACCATCGATCGTGATGGTCTGGGCAAGAGCATCGGCTCCGCGGCCCAGGCACCAGGTTGCCAGTGCCGCGCAGAGGAGCGCGTGGCCGGAGCCAAGTCGGCGTCCAATCGCTCTCTCGCGGCGTATGAGTCGAGCCCTGAGCAGCGAGAGCCCCAAGCTGGCCTGGCAAGCAGAGCGGTACTTCATGAGACTCCTCCGTTGATCGATGCGAACCTCCGAGACACCAGTGACGCCAAGCCGCAAGACAAGCCTACCGAAGAGTGCGTACTTGGTTCTAGGCCAGTGCACAGCAGCAAAACCAGCTCGAATCTGACGAGGGCCGCTGGATGCGCCAGTACAGATCGCGCGCCGGGCCAAATTCGTCGGCAATAGATGCCACGACGGTCCCTGGCCATGAAGGCAGGTGCTTCCATTCTGCGTGCGGGTCACAACAGGAAGAGGGCAGCTTGAAGACCAAACCTTCTGGACTTCTGCGCGCTGGAAGCGCAGGAGCCGTCGAATCGCTGCCAACGTTGGTTTTCGCTGATGGAACCCGGCTACCAGAATCTTGAGACCCGGGCGTACTCCCCGACGTAGAGCGCGATCCCAAACGTGGTGTGCAGCAATAGACAGCCGAAGCTTGCCATCGCCCGCCGCCGTTCCGCTTGCGTGGAAGTTGTGAGGGCACCGCCAAAATACGCGGCGATGTGGGCTGCAGACTGGACGAAGAGGATGAAGATCGCGATCTGGGCGCTCCACAGCATGTTCCCGTGAATCATTCTCGGCCCACTTTCTGCCAGCAAGTACCCTATCCCGGCGCCAACCGCGAAAAGAACCCACGCCAGCATCAAAGCAGAGTCCTCCCGCGCCCTGCGGAGATTGATGGCAAGAACTGAAAGGGGGAACAGCAGGGAGAGAAGCAGTTTGACCGCCAACCACGAGGAATACCGCTTCATGACGGCCAGCGGCGCGAACACGATGTGCTTGGCTCCTGGGATGGTACCCGGAATCTGGCTGTCGCTGAAAGTCCAGTAGTACTGGAAGGCGAGAGTCGCAAGGGCGGGCAGGGCGAAGCCCAATATGAGCAGCCTCCAGTCGATCTGCGAGCGGAACGCAGCCCGCTTCACTGCGACAACTGCCAACGCAGGGAGGATGCAGACCGTGTAGCTCGGCTTTGCCAGGGCGCAGGCCAGCGTCAGCAGGGCACAGGCAATCCAGTTGCGGGCGTTCTCCCCCTCCTTGGGCCAAAGCGTGGCAGTCGCGTAGCCGAAAGAAACCAATGCCAGCGGCTTGAGTACGACCATGGTCGGGCTGTGGAACACATTGGCCGGGATGTACCCGTAGTACAGGTGCCGATCGAGCGGGAAGAGAAATGCTGCTGACGAGGCGAGTAGGACGGCGAACGTCAAGGTAAGAGCGATGGCAGTTGACGAAGTGCGGCTGAGTACGACTCGGGAAACGGTCGCCGCGATAGCGGCATAGGCCAGAAGAACCGCAACGATCATCGCCCGCTCCGTGTCGCCGGGCAGCAGGACGTCGACTGCCGCCACGAGAGCCTGAAGCAAGAAGTGAGGGTGGTAGAGCGTCAGATGATTCTTGAACTCCACGGCGAGGTTGCGGTGACCGACGTAGTCGTTGCCAACTCCGGCCAGCCTGGATACGATCGGCGCGAGCACAAGCACGGCCAGGGCTGACGCGACGATCGTAGTCCAAAGTCGACGCGGGCTGGTGGGGGCTGGGGGCATGCGCCGATGCGCGGATCTCCGTCGGTGGCTAGGCATACGGATCACAGGAGGCTGATGTGGTACGGGGTCCCGGGCTGGGTCGCGCCCTGACCCGATGCGAGTGTAGTTCGGAAGATCAGAAGGCACCAGTGCTGCGACGGCAGGTGAGAGATGGGCGCACCGTCTGCCCGTGCTGAACTGCTGAACTCATCCATTGACAACGCGATCCGGCACGCCATGCTAGAACGCTGCTAGAATGGTACTGGTAGGGCAGAGCGAGATCGGCGACAATTCCCCCGTTCCGCAAACCAATCTAGGAGGGAACATGCGAGACGTTTTGACCATCGCGATGCTTGGACTTCTCGGAGCTGGCCTTGTGGGCTGCGACACCAACGCTTCGGCGGGAACAGACATCTGCTTTGATAACGCGGAAGCTACCTGCAAGAGAACCTACTACTGCACATCCGACGGTAAGGTTGACGAGGGGTCGTCTGACCGTCTGTCGGGTCTTGGCGGCAGCTACACCTCGGTAGATGAGTGTACGACAGAGTTGCAGAAGCAGAATTGCGGCAACATCACCCGGGTAAATCGATGCTCACTCAAGGCAATCTACAACGAGAGCAAGGACCGGGCGTGCCTCAAGAGCCTGCAAACCATGAGTTGCTCCGATTGGTCAGCCGGGGGATTTTCGCCGCCGAGCTGGTGCGACCCAAGCAACTCGCAAACCATGAGCTGCGCCGACTACGTAGCCGGCAAGTACCCGACAGATTGCTCAGAATACTGCGTCGAGCCCCCCACATCCGCCGGCGACGACAACCCGTAGGGGGAGGTTGAGTTAGCAGCCTCAGCGCGTCCGCCGCGGCTTTGCGGGGGGCACGAGGTCGACCGGACCGTCACCCGACGGTCCAACCAGATCGACGGGCGCACCTAGGTCCACGGGCAAGGCGGGATTGGGTTCCAGGTCGACCGGCGCATCGAGATCCGCGGGCGGTTCGCTTGGGCTCGGCGTGACCGGTTGCGGGGCCAGCGGTCGGAGAGTCATTTTGCCCGCGGTGGTTGCTGTCTGCCGCCGGGCAGGCGATGGTCGTGGAACCGGCTGAGCGAGGACTGTGGGCGCGACGGCCGGATGGGCGCTGGGCGTCGGCCCGCGAGTCGGTTGCGCGGCCCGGGCTCTGGCCGGGGCGGCTGACGCCTGCGGCGGGCGGCCGAGAGGCCCTTGAATGCTCCCTGCCGGCGGGCTGGCCGAGGCGGCGCCTGCGGACGGGATCTCGATCGCGTCGCTGCTCGCGGCCGTCGTGGTGGCCGAGCTGGTCGCACGCGGCGCCGCGTGCAGGCTGGCGGACGGTCGCTGGCCGGCCGATGTGGCTGCGCCCGGCGAGGTGCCTGGGGCCTGCGGCTTGCGCGACATGGTGAGGTAGGGAAGGGCGTCGTCTACCTGTCGCTCAAGCGCGCGCGAGACGTGCTCCTGCCGTCGCTCCCACACCAGGTTGATGGTCATCTCGTGGACCTTGGCCTTGATCACGTGATACGGCCGTTCCACATTTATCCCCCGCGCTGTCACGTGGATGATGTGATAGCCCTTGGGCACCTTCAGGGTGACATTGCCCTCTTTCGGCGTGCCCACCGCCCTGGCGCGATCCTGGTCGACCCACACGCGTGCCCCCTCGACCACGCCGTTGTCGTCGACCACCGCGATCTTGAACTCCGCCTCGGACGCCTCAAGGTTGAAGGCAACAAACGCGGTCTTGCGAGGAACCACCTCCACCGTCTCATAGGGTTCGCTCAAGACCAAAACCTGGCGACCGCGTGTGTAGATACCGTAAAGGTGAACGAAGTACTTGCCTTTGGGAATGCCCCGAAACGTCGTGCTGCGCTCGACGTGCCAAGCCTCGAAGCGCCGCTTGCGTTGGCCCAGCCAGTCCAGCTTCTTCTTGTAGACCGCGGGGTTCTCAATCACCGGCGTCTTGTTGCTGTGTGAGATGAGAATCGAAAACATCTCCTCCTTGGAATCCGGATCCCACTGCACGCGTACCACGATTGCGCCGCGGACCGACAGAACGACCACCCACGCCACCGATCCGATCAGCGCCAGCACGAATAGGCCGACGATGAAAGGATTGACCATCACCAGGCCGGTGGATCGGCCGATGAGCGCGCTGCTGGCCTTGTGCACCTTCTGCTTGGCAACGTCAAATAGGATCAAGTCGACGTTCACCCAGGGGGCCAGCCCGGCCGGCTGAATGCGGTACATGAGCACGGCTTCGCCGCCCATGTCGTGCGCCATGACCGCCAGCGCGTCTTCCGTGGCTCTGCTGGCAGCAAGCTCCTCGGTGCGGATCTTCGAGCGTGAGGCGGAAAGCTCCCAGGGCGGGCGCATGAGAGCTTCAAGCAATCCGCCTGAAAGCCTCTCCGGCCGGACCATGAAGGGCCAGTAGAACGGCTGGCCGCTTCCGGGCAAAGGCGCGATGGTCACCGCGGTCAGCGTCGGTTCGTAGAGCAGATCGAACTTCTGCAGCAGGGTGTGCAGGTTGCGCGCCAGCGTCGAGGGCGGCCCCACGGGCCTCTCCGGCCCCCGGGCCGAGGCGCGGGCCTGTTCCGATTCGACTTGGCGTGATTTGATTTCCTGGCTCAGCGCCGCCGCTGCCGGGTCGGTCCCGCCCACCTTGTCCAGGCGAGCGCCAACCGCCCTGACTTGTTCCGCGCTCAAGTCCTGAACCTTGATGAGAGGGGCGGCCTGACTGACCGCCGCGCCAGCGGTCAAGGCGCGCGCAGCCACAGTGGACGCCAGGCCTGGATCCTGCGGAGCTAGTTTCTGCGCGGCCGCAAGTGCAGCCGACTCCACCTGCGGTCCAAAAGTCCCGGGTGCGGATGCGGCCAAGAGAGGCAGGGCCAGTCGCCACTCAGAGGCGGGCCGGCCCAACAAGGGGGACATCGCCTCGTCGCGCTTCTCGACAGGATCGCCCCGCTCGATGGCCAGCGCGGCCCTCGCCACCACCACGGCCGGCACGCTACCCGCGCCCTTGAGCATGTCGAGCTCACGTTCAGCGGCGTCGAACTCCCTTAGGGCGACCTTGGCGCGCGCCTTCGCGGCACGCAGGACGACACTCTTGGGATCAGCCGCCAACCCATCGTCAGCCAGCTCAGCGGCGGCGCCCCAGTCGCCCATCAGCAAGCGCGCCTGCACGCGCGTGGGCTTGGGCAAGCCAGGCTCCTCGGCCAAAGATCGCAGAACGTCAAGCGCGGCCGACAAGTGCGCGGCCGTGTTGGGCAGCGCGACCTCGATGGCCCGTGCCGCGGCGGCTGCGTCGCCAACCAGCAGCGCCTCCTGTGCCGCCACAAAGGGGCGCAGGTCAGCCAGCCCTATGGCCGGGCCATCGACGACGGTGGCCCCGATGGACGGGGCCAGGCGCAGGGCGATCTGGCGAGCCATGTCGCCGATCTCGCCCAGGGCCACGCCCACCGCGATACGGCCAACGCGCTTGCCTGCGGGACCATAGATCAGGCCGGTTGCCATCAGGCGCTTGGATGATTGCTGCAACTGCGCGACCAGGATCCGATCAGCGCCGAGTTGCTCGACAAGCCGAGCTGCCAGGTCCTGTGTCACCGCCAAGCTGCCGCGCGGGGCTCGGCCCGTGAATGCCTCGATGGCAAGGGCTAGCTCGTGCCGTGGCACCAGGTGGCGTTCACCAGGTTTCAGGTAGGAGCGGAGGAGCATCGACACCGCAGCGGCCTCTACACTGAGTTCCGGCGGGGCGCCGAGGTCAGGGAGCACAGCGGCGCCCTGTGCCGCCGCGGGTCGAGCCAGGGCAAGGGTCCCGAGCAGGAACGCGGTCAGCAGGGCCGGGCAAAGGCGAGCGCTGGCGCGGGGTATGGGCATTGCGAGGATCTTCGCTTGATCCTCGTTGGCTTCGTTCGACAAATCAATGCCTTCTGTATTGCGGGGGACTGGCTCGCTCTCGCTCGCAGTTCCCCTGGCCCCTCTCGCTCCGCCCAGCAAGACTGGGCTACGCGCGCCCCAAGGAGCGAAGGAGCAGGACGCAAATATTCGGCACGACACACCGCCGGCCCTTCCGCGATGCAGCGCGATCGCGTCAGAGGGTGATAGAGTAGGTGGCGATGTGCAGACCATCCCTCCCACTCGCCGCCTGCCTCGCGGTCGTGGCCACAGGCAGCTGTCGCTCCGATCCCGACAAGCCGCTCGGTCCCGCCGATTCATACATCTTGTTCGCGCCGGTCGCGGGAAAACTGGACGGCGCACTTCCTGTCGTGCGCCGTCTGGGCATCAGAGATGAGGCGGTGCAACCACTTCCCGGGCTGCTTGAGTCGAGCTTCGCTTTCGAAATGGTACGCACAACCTACCTGGCCAAGCAGTTCATCCGCGAGGCCAGCGCCGATGGCCAATCCTTCACGCTAGCGGCGCGCCGCAATGCCGCGGAGCCGACCTGTCTGGTTTTGGGGATCGAGCGACAGCCCTACGGAATCGGATTGGCCTTGCCCAAGACCTTCGGTGGCGTGCAAGCGCGCCCACGCCTGCCGTGGATTGGCCTACCCGCCGATCCCGCTGCTGACAAAGCCCTGGTGCAGACCCTGACCGGCCGTCTGGCCACCTATGTCGCGCATTTCGTCGGCACCGGAGGGGCTCTTTCGGATGGGGCCGCGCCTGCGCGGGTTCTCATCGAAGGCTACCGCATCGCCATGGAAGTCATCGCGCGCGAGTGGCGGGTGGGCTCGGGCCCGGCTGGCGTGGTCCAGGTCGAAGAAGGCTCACCCGCACAACGCGAAATCTTCGCCAACGTGCGCGAGAACCGATATGTCCTCCAGCAGAACGGAACGACCCTGCGCGACGCGCGTGACCTGATCGAGGATCCGGGCGCGGCAGCCACGGTCATCTACCGCATGGCCCAGTCGCGCGCGCTGGCTGGACGGGTGGCGCCCGAAGCATTCTACGCGCCATTCGCCGGGGGCCGCTTTTTCCCGGGCGTAAGCCCGGCGGCCGTGCTGGGGACGTTTAGGAACTTTCAGGCCAAGTTTCTCGGCGCCTGGGCCACATCCGTGCTGCGCGGCCAGACTCCCCGGGACGTGATCGACTTGGTCGAACTCTACGGCGCCGCCTTTCCGGCCGAGCGCGCCGAGGCCGTTCGCATCTTCGTGGTGACCACATTCGGGGCGACCGTCAAGGTTGGGGGCGTGTCGACCAAGTCCAAGGACGCCACCCTAGCCCTGGAGGAGCTGACCGCCCTGACAGCCAAGGTGGTGGCTTTCCAACGCTCACTCCGTGAGGCCATGAATGGCAGCGCTGCCGACGCAGGAGCAGGGCCGGGCAGGGCGCCAGGTCGCGGGAAGTAGGTGGGGAAAACTGGGCCCATTTCGCGATGTTGCGGTATGAAAGCTCAATGAGTTCGTTCAAAGAGAAGGGAACGCCATGAAGCGCGCGCTTGTCACTGGAATCACCGGTCAGGACGGCTCGTACCTGGCCGAGCTTCTGCTGGCCAAGGGCTACGAGGTCTTCGGCGTCATCCGACGCTCAAGCTCGTTCAACACCGAACGTATCGATCGCATCTATCAGGATCCGCACAGCACCGACTACCGCCTGCGCCTGGTCTTTGGCGATCTCGACGACGCGAGTTCGATCAACCACATCATTCAAACCGTCCAACCGACGGAAATCTACAATCTGGGCGCGCAGAGTCACGTGCGGGTCAGCTTCGACGTGCCTGACTACACAGCCAACACGGTAGCAATGGGCACTTTGCGGCTGCTCGAGGCAGTGCGCGACAAGGGTGCACACTGCCGGCTGTATCAGGCCTCTTCCAGCGAAATGTTCGGCTCGTCGCCGCCGCCGCAGAACGAAGACACCTTGTTCCGGCCGCGCAGCCCTTATGCCTGCGCCAAGGTGTTTGCCCACCAACTGTGCCAGAACTACCGCGATGCCTACGGCCTCTTCATCTGCTGTGGGATTCTGTTCAACCACGAATCTCCCAGGCGCGGCATACCGTTCGTCACGCGCAAGATCACGCGCTCGGCAGCCCGCATCCTGCATGGGCTCNNCGCAAGATCACGCGCTCAGCAGCCCGAATTATGCATGGACTCGACAAGAAGCTGTTCATGGGCAATTTGGACGCGCGACGCGACTGGGGATTTGCCGGCGACTATGTCGAGGCCATGTGGACGATGCTGCAGCAGGACCGGCCTGACGACTACGTCATCGCGACGGGTGAAGCACACTCGGTGCGGGAGGTTCTTGACGTTGCTTTCGGCGCGCTGGGTCTCGACTGGAAGAAGTACGTCGAGACCGACTCGCGCTACCTGCGTCCGACCGAAGTGGACCACCTTTGCGGTGACGCCAGCAAGGCTGCCGCCAAGCTGGGCTGGAAACCGCGTGTGCGCTTCCGCGAACTTATCGAAATGATGGTACGGTCGGATGAGGCCGATGTGCGTGCTGCACTCGCAGGCCGCGCGCCCAACACCTAGAGTCCAGAAGAACCTCTTCACCGTCGAGAGCCAGCATTGCCAAGAACACTCATCGTCATCCCAACCTTCAACGAGCGCGAATGCGTTGAACCCATCGTTGCCGCCGTGCGGGCCGCGGTGCCCGAGGCGACGATTCAGATTGTCGACGACAGTTCGCCGGACGGGACGGGCGTTCTGGCCGACCAGATCGCGGCGCGCGATCCGCAGGTCCGGGTGCTGCACAGGACGCAGAAGGCCGGTTTGGGGGCCGCGTATCTGCATGCCTTTTCCGCAGCGCTGGCGGAAGGCTGGGAACGAATCGTGCAAATGGACGCGGACTTCTCGCACAATCCGGCCGATGTGCCGCGGCTCCTGCAGGCCTTGGAGGAGGGCGCTGACATGGCCGTGGGGTCGCGCTATGTGGCGGGCGGAGGCACCGAGAACTGGGGACTGGGCCGTCGGATCATCAGCCGCGGGGGCGGGCTCTATGCCAGGATGGCTCTCGGAGTCGGGGTTCACGACCTGACCGCGGGGTTCAAGGCGTGGAAGGCCGCGACCCTGCATGGGATCAACCTTGGGGCGGTCAGTGCCCGCGGCTACGGGTTCCAGATCGAGATGACCTACCGAACCCTGCGCGCCGGGTTCCAGGTGCGCGAGGTGCCGATTCTCTTTGTCGACCGGCGCGTGGGTCTGTCCAAGATGTCGGGCTCGATCTTCTTTGAAGCATTGACCCTGGTTTGGCGGCTACGACTCAGGGTCGCGCGAGAGAAAGCTCACTAGAAAGTTCGTGTTTCTCTAGCATCTCCAGCGTCGTACAAGAAAACGGCCGGGGGAAGAACGATCTCTTCCCACCGGCCGTTTCATGCCCGCGTTCGGGCGGGCGTCGCCATGGCGTTTCCCGCCACGGCTTTCCGGGTGTGTCAGTATCGCGCCGGGGGGCGGGACCGAGCCCGTGTCCCCAAGAGGCGCGATACCGACGTCCGCCGTACCCTAGTTGCCGCCAGCGATGGTCGGACCGCTAGCCGGCGACGAGAGCGGAGGCGCCGACGGAGACTCCGCGTTGCTGCAGAACTGGGACGTGGGCACGCAGACCGGACGGCCGCAGCACGTATTCACGAGGCAGATAGAGCCCCCGGCGCAAGCACCGCTCGCACAGTCGGCGAGTCCCGCGCAGGGAGTCCTTCCATCCACGCAAAGACCGCCACCGCTCGACGTCGAGCCGCACACACCGCTAGAGCCACAGCTTCCGCCGGGGTTGCAGGTGGTGAAAGTGGAGCAGGTCTGGCCGGTGCACTCCGGATCCGGATTGGTGCAACCCTCATCGATCTGACCGTCGC
>PMCR01000035.1 GCA_003155465.1 Myxococcales bacterium | reverse complement strand
CGCCGGAGCTGGGCACGCCGCCGGTGTTGGGAGTCCCGCCGGTGCTGAGAGTCCCGCCGGTCTTGGGCACGCCGCCGGTGTTGACCGTGGTGCCAGGGCCGGAAGAACCGCCTGAGTTCGCCGGCGTACTAGAGGCCGTCGTTTCATTCCCGGTTGCGCCGCCCGCTCCTGGCGCGGTGGTCCCGCTGCCCGAGGAACCGCACGCCGGGAACAGGATTCCCAAGCTGATGGCGCACAAAGACGACGTGATGATGCGACCTACCCGAAATTGCGTTACTTCCTCTCGTTGCATGTGTTCCTCCATGAGCTCGAGCCCGTGATCCGAGGCTTCACCCCGGCAGTGGAATAGCCTCCTCTTTGTGGGTCAGCTATTTCGCCTGCGCGCATGTGACTGGCTGGGTTGGACGACATCTTCGCCAACAACGGGCGCCACGAGAAGCTTGACTTCCTCCCCGATCGCTCATGGAAGAGCGTGTGCGGCGCAGCGAAGAGAGCGTTCCGCAAGTGGCCTCGCGAGCCGCTTCGAAGGTCTCGGAAATGTGCTCATCGAAGCCGCCCTTGCCGAGCTTCCGATCATCGCCAACGACCTGCCAAGTGCGCGCTTCACCTTGGAGAACAACCACCGCATCGCGGATCTCACAGTCCCCGGTATTTTGGCACAGGAGTTGTTATTGCAGCGGCAAGCAGGTCGCAATCCCGAGAAGCTTCGCAGGGCGCGTGCGCGATGTTTGGAACGCTTCTCCGAAGAGACGATCGCAGAAGGCTTCGTTCGCGCTGCACGCCGATCGGTGTCAGCCAGAACGGGTCGGACCGGCTGGACCTAGCTCACGGAAGAACCTTTCGGCGCATGGCCTGCCCCACGGCTTCGAGCAGAAAGCCTCCCAGGTTGGCGAATTGCCAGACAGCGACCAGGGCCGCGACCTCGACAGGGTGTTGCTGGGCTGCCAAACGTTCGGGCAGCTCCCGCAGTACTCGCCAATAGAAGCCGCCCTCAATAGTCGATGGTCCCTTTTGCCGTTGGGCTTCTAGGAAGCGCCAAGCGCCCCGGCCGTAGCCCAAGTGCTGGCGCAAGAAGGAGGAAAGGTTGAGCACGTGGGCGTGCTCCACAACCGCATCGGGCACAACCAGCAGCGGATATCCTCGCCGAGACCAGCGCGCACACAAATCGCGATCCTCGGCGGTGCGAAATTCGGCCGAAAATCCCCCCACGGCCGCGAAGGTGGCGGCGGACAGAGCGAGGTTGTTGCTGGGTAGTAGAAAGGCCCGATCGGGATTTGCATTGTAGTGGGCGCAAGCCATGTCGATGATGAGCTGACTCGTATTGGCAAAGACGTTCTCGGTCAAGACATTGACCGTACGACCGCCGACAAGACAGCGATGGTCCTCCTGGAGTTTTCTCTCGAAGGCCGCAAGCCATCCCGAACGGGGACAACAATCGTCGTCGGTGAAGGCCAGATATCTTCCGCATGCGATGGCCGCGCCGCTGTTTCGGGCCGCTGCCGGGCCGCCATTCTCGCGATGCAAGAGACGGATCGCGAGCCCAGCGCCAGCCTCTTGCACCACCGTATCCAGCCGGTCGGTACCGCCATCATCCACGACAATCACTTCAAATCGCTCTGAAGGATAGTCGAGGCGAGCCAACGCCTGTAGGCAGGCCCGGAGCTGGCATGGCCGATTGTATGTAGGGATGATGATCGAGAACTGCGTGTTCGAATCCGCCTTCATGGCGTCATCGTTCTGCCACAGTGGAAGCCTGGTTCCAATCTGTCGCAGCTGGAACCAGCGTCGCCGCAACGAAAGCAATGCTCGACGTCCATAGTCGCTCCGTTGGCCATTGTACCCGGAGTCTTGGCGCCGCACGCAATGATCTGGGATGCAGGGCTGATGGGCTGGTCGGCAGACCCGGGTGGCTGTAGGTTGCGTGCGTGAGCGTGATTGCCCCTGCTTCTGCAAACGTGGAGGCTGCCGAAAAAAAATCCTCAGCCGCCAGGCTGCGCCCGTGGATGCGCACGGCGCTGGCATGGACGGCCCTGCTCGCCGCGGGGCTTGGGCTGAGGGCGTACGACCTCGGGCACTCGGTCTACTGGACAGACGAAGTCTCGACGTCCCTCATCATCGCCGGGTATCAGTGGAAAGACGTCCGCCCGCAGCTTACTGGCCGCGAGTTCCGCCCCGACGACGCCCTCCGCTTCCAACGCCCATCGTCCGACCGAGGCCCCGCCGACACCCTGCGGACCCTGGCCAACGTTGATCCGCACCACGCGCCACTGTATTTTCTCGTCGCGCGCGCATGGGCTGGCGTGGCCGGTTCCTCGCCTGCTGCGATCCGATGGCTCTCGGTTCTGGGTGGCCTTCTGGTCATGCCCCTGTTCTTCGTTCTGGCTGTTGAACTTTTCGCCTCCCGGCGCGCTGGCTGGTTGGCCGCTGGCCTGGCGCTCATATCGCCCTTTCACGTGATCTATGCCCGGGAAGCACGCAACTACGCATGGCTGACCGTCGTTGTGCTTGCGTCCAGCGCCCTGCTCCTCAAGGCATCGCGCCGTGGTTCCACCTGGCTTTGGGCACTGTACGCCATCAGCGTGGCCGTCGGGCTGAACCTTCATCTTATCTTTGCGGCCTTGGTCGCTGCGCACGGCGCATGGGTGCTCGCCAACGCCTGGATGAAATCCCCTGGGCCAAGGCAGATCCCCCGCGCGCTGGCCCCCTTTGCAATCGCCGCCACACTTGGCTTGGCATCCTTTGTCCCGTGGCTGCTGGTCTTGCGCGCCCACTGGTCGACGGCGTCGAGTCAACTCGACTGGACCGCAACTCCGGTCGGCCTCGTACGACTCGTCGCCCAGTGGGCCTTCAACTACAGCGCCCTCTTCTTTGATACGGACATATCGATCATGTACATGGAGCACGTCCCCGCGAGCGCGGTTGTCGCGTTCTCGTTTCGTGCCGGCCTGCTTGTCGTGGCTGGTGCGGGCCTGGTCATTCTATGGCGCAAGGCCGGACGCATGCCCGCGGCCTTCGTGACCAGCCTGCTCATCATTCCCTTTCTCGCGCTCGCCGTGCCTGACATCCTCTTCGGCGGCTGGCGGTCGGGCGGCGGCAGTCGCTATCTTCTCGCCAGCTACGTGGCCCTCGAACTTGCGACCGCCCACATGTTGACGAGGCTGCTTTCGACGCGCCGACGCCTTCTTGGCCTTGGCCTTGGCCTGACCCTGACACTGGCCGCCGCCGGCCTGTACTCCTGCCTTCGCTTCGTGGGCGCCGACATGTGGTGGACCAAAGGGCTCGATTACTTCACCCCAGGCGTCATCCGCAGGATCAATCAAGCCGATGCGCCTGTTGTCTACGCCTCCATCAACAACAGGTTCATCACCCTGGCGCACGGCCTTCGGCCCGATGTCAGGATGCGGGCCATGGTGGAGGCTGACGGCTCCGACGTCGCGCCCGTGGATACGGCGAGTGTCTTCGTCTACCTTCCCACGCGCCGACAGAAGGATGCGCTCCGCCTGCGATTCACCGACGCCTTCGCGTGCGTGGATCCGAAGGGCGACCTCTGGCGAATCACCAGCAAACCGTAGAGGCCTTCAGCCCTTCTGCGGCACGCCGCCGTCAGTGACCATGGAACACGAACCCGGCACGAGCGGTCAATGGCAAACCCACGGCGAGCCGTGGGGCAGAGGCTACTGCCCTTTCTGTCGCAGCCACAAGGTCTACATGTCCCACTTGACGCCGACGTGGCAACAAGTGAAGTTGAGCCGCCCGTGCCCTCCAAGCGCGGCGCGCAGGGAGCAGCCTAAGCTTGCTATCCGACCACAATCACGATTTCGTCATCCTCGGCGGGGGAGTGGCGGGTGTGACGTTCGCGCTGGAAGCGAGTCGGCGCGGCCAGCGGGTCGTACTGCTGGAGAGCGACGACCATGTCGGCGGCCTGCTGGCCATCCGCATTTTGGCGGGCTTGCTGGTCGCGGCGCTGTACTTGGTCGGCACCATTACCTGGCTGCGTGATCTGGATGCTGGGTATTCGTTGCGCCGATGGGTGGGAGTGGTGGGACTGGGAGCGCTCTTTCTGCCGCTTGCGCTGCTGCGCTCGTCACCCGCGATTGACGCCGCCTTGTTTGCAGCCTTCGTGGTGGGCTATGGCGGTCTTCTGTTCTTGCTTGGTTGGGTCACCCCGGATGAGTTGGGTGTCATGGGACGTGCGGTGACGGGCGCGCGCCGGCCGGCTCTGGGGACATCAGGAGACCAGTCGTCGTGAATCCGGCAGGGGCAGCGGAACAGAAGTCG
>PMCR01000524.1 GCA_003155465.1 Myxococcales bacterium | reverse complement strand
CCTTCGTGCGCAAACCCCTGCGCGAGTTGGTACGCCAGAATCACTGGTGATCTGCGGATGCCGAGTCACGGAGTTCGGCGCGGGGCGCGGCTGAGTCTGAAGATGGATCGCTTCAACCTTCGCCCAGAATTTCTGGCTGCGGGACGCTGCCCCGAGTGTTCAGCATGATGCGCACGAACCAGGAAGAAAAGCCCGTAGCCATCGTGACCGGGGCCAATGGGGTCATCGGCAAGGCCATTGCCGCGGGCATCGCTAGGGCTGGCTTCGAAGTGTCCATGTGCGCAAAGCATCGCCGAGTTGGACGCGATCTGCGCTAGGTACTGATCCACTCTTTCGTCGAAAAGTGGGAATCGACCCAGTATTCTTTCATCTCAACATCCCTTCGAGGTACCAAGATGCAGATTGGGAATGAGACCGTTGTCACCATCCACTTCACGCTCACTGATGCGGAGGGCGTGGTTCTGGATTCCTCCGCCGGCGAGGAGCCGCTCTCCTTTGTCCACGGTGCGGGAACAATGATCCCGGGCCTGGAAACGGCACTGCTCGGCAAGTCGGCCGGAGATGCGCTCAAGGTCTCGGTGGCCCCGGCGGACGGCTACGGTCTGCGCGACGAGAACTTGGTGCAGAAGGTGCCACGCAAAAACTTCCCGGTCCAGGACGTGGAAGTGGGCATGCACTTCCAGACGCGAAGCCCGAACGGATCACGCATCGTCACGGTGCTCGCAGCAGACGACGAGAACATCACCGTCGATGCCAACCACCCGCTGGCTGGCGCCACGCTGAACTTCGACGTTCAGGTGTTGGCGGTTCGCGCCGCCACTCCCGAAGACCTCGCGCCGAGTTGCGGCGCGTGCGCGAGTTGCAGCGGCCACCACCACTAGGTCCTACATCTTCGCGGGCTCGTCACGCTCATGCGCGGCGGACGGACGTTTCTTTCCGCTAGGCCGAGCTTCGTCCTTCCGGTCTGGCTCCAGCGCGTAGGTGCCCCGGACGTCGGCGTCCAGGGCAATCTCGTGTGTGGCAGGCAAGTGGCCGTCCAGCGTCAAGCGAACCCGCAGCGGGCGAGGCGAAGACTCCAGCTCCATGTCCTGCGGCGTGGTGCCCAGAACGACCCCGTCGGACTCGCGCACGATGCGCGCGCCGGTGGGCAGGCTCTCGAGATGCACGCGCACGCGCTTGGGCACGGGAGCGACGGGAGACGCTGCGACCGTAACGGACGTAGCCGGTACGGACACCGGCTGCATGACAGGGCCTCCGGTATGGGTAGACGGTCGCTTCCCTTGTCCGACCAAAAGCAACGCGACCACGGCCGCGACGGCTGCTGCCGCGACCGCGACGGCAACCACCCGGCGGCGGGAAGCCACGCGAACCGTGGTGCCTCCGGACGTCAGCCCCTCGCCTGCGGTGTTGGACAGGGTGGTCTGGACCTGGTCCAACACCGATGTCGCGCTTGCGCTGACGGTGGCCTGCAGTGCCTTCTGGACGTCCGCCGCCGATTGTGAAAGCGCGAAGGGCGCGGGCGTGAGGCCGGCGGCAGCGGCCAGCGCGGACTGGACCTCGGCCATGGACTGGAAGCGATCCTCCGGTTTCTTGGCCAGCATCTTCAAGACCACCAACTCCAGACCAGACGGGATCGCAGGCTCGATCTCGCGCGGCGGACGGGGCGCTTGGTTGAGGTGCATGTTCAGAAGCGCGCCGAAGCCTTCCGAGATGAAAGGGGGCTTGCCGGTGAGCATCTCGTACAGGATGGCTCCCAGCGAGTAGATGTCGCTGCGCCAATCGACTTCCTTGGTGCCCAGGCACTGTTCGGGCGACATGTAGATCGGCGTGCCCATGAGCGCGCCGGTACGGGTCTTGACTGCGCCGCCGGCCGCGGTGGTCTGCAACTTGGCAATGCCAAAATCGAGCACCTTGATGTGTTCGCTGCCGAGGTTGGCCTCGTCGGGAACCACGAACAGGTTGTCGGGCTTGAGGTCGCGGTGCACGATGCCCTTGGCGTGGGCCCCACCAAGCGCGGAGGCTGTCTGCATGGTCAGCGCGACGGCCTCGGTCGGCGACACCTTGCCCCTGCGCTTGATGCGCGCGGTGAGCGACTCCCCTCGCAGCAGCTCCATCACCAGGTACGAGATGCCGTTGTCCGTGACGCCGGAGTCCAGGATCTCGATGATGTTGGGGTGGCGGATGGAGTTGGCCGCGCGCGCTTCATTGATGAAACGCGCGAGAGCCTGCTCGTCGTGGCCCAGTTCGGCACGCAGCACCTTGATGGCCACCTGCCGGCCGATGCTGGGGTGTTCAGCGAGATACACCGCCCCCATTCCACCCTCTCCAAGGAGGGCGGTGGCGCGGTAGTTGCCAAAGCGTTGGCCGATCACGGCGCGCCAGTCTATCGCCTTTTCCGGTTCCGCGCAGCGCTCCCGCACGCTTCACCGACGGCTGCGGCGCGTCAGTGCGGGCGCGTCGCCTTGCAGTTGTAGAAAGTCGGCGGACATCCGATAGTTGAGATCGTTTGCTGCGCATGCCCACCCGACGGATTCTCGCTTCACAGACGACCCATGGACAGCAAGGAGCTGCTTAGGAGATTCCGGGCAGCCGGTTGGCCCGGCCCGGCACAGGTCCACGCACTTCTGGGCGAGGCGCCCCCGCTCGCGCCCGACGACGTCGAGCGCCTGCTGGGCGTGCTGGTCGGCAAGGGGCTGCCTGGCGATTCGCGTGACCAGACCAACCGTTGTTTCGTCTTTCGCACTCTGGCCGAGCGGGTAGTCGACAAGGCTTTGTTCCTGCCCTACGTCCGTGCCTTGCGCGGCGCCGACGGACAGATCCTGTCCCTGCTCGGCCCGCTCATCCCGCACGTCAACAGCATCGAAGGGCACGTCGAGCTGTGCTCGCTGCTCAAGGAACCTGACGGAACCCTGCGCCGGAGCGTGGCCGGCATTCTCAAACAGATCGGGGGCACCACCGTCTTCCAGACCTTGGGCGCTCTGTGTGGCGACCCCGGCTTCCAGGGCCGGATCGAGGCCATGGACGTGCTGGTTTCGATCGGCCGCCAGGTGGCCATTCCAGCCCTGGCGGCGGCCCTGGCTGTGGGTTCCCCCAACGAGAAAGTGCATGCCCTGCACTACCTGGCCGACCCCGAGCTGATGGCCAAGGATCTGCGGGGGGCGGCCAAGGCAATCTCTCCGGCCCTGCGCGACGCCACTGAGCGCGTGGCCATGCAGGCCGTGCTAGCCTATTCGGCGCTGTCCTCGGAGGACGAGTACTTCGAGCACATTGCTCCGGTGCTCGATTCGCCCAACCTCAACATGGTCAAGACCGCGGTTGAGGCCTTGCAGCGGTTCAGCTCGCAGCGCGCGGTGGACGCCCTCGAGCGCAAGCTGTACGCGGGCCCTCATGCCATCCGGCTGGCCGTGCTGGACACCGCCGAGGCCATCGGCAACGACCAGATTCTTCCCCTGGTCGTCGCCGCCCTCAATTTCAAGAAGATTGACGTGCGCACGCGGGCGGCCGAGGTGCTGACCAACCTGGCCCTGGCCGGCAAGGTGGACCTGGCGCGCACCATCCTGTGGCTTCTGCGCAGCAAGGACGTGAACGTGCGGCGCATGGCGGTGGACATCTCCAAGAAGGTGGGCGATCCCACGGGCGAGCTGGCACCCCGACTGTTGCGCCATCTGCGCGACGAGGACTGGTGGGTGCGGGAGCGGGTGATGGACGCCTTGGTGAGCATGGCGGGCAAGCAGCTCACCCGGCACCTGGTCAGCTACCTGCAAGACCCGTCTGACATTGTCCGGCGCTACGCGGTCGATGCGCTGTCGCGCCTAAAGGATCCCGCGGCGCTGGGGGCCCTGGTGCGGGCGGCACAGAGCGACGCCGACTGGTGGGTGCGCGAGCGCGCCATCGAGGCGGTGGGCGCCATCGACGATCGCCGGAGCATCCCGTACGTGGTTGATCTGCTGAATCGAGAGCCCGAGCTGCAACGGGTTTGCGTCGAGGCCCTGCAGGCGATGAAGGCCGATGAGTCCGCGCCCCAGGTGGCGGCGCTGCTGCCCGCCGCCGATCCCGAGATGAAGCTCGTCGTGCTGGCCTGTCTGGCCACGCTGGACGAGCCCGGCCAGGCGCAAGCGATTCTGCCGCTCTTGCGCGACCCGGAACATCGCGTGCGCAGCGCCGCGCGCGAGCTGCTGGCACGCTGGAACATCGCTGGCGCGCAGGACGGCGCGAACGACAAGGCCTCGCTTTCACTCTTGGAGCGACTGCTGCTGGGGCTGGCCGAGAACGAGGGCGACGACCTCATCCTGGCGGGCGGACTGCGACCCACCATGAAGAAGATGGGAAAAGTGGTGCCTCTCGCCAGCCACGTGTTCTCCGCCGAGGACATCGAGACCATCATCTCTCCCCATCTCAGCGTCAAGCAGGTGGCTGATTTGCAGGCCTTGCGCGACGTCGATTTTTCGCTCGCACTCAAGTCCGAGGGGCTGCGTTTTCGCGCCAACGTATTTCGCCAGATGCCGGGACTGTCGGCCGTGTTCCGCATCGTCAAGGATCGCATCCCGGTGCTGGAAGACCTTGGCCTGCCCCCGATCGTGAAGACCTTTGCCGAGATGAAGAACGGGCTGGTGCTGGTGGGCGGCCCGACCGGCTCGGGCAAGTCCACCACCCTGGCCGGAATCATCGACCACATCAACCGCACAAGCTCGCGCCACATAGTCACCCTGGAAGACCCGATCGAGGTGATGCACAAGCAGAAGAAGTGCCTGATCAATCAGCGCGAACTGGGAACCCACACCGCCTCGTTCGAAAATGCCCTACGCGCGACCCTGCGCCAGGATCCGGATGTCATCTTGGTCGGCGAGATGCGTGACCTGGCCACGGTGCAGTTCGCGGTGACCGCATCGGAAACCGGCCATCTGGTGTTGGGGACCCTGCACACCGTCTCGGTCGACACCAGCGTCGATCGGCTGGTCAGCCTGTTTCCCCCGGGACAGCAGCCGCAGGTGCGCTCATTGCTGGCCGACACCTTGCGCGCGGTAATGTGTCAGTACCTCATCAAGCGCAAAGACGGTCAAGGGCGTGTCATCGCGGTCGAAATCATGATCAACAACGAGGCGATCGCCAACCTCATCCGGAAGGGCAAGACCTTCCAGATCCCGTCGGTGATCGCCACCCAGCGCGACGCCGGCATGCAGTCCATGGATGGGGACTTGGAACGTCTGTGGAAGGCCGGGCTGGTCAGCGCCGAGGATGCGTACATGAGGGCTGCCAACAAGAAGAACTTCGAGCTGGTGGTGGCCGGGCCGGACAGCGGCGCCCGTGCCCAGGCTGACGCCAGGGCTGCTGAAGCCAATGCCGCGGCCCGCGCGCAGGGAGAGAAGTCGGAATGACGGTGCGGGTTCGGGATGGATCACCGCGAGGCCTTGCGACCACCCCAAGGAGGGCTACGCCTTGGCTCGTCTAGATTCCTTCCTTCGTCTGGTGGTGGAGCAGAAGGCGAGCGATCTGCACTTCCACTCCGGCGTGGTGCCCTTGATTCGCCACGACGGTGACCTGGTGCCGCTCAACTTCCGGGCCTTGAGCGAAACCGACGCGCGTCGGTTTCTGTTGGAGATTCTCACCCCTGAACAACGCACGGCCTTCGATCGCGATCAGGAGTTGGACTTCATCTACGAGCTGCCCGAGGTGGGGCGCTTTCGCGCGAACATGTTTCAGCAGGCGCGCGGCATCGGCTCCGTGTTCCGCATCATCCCCAACCGATTGCCGACGATCGAAGAGCTCTATCTGCCTCCGGTGGTCAAGAAGCTCACCGAGCTGCAAAATGGGCTGGTGTTGATCACCGGGCCGACTGGGTCGGGCAAGACCACCACTCTCGCGGCCTTGGTGCACGAAATCAACAAGACATCGAGCCGTCACATCATCACGATTGAAGATCCCATCGAGTACGTGCATTCGCCTCTACAGAGCGTCGTCACCCAACGCCAGGTGGGCCGTCACGTGGAGAGCTTCTCGACCGCGTTGCGCTCCAGCTTGCGCGAATCGCCTGACGTGGTGGTGACGGGCGAGATGCGCGACCTGGAAACCATCCAGGTGGCCCTGCAAGCGGCCGAGACCGGAGTTCTGGTGTTCGGAACCCTGCACACCAACTCCGCGTCCAAGGCGGCCGACCGAATCATCGATGTGTTCCCCGACGAATCGCGCGAGCAGGTGCGCGGCGTGGTCTCGGTCCTGCTGCGCGGGGTGTTGGCACAGATGCTGTGCAAGCGGTCGAGCGGCGAGGGGCGCGTGGCCGTGTTGGAGGTCATGCTGCAGACCATCGGAATCGCGAACCTCATCCGTGAGGCCAAGTGCTACCAGATCGATGCCTATCTGCAGACCGCCGATCCAGGCAGCGGCATGCAGAGCCTGGATAGCTGCATCTTCCAGTACGTCAAGGAAGGCACCATCACTCTGGAGGAAGGTTTGCGCGTGGCCAACTACCCGGACGTGGTCAGGCGCATGGCGGCCGAACTGCCCGACGAGGTCTAACCAAGCGATGGAGTTGTCGCGCAAGCAGTGGCTGGTCGAAGCGCAAGCGCTGGAGAAGCGCGGCGAGGCGGGGCCTGCGGCCCAGGCCTACGCCCGCGCCGGCTCATACGACGACGCCGCGAGGCTGTATCTGTCAGTCGGCAGCTTCATCGAGGCGGGACAGTCGCTTCTGCGCAGCATCGAGTACGACCGGCGCAAGCAGCTTGGCCTTGAGGCGAACCAGAAGAAGGTCGCACTCAAGGCTGCCATTTGCTTCTCGCGGGGCGGCGATGTCCAACAGGCGGTGGAGTTGTTCCTGGCTACCGGGGAGCGGGGCCGAGCGGTGGGGCTCCTGCAGGAGGCGGGCGATTTCGTCAACGCCGCACGTCTGGAAGCCGACCCCACCGGGCGAGTCGAGCTTCTCGGGTACCAGAAGAAGGAAGGCGCGTCCCCGGAAGCGGTCGCCTCGGTGGAGGCCGCGCGCAACCTGGAACGCGCGGGCAGGCTCGATGCAGCGATGGAGGCCTACTCGCGACTCAAACAGTGGTCGAGCGCTGCTCTGCTGGCCCGGCGCCTGGGCCATGCCGAGAAGGCAGCCTGTTTCTTCGCCGAGGCTGGCGAGCCGTTCGAGGCTGCGGGGTGCTTCCGTGAAGTCCGTGACGCCAACCGTGAACTGGAACAACTGATCAGGGTCCCGCCTGCACATCCGCACTACCGCGAGGCCTGTGTGCGGGTCATTGGCCTCGCCTCTGACCGCGCCACCCTGACCTTCGAGTTGGAGCATTTTCTGAACAAGTTCGTCGTCGCTGGACCCGCCACCGACGACGAGTTCGATGCCTACTACCGCCTGGCCCTGCTCTTCGAGAACCATGAGTTCCCGGAGAATGCGGCGGCCTGC
>PMCR01000269.1 GCA_003155465.1 Myxococcales bacterium | reverse complement strand
GGCCGGATCGCGGCCCAGAACCAGCGCGCGACCTGCGTCGAGTGTGATCAATCCGGCCAGCGCGCGAATGGCGGTGGTCTTGCCTGCGCCGTCCGCGCCCACCAAGCCAAAGAGTTGGCCGCGACCAACGGTGAAGCTGAGACCGTCGAGTGCCCGGGTGGCGCCAAAGCAGCGCACGAGCGCTTGCGCCTCCAGCGCGGCGCCAGCCTCTATGCCCATCGTGGTCCCGCCTGGCGTGGCAGCGGGCGCTTGGACCATCAGCGGCGCTCCGTTCCCGGCAGGGTGACCTGCACGGGCATACCGGCGCGCAGCTTGCCAGCGCGATTGGCCAGCACGATCTCGACCGGATAGACCAGGCGATCGCGATCGCTGCGCGTCTGGATGTTGCGCGGGGTGAATTCGGCCTTGAAGGCCACGGTCGACACCCGGCCGGAGAACTCCTCGCCCGGGAAGGCATCCGCCACCGCCACGGCAGGTGCGTCCAGCTTGACAGCCGCCAGTTCGGCGTTGGGCAGATAGAAGGTGGCGCGCACCTCGGACAGGTCGAGCAGGCGCACCAGCGTGGTCCCGGGCGCGACCAGCTCGCCTTCTTCATGGGGCAACTCGGTGACCCAGGCGTCGCGGGGTGCCGCAATCTCGCATTCGTCGACCAGCAGACGCATGCGGGCCACGCTGGCTGCGGCCGCACGCGCGCTGGCGTGGGCCGCCTGCGCCTGCGCTGCGGACGCCTTCCAGGTCGCGCCCGCGGCACGGGCCTGGTCCTGACTAGCGCGAGCCTGAGCGCGGAACGCCTCCACCTGATGGGAAAGGCCGTCGGCGCTGGCGCGGGTCTGGTCACGACTGGACAGCGCGACATCATCGGTCAGGGTGTCCAGTCGGCTGGCCTGCCGGAGGGTGGCGTCGCGTTGGGCGGACAGCGCCGCCGCCTGCGCCTCGGATGCGGCGCGGGCAGAACCAGCTACTTGCTGCGTGGCTCGCGCGGCGCCGATCGATGCCTCGGCTGCGCGTGCCTGCTCCTGCGCCGCTGTCAGGCGTTCCTGGGCCTCGGAGAAAGACGCTCGCGTATCCGCGCAGTCCAGGCTGACCAGCAGGTCGCCCTTCTTGACAGCCGCGCCCTTCTTCACGTACAGCCTGGCCACACGCGCGCTGATGCGCGATGAGAGGTCGACCTCGGTGCCCTCTATTTCGCCTGCGCCGCCCGTGGCCCCGCGCAAGGCGCGATCCTGCATCCGCAGGCGCGCAGCCAGCAGGCCGCCAAGGGCGAGCACCAGGACGACCAGAACGATGGCGACCTTTCGCATGAGGACTCCTTGTCTGCTGACCAATCAGCAAACTTCATGCCCGAGCTTCTCGTGTCTTTCGGCAGCCGGTGCACGCAGGACTGTAAGGATCTCCGACAACCTGTTCGGGTTTCCGACGGTTGAGAACACAGAGGGGAGAGGGTAGGGCACAAAGGGGCTCCGCTCTTGCGCGCGCCGGGGGTGGCTGTCGAGGCCATTTCGTCCGTTGAGAGCGTGGCCGCGATCTTGCTATCCACAAGCACGACATGCGATCAATTGCCGGCGCCCTGTTCTTGTTGGTCCTTGGCGTGGAGCATCTGACATGGGCCGAAGACGATCGGGCCTTGAGGGCACTGACCCTGGACCAGGCGCTGGTCGAGCTGGATAGTCAGAGCCCCACCTTGGTTCAGGCGCGCAGCCGGGTGGTGGAGGCACGTGCCCTGGCCACGCAGGCGGCGGTGCCACTTCTGCCAACTGTCGTTGCGGCGGGCGGCTATGCCCGCAACAGCGCAGACGCCCGGGTCGATTTCAGCGGCACTCCCTTGGCATCCATTCACCCGGGGGCGCTGGTCATCCAGCCCATCGGCGTGTGGACCGTTTCGGGCACGGTGCGCGTGCCCCTGATCGTTCCCAATGCGTGGGCTGAATGGGCGGCCATCCAGCGCGCGGCCGATGCGGCTGCGGCTACTGCGGAATCGGCTCGCCTGCAACTGCGCGCGTCGTTGGCCCAGGCCGCGTGGGCGGCCGCCGCGGCCGAGGAGATCGTGGCGGTGTCGGAACGCGCGGTGATCGTGGCGGAAGAACACCGCAGAAGTGCGGCCCGTGGGGTGACGGCTGGCACCGAGGCGCCGCTGTCGCTGCTCAAGGCCGAGACCGAGGTGGTCAAGCGTCAGAGCGATCTGGCGCAGGCGCGCGCCAACCGCGAGCGTAGCCAACTGGCGCTCGGCGTGCTCTTGGGCAAGGCTGAGCCGTTGCGGGTCCTGCTGCCGTCCCTCGCGAGCGGCGAGGCCGCGCAGCAAGTGGAGACTCTGGTGGTCGAGGCGTTACAGGGGCGGCCCGAGCTTGCGGCGCATGAGGCGCAGATCCGTTCTGCCCAGGCGCAGGCAAGAGCGGCGCGCTTGCGCTGGCTGCCGCAGATCTCGGGCAGCGGCACGGTTTTCGCTGCAGACGTGCCGTATCCAACCGGAAAGAAGGACGGCTGGCGCCTGACCCTGGACGCTTTGTGGCCGCTCTACGACGGCGGGCTAGCCAGCGGCAAGCGCGATCAAGCCGAAGCGGCTTTGGCTACGGTGCGGGCTGCGGCCGAAGCGCAGCGGCTCGGTATCGTCCAGGAGGTGCAGGACACCCGCCGCGATGTCTCGGTGGCCGGCGAGCGCCTGCGCCTGGCCGAGCAGCAGCGGGAGCTTGCCACCGCAGCGGCCGCCTCGGCCAAGCGCACCTTCGAAGCAGGCGTGGCCAGCTCGCTTGACGTGCTGGATGCGAACGACAAATTGTACCAGGCCGAAGTGGCCATGGCCGACGCGCGCGGCAGGTTGGGCATCGCGCGCGTGGCGCTGGACAGGGCCTTGGGAAGAATGCGCTGATGAGCGAACCGACGACCGAACTGTCTCCCGCCACGGTTGCCGACGCGGGGAATCCCGGCTTCGACGAGATCGAGCGCGAGGAGCTGTCGCGCCTCTTCGGCCGCGTGGCCTGGGCGCGAGTGGCCGTGTTGCCGGCCTTGGTGGGATTAGTCATGTGGCTGCTGGCCACCGACGAGACGCCGTGGCGGCGCTGGGTGCTGGGCACGCTCATCGTGCTGGCGTCCGCGTTCTTCCTGGTGGAAGCCGGGCGTCACCGGGGAGCAGGTTTCAACCGTCGCACGATTCGCATCAACCTGACCTTTGCGGTCTTGGCGCAGGCTGCCGCAACCTTTGCCACCGGGGGTCTGGGCAGCCCTCTTCTGCCGGTGATGTTCCCCATTGCCATGGTGGTGGCCATCAACATGCAACCGCCGGCGCCCTTGGTCCTGATTGTCTGCCAGATTGTCGCCCTGTGGGCCATGGCAATCGCCGAGGTGCAGGGGCTGGTGCCCAACCTGAATCTGGTCGCCTTCGGGGGCGGCACGAGTGCAGGCTGGAGTGAGACGCACCTCTTCGTCAACGCGGCCTTTGCCAGCGCCGGCTTGCTGATGGTCGCCGGCCTCGGCCGGATCATTCGCGGCGCATTCGACGCCATGATTCAACGTGCGCTTCGGGCGCGACAGGAATCGCTGCGGGCCAATGCCGAGCTGTCGACACTGTCCGGCGAGATTGCGCACGAGTTGAAGAATCCGCTGGCCAGCGTGAAAGGCTTGGCCGGCCTTTTGGCCCAGGATGTGGTCGCCGGCAAACCGGGCGAGCGCCTCGGCGTGCTCCGGGGTGAAGTAGACCGCATACATGGGATCTTGGAAAAGTATCTCAAACTCGCACCCTGAATCCGAACAGCCGGGTCGCGCTGGAAGAGAAGTGACGATCGCGCGTACCATGGCCGCCATGGCCGATCACACCACCCAGCCCAACGGCGTCTCATGCTGAAGCCACGTGTGCTGGTGGTCGATGATGACGCCGGCGTCCGCTATACCCTGCGCGAGATTCTCGAGTCGTCCGGCCTGGAGGTGGACGTCGCATCTGACGGGGTCGAGGCACTGGAGCGTCTGCAACTCCAGCCCGCGCAGTTGGTGGTGACCGATCTGCGCATGCCGCGGATGGATGGCATGGAACTGCTGCGCAGGCTGGTCGCGCAGAACCCGGCCCCGCGGGTGGTGGTGATCACGGCCCACGGTTCGGAACGTCAAGCGGTGGAGGCGATGAAGGCCGGCGCACACGACTACTTCCGCAAGCCCTTCGAAGCCGACGAGCTGGTGGCGGCTATCAGGCGGGCCACCGAGGCGACGCGCCTGACGTTGGAGAACGAGCGTTTACGGGGTGAGCTGGCGCTGTCGCGTACCCTGGTTTTTGCCTCTGAGGCCATGAGTGCGCTGGCCGTGTTGGTCGGCCGGGTGGCTCCGCGCGACAGCACCGTGCTGATTACCGGCGAAAGTGGCACCGGCAAGGAGCGGCTGGCCGATGCCATCGTGCGGGCCTCGCGGCGCGCGGCCAAGCCGTTTGTGCGCTTCAACTGCGCCTCGCTGACTGCCGAGCTGGCCGAGGTCGAACTGTTCGGTCACGTGCGCGGCGCCTTCACCGGCGCGGTGCGGGCGCGCGGCGGTCTGTTCGGCGAGGCCGACGGCGGCACCGTGCTGCTCGACGAAGTGAGCGAGCTGGCGTTGCCGCTGCAGGGGATGCTGCTGCGGGCGCTGCAGGAAGGGGAGATCCGCGCGGTGGGCGAGGATCGGCCGCGCCACGTCGACGTGCGTGTGCTGGCCGCCAGCAACCGCGAGCTCAAGCTGGATGTGGCGCGCGGTGCGTTCCGGGAGGACCTGTACTGGCGCTTGGCGGTGGTGGAGTTGCACATTCCGCCGTTGCGCGAACGGCCTGACGACATTCCAGTGCTGGCGCGGCACTTCCTCGACCGCGTTGCAGAGCGTTTGGGCGTCGCGCCGTTTGAGGTGCCCGACGCACTTTTTGCGCGTTTGGCGGCTCACGACTGGCCGGGCAATGTGCGCGAATTGCAGAACGCGATTGAGCGTCTGGTGGCGCTGTCTCCCGAGGGCGAGTTCGATCTCTCGCTGCTTTCCCCAGATCGACCGTCGTCTTCATCTGATGACCAGTCGCGCTTGCGCGAAAAGATGGACGTTTTCGAGCGCGGGCTGATCGTCGATGCCTTGCGCGCTTGCGCGGGCAATCGCAGCGAGGCCGCGCGCCATCTCGGTATTTCGCGGGTGACCTTGCATGACAAGTTGAGGAAGCACAGCATCGGCGGCAGCGACAACTCGAGGTAGGAAACAATTTCGGTAACGCGAGCGGCAAATTATTCATGACAAGCGGGAAGGAGGCGCGTACACTCAACCGCGGCATAGTCGAAGAGGAGTGACTTTCCACTTACAAACGGCGCAACCAGGTGGACGTGGGATGAACAAGGGGGATCGCACACCGGCGGACGCCACAGAGTTTCGCGCACGGGCGGAGGTCCGGCTGAAGGCGAAAGCGGGACAGTCGGAGTCCACAAGCCGCGACAGGGCGGAAGATACGCAGCGCTTGGTTCACGAGCTGCGGGTTCACCAGATCGAGTTGGAGTTGCAGAACGAAGAGCTGCAGGAGGCGCGAGAAGAACTGGAGGCGGGGTTGCAGCGCTACTCCGATCTCTACAACTTCGCCCCGACGGGCTTCCTGACGCTTGATAGCCACGGGGCGATCCGCAAGGCGAATCTCGCTGGGGCGCGCCTGCTTGGGCTGGAGCGCGTCCGGCTGGTTGGCGTGCGATTCGGCGTCTTCGTTTCCAATGGTTGTCGCTCTGTCTTTGACGGGTTTCTGGCGAAGGTCTTCGGCAGCCAAGGAAAGCAAGTCTGTGATGTGCAGCTTTTCCCAGAGCAGGGCACACCACCGTGGGTGCACATCGAGGCGGCAGCCTCCGGCGAAGATGGCAGCGAGTGCCGAGCCGCACTGACCGACATCACCGAGCGTAAGCTGGCCGAGAAGGTCCGGCAAGAAGGCGAGGCGAGAATCAGGGCCATCTACGATCACCTGCCGAACCCCACCTTGGTATGGCAGCATCGCGCGACCGGGTTCGTCCTCAGCTTTTTCAACGAGGCCGCCCGCGTGGTGACCAGCGGTGGGATTTCCGATTTCCTGGGCCGCAGCCCAGCCGAGTTGCCGTACGCCATTCCCAATCTCGTGGCGGACATCGAGCGCTGCCATGAACAACGCCTGTCGATCCGGCGAGAGATCGACTCGGTTCTTCCCGTTGCGCCAGCGCCGCGGCGGCTGGTGGCCACCTACGGCTTCGTCCCGCCGGACATGGTCCTGCTGCACGCCGAGGACGTGACCGAGCAGCGGCACAACGAGGAGCAGCTTAGGGTCGCGCATCGGATGGAGTCCATCGGCCGCCTCGCGGGCGGGATCGCCCACGACTTCAACAACTTGCTTACCGTCATCATCAACTACACGGCGTTCGTCATGGACGAGGCAGGAGGCAGCGATCCGTTGCGGGCTGACCTGGCCGAGATCGGCAAGGCCGCTGAGCGCGCAGCGTTTCTTACCCGGCAACTTCTCGCCTTCAGCCGCAAGCAGGTTCTGCAGCCCCAGGTCCTGGACCTGAACAAGATCGTCGGCGGAATGGAGGAGATGCTGCGCAGGCTTCTGGGCGAGGACATTGCTCTCGCGGTCGTCCTCTGCGAGGGTCTTGGCAAGGTGCTGGCCGATCCGGGACAGGTCGAGCAAGTGGTGATGAACCTGGCGGTGAATGCCCGAGACGCAATGCCAGACGGCGGGAAGCTGACCATCGAGACTGCCTGCGTCGAGTTGGACGAGGCCCACTCGACCCAGCACGTGGGGACGAGGCCAGGGCCCTACGTGATGTTGTCGGTGAGCGATTCGGGCTGCGGCATGGACGAGAGGACGCGCACGCGCCTGTTCGAGCCGTTCTTCACGACCAAGCAGACCGGCAGGGGAACCGGGCTCGGTCTTGCGACGGTATACGGCATCGTGAAACAAAGCGGTGGCAGCATCTGTGTGTACAGCGAGCCCGGCCAGGGCACGACCTTCAAGGTGTATCTGCCGCGCGAGCTGTCGGCGAAGGAGACAGCCGGGCGGGCGCCACAGGCTACAACCCGTGCCGCTGGCGCCGAGACCATACTGATGGTCGAGGACGAGGAGGCGGTGCGGGAACTGGCCAAGCGAATCCTGGGCGGGGCTGGCTACAGGGTGCTGACGGCTGCAAACGGTGGCGAGGCGCTGCTCATGTGTGAGCGGCAGCCGGGACCGATACATCTCATGCTCACTGACGTTGTTATGCCGCAGATGAACGGCAAGGAACTGGCCGATCGCCTGGCAAAGCTGTGGCCGGACCTGCGGGTCTTGTACATGTCGGGATACACCGACGATGCCATCGTCCATCGCGGCGTGCTTGACCACGGCACCCACTTCATCGGCAAGCCTTTCAACGCTGCAGAGCTCACCCGTATGGTGCGCCAGGTGCTTGACGAACCCCTGCCTGACCAACCTGGCAAGCAGATCGGTGGTTTGGCATCGGGCGACGAATCGTCGTGACAAGCCGGGAGAAAGTCACCTACACTGGTCACCCGGTGAAAAGAGCAGCGGTCGGCCAGTCACTGTGGGTACTACCACGTGGATAGATCGAAAACACAGGCTGCAGGCAGAAGACGGCAAGAGTCGGGGCAAACGCGCAAGGCCCGCGACAGCACCTCCGTGGCCCGCCAGCGTCGCGACCAAGGCGGTTCATTCCCCATCGTCGGCATAGGCGCCTCTGCCGGGGGGCTGGAAGCCATCGAGCAGTTCCTACGCCACGTACCAGTCGGAAGTGACATGGCCTTTGTCGTGGTCCAGCACCTGGATCCCACCCACAAGGGGATGTTGGTGGAACTGCTCCAGCGGGCCACGTCCATGAAGGTCGTCCAGATCAAGGACCGCCTGAAGGTCGAGCCAGACCGGGTCTACGTGATCCCGCCCAACCAGGACCTGTCGATCCTGCACGGGGTGCTGCATTTGCTGGCCCCGGCGGCGCCGCGCGGGCTGCGCCTGCCCATCGACTTCTTCCTGCGCTCGCTGGCCGACGACCAGCGCGACCGGAGCATCGGCGTGATCCTTTCGGGCATGGGGTCGGATGGCACGCTCGGGGTCAGGGCCATCAAGGAGCAGGCGGGAGTGGTTTTTGTGCAGGCGCTGGCCTCGGCCAAGTTCGACGCAATGCCTCGCAGCGTGATCGACGCCGGGCTGGCCGATGTCGTCGCGCCCGTCGAAGACCTTCCCGGCAGGATCGCCGCCTACCTCGCGCGGGGGCCGGTCGTCAAGCTGCACGACCAGCCTCTGCCCGGCAAGACCCAGAGTGCGATCGAGAAGGTCTGCGTGCTTCTGCGCAGCCAGACCGGCCACGATTTCTCCCTGTACAAGCGCAGCACCGTGTACCGCCGGATCGAGCGGCGCATGGGCCTGCACCAGCTCGACAGCATCGCCGACTACGTCAGGTATCTGCAGGAAAGCCCGCAGGAGATCCAGCTTCTCTTCAAGGAGTTGCTTATCGGTGTGACCAGCTTCTTCCGCGATCCTGCCGCCTGGG
>PMCR01000516.1 GCA_003155465.1 Myxococcales bacterium | reverse complement strand
TCGCGCGGCTGGGGCTGTGGGCCGCGGCGGAAAAGGGCGCGCCCCAGGGAACGGGCAGGGCCCTTGTTGATCCGATCCCGGTCGACTGTGTCGTGGATGCTTCGGGCTAGTTCCGCCCGTCAGAAGAGNNTAACCGAGGAGCAACGAAGCCGGCCGGGATGCATCGACGACCCAAACATGGTTGAAATTCTGACGGGCGGAACTAGTGCGACTTCGAGCGGGCGACGCAGTGTTTGCCCCCGGAATCCTCGCGGCAGATACCCGCGGGGTCGCAATCGGTGTTGCTGGCACAAGGCTTGGGCGCGCAGTACGGCCCCCCGTCGCCATCGCTGGGCGGTGTCTTGAGCTGGTAGCCGAGAGGCGACTGGCCGGGCGCGACGCAGGTGAGAAGCGGATCCTTGTCGCACGAGAATGTGGAGGAGCACGGCACCAGACAAAGCTCGCGGCCGTCGCCGAACACCGCGCAGTCGGATCCCTCGGGACACAAGGCGCTCGTGCAGTCGCGCGAGCATAGTCCCAAGGCGCCGAGGTCGGCGCAGAACCCGGTCACACAAAGGTCGCTGCGGCGAACGCCGGTGGCGCTGAGACAAGACCCGCCCAGATCGGCCGGCACATCGGCGAAACACCCGTAGACCCATGACGTGTTGTTGGGCCAGCCTGGCAGAGCACGGCAACGCAGCCCAGCGGTGCAGTCTGCATCAGAACGGCAGGAGGGCAGGCAGAGTTGGCTTTGCCACGGCTCGACGCGGCTGGAATTCGCGGCTGCGGTCCCCAGGTTCGCGCACACACTTCCAACCGGGCAGTCACCCTTCTGGCACAGGGAGGTGCAGATGCCGCCTAGGGGTCCCGTGGTGCACGGGTTCGCAGCCGAGCAGACGCACTGGAGATTCAGCGCGCACTGCTGGTCGGCCTGGCAATTGTCACCCAGGCCGTTGGGCAGCACGATGATGAAGTCGGTGCGCGTCCTGCTGGCCACGCCGCCCGTCCAGCCGACACCCACCAACGTGACGCTGAACGATCCCGGTGCGCTGAAGGTGTGCGATGGGGTAGCGGATGGGTCGTCGGCTGTGCCGTCGCCGAAGTTCCAACGGTACTGGCTAATGGTGGTGGTGGCTATGGGCGCGAACTGGACTGTGAAGGGAGCCGCGCCACTACAGGACGGCACAGTAGGATCGGGCTCGGGGCAGCCAACCACGGTGAAGTCCACGGCCAGGGGCAGCGGACCAGCATCGGCGGGTGGAGCCGTGTCAGGGGCCGCACCGTCCGGCCTCGCGTCTGCCACGGGCGACGCACGGCCTCCGCAGGAGGCGAGCAGGAAGAGAGGAAGAACACGCCGGCGCATGCGCCTGCCATACGCGTGGGGAGCCGGCGAGCTTCGCTCGCCGGGTACCATCGCGGGAGGGTTTGGGAACCCTCCCAGGGTTCCCATCTCAGTCGCATGGGGAGCCGGCGAGCTTCGCTTGCCGCGTACCATCGCGGGAGGGGGTGGGAACCCTCCCAAGATTCCCATCTCAATCATTGGGTGGACGAGGGGTATCGAACCCCCAGCCGTCGGAGCCACAGTCCGATGCTCTACCATTGAGCTACGTCCACCGGAACCCCTCTTCGGGGAGTAGAACATATGCCGCGCGATCGGCCCGGTCGTCAAGCAGGGAGGCGCGCCAGGACATCTTTTTGCAGTTGACGAGGCAAGCCTCTACCTCCGAACATAGGGCACTCTTCAACCCGGTGAGGCAAGATATGCAAAGACACGCGACCCGTTTCCTGTTGTTGGCCACTCTGTTCATTCCAGCGCTTGCGCGGGCCGGGGAGGCCGATGATCTGCAGCGCATCATCGAAGACAGCCGGCAGACGGCTAGCGACCTTGAGCGACTCGACGAGCAGAAGGTTGCGGAGACGGACCTGACCGTCCTGCGCATGTGGCTGGATCAAGCCTGGTCCCTGCGTTCGCAGGAGAAATACGACGAAGTTCGTGTGGTTACCGATCGGTGCAAGGCCCAGGCCGACATGATTCGCGAGAAGACAACAGCCGCCAAGCTTGCGGCGAAGGCCGACCAGAAGGAAGCCGAGGTGGCGCGCGCCCGCGCTACCTTAGAACGCACCAAGAAGGCATTGGAGAACGCCAAGGTCCAGAAGATTCGTCTGGGTGGCAAGGCGTAGGCAACATGCGCAGAGGGAGTTTTGTCATGATCAAGGTTATAAGAGGACTATCGATCTTGCCGCTGGCGGCAACCATTCTTGTGGGCGTGCCGTCCTGCGCGGAGAAGCCCAAGCCGAGCGAGCTGGAAGCCCTGGAGAGGCTGCGGGCCACCCAGTCAGCCACGGCGGCTGCCAAGCGGGCCCCGGCGTTGGTCAAGAGTTCCGACGAGCGGCTCAAGATGGCACAGGTCAAGTGGCACAAGGGCGACTTGGATGAGTCGATCGCTGCAGCGCTCATGGGGCAGGCCAAGCTGAANNATCGCGCTGGCCGACCAGGATGCGGCTAAGCATCGTATCGCCAAGGCTGAGGACGATCTGGAAGACCTGACTGAAGAGCAGACGAAGGTGCAGAAGGAATTGGACGGTGTCAACGAGACTATCGGTCTGCTCCACCAGACGGCCCANNGCTGACAAGTCCGAAACCGCCGACAAGATCAGCGCGGCCGAGCTGGCCCTCAAGACGGCCGACACGGTGCAGGCGTCTAAGCACGCCAACGCCGCATACACAGCCGCTGCCGATACCTTGGCACGCGCCCAGCAGGAGATGCAGAAGGAGGACTTCCGGGCCGCGCAGATGAGCGCGGACATTGCCCGGAAGAAGGCCGAGGAGGCGGTGGCGATCGCGCAGCCGATCTATGCCGAGAACACCAAGGCTGCCGACAACCGGGCGCGCGCCGATGCGCTGGTCGGCGAAGCCAGCTCCATCATAGGGGTGGAGGTTCGTCGTGATGTGCGCGGAGCCTTGCAAAGAATCGTGCTCAGCATCCCGGCAGAGCAGCTTTTCACCAAGAAACAGAGCGTGATTGCCCCGGGCCGGGATGCCGTGCTCGAACCGATCGCCAACCTGATGAAGAAGAAGGACTATCAGAACTACCCTGTGCAGATCGTGGGCTTTGCTGACCCGCGCGGAAACTCTAGCTCGCTGCTCGCGCTGACCCTTGCCCGGGCGCAGTCGGTGCAGACTGCGCTGATGTCACGCGGTATCGATAGCAGGCGGGTGATGGCCACCGGCCAGGGTGGAGCTGAGCAGATTGCCAGCGGCAAGGATCGCAACCGCAACAACCGCATCGAGATTATCTTCCTGTACCAGTAGAGATCTATCCGGGGCCCCAGGCTTCGTGCGCGAAGTACAGACCAGCGAAGACCTTCGCTGCCAGTAGCGTACCCTGACGCTCGCGCTCGCTCAGCCAGGCACGAGCCTCGCGCAGCGGCACTTCGTGCACGCGGATGTCTTCGGAAGGCGTGCCGCCGCCTGCGCCCACCCTGGTGAGGTCGGAGGCCAATACGAATCTGACCAGCTCGCTGGTCAGCCCGGGGGAAGTTGCGCTGGTGGAGACCAGGCTCAGCGTCGCGGCCTCGAAGCCGGTCTCCTCTAGCAGTTCCCGTCGCGCGGCATCGATCAAGTCTTCCTGTTCACGTCCGGGCTCGTCGCCCACCAGGCCAGCGGGAAACTCGATCACCTTGCGGCCCACCGGCACTCGGTGCTGCTCGACGAACAAGAGCCGTCGCTCTGCGGTCAACGGCACGATTACCACCACCGCGCGCGCATTGGCGCGTTCCACGAAGCTCCAGCCGTCGTGGTCCACCAGGCGAAGGAAAGGTGTCTCGGCGAGTATTCGGTGAGCAGCCACGCGGGTTCCTTTCTCGTCGTCAGCGCACGCAGCGCGCGCTGGCCTGGGTGTCGGTGGCCTTTTGCATGGGGCGAGTGTACTCCACCGCCAGCCGTACCGATCCGCTACGGTTCGCAATGCGCTCCGAAGCTGGCCGAGATTGGTAGGCCCGTAGGGGCAGCGGAGGCAGTGATCTCCGTCGTGGCCCGCTCGCGTCAGAGTGCCTGCGATTGCCGGACGCCTAGCCTACCTGCCTAGCTCTTCGTCGACCCAGTCGCTCATGGCTTCGATATCGTGGCGGCCGGCGTACTTGCGACCGTTGAGGTAGATGGTGGGCGTGGAGTTGACTCCCAACGCGGTGCCGTCGGACTTGTCTTGGGCCACGCGTGCCTTGACCTCGTCCGAGTTCATGTCGCCCCGCCATCGGGCGACGTCGAGGCCCACCTCCTTGGCGATTTTTTCCAGAACCGCCGGGGTGAGATTGTCGGCATTGTCCCACAGTTTGTCGCTGTAGGGCCAGAACTTGCCCTGCTTCTGCGCAGCCGTAGCGGCCTCGGCCGCAAGGCGCGAGTTGGTGTGGGGACTCAAAGGGAAGTGCTTGAAGTAAAGCCGCACCTGTCCCGGGTATGCGTCTAGGACTTGTCGGATGAGCGACTGGGCCATCCGGCAGTGCGGGCATTCGTAGTCCACGAACTCGACGAGCGTGACCCGGGCCTCGGCCGGACCCTTGTTGGGCGCCCGACTGACGTCGATGTTGTTGTGAACCACGTCGTGGTACCGAATCTGCAACTCCTCGCCTATCTCCGATTCCGTGTATCCGGCCTCGGCCAGCTTCGCCACGTACTTGGCCGAGTAGACCGAACGCTTGCAGGCCGGGTCGTGCTTGACTGAGTAGAGGAGGCTGTGACCTTTGCCGCAGCTCGATGGCTCGCGGTTGACCACGCGGAAGAAGACTTTGCGTGGAAGGTCGCCCAGCTTGCTGATGTCGATGCCGGGCGCGGACGAGGCGTCAGCCTCGCCGGAGCCCTTGGCGTCGGGGTTGCCCGGTTTTTGCTCGGCGGGCGCGGCTGCGGCCGGCCGAACCAGGAGCGCAGGCTGGGCCCAAGCGCCGAGAACGGCGAACAGGGCTGCGGAAACCAGGCCGCTCGCATGGGGAGCCCGCCGGCTGTGCTGTCGGCGCACCATCGCGCCAGGGCATGGCGAGGCCGAGCGAAGCGAGCGGGGAGGCGTGGCGGGTGGGGGGCCGAAGGGCGGAGCGAACCCTTTCAGGGTTCCCATGTCAGATCGAGATAGAAATAGGTGCATCGGGGCAAAGATTAGAAACCACCGCGGCGCAAGTCAAACGGCGATGTGAGACCACCCATACGCAAGCCCTGTGGTTCGCCAAGCGGTCATCCGCACCCAAGCTGCTGGCACGCGTTGCGTGGCCCGAGGCCCGGACAGCCTTACCGGCTCGGTTCGGCGAGAGTATGGTCTGGGTGGGAGGACTGCATGAGTGTCGGCTCATTTCCGGGCAAGAACGCCGGGCATGCCGGCGATGCGGCTCGCGCCAGGCGCGCGTGCTGGGGCAGCAGCCGGACCTTGGCCAGTCCCGCTCTAATCGCCGTCCTTGGCTGCTGCGCTGCCGCCAGATTGTCGCAGTTCCCTCTTCAACGCGAGCGCCAGCTTGGTGTTGTCCATGTCCACCGTCCCCTTCTTGATCGGGTTGCGGGACACCGTCGGATCCAAGGCTGGTCGGGCTTCGAGCGGACTGCCGTCGCAGAAGAAGAACCAGTCGAGCGCTGCTGAATTCAGCCGCCGACCGTTCCGGGCCAGGGGGGCATTCAGGAGGAACCCAGATTCCCCAATGGTCATGCTTGCCGTGTCCTGCTTGGTAAGCAGTTCACCTTTGAGGATCTTCGCGACTGCTGCCAATAATCCGGGACGAGCGTCGTGGACCAACCGCCAACGAAGGCAAATACGAAATCGGCATTCGGGACGAAGGAACCCAGCGCCACCTTCAGGACAGTGAAGATGTGCGCGATCTCCGGCGGCAGATAGGACATCGACTCAACCGCGATGCGGAGGCTTCCCGGGTGCCGCTGATGCGAACGCCGCGAAGACGTGATGGGAGTACACTGTCCCACGTGGTCGATGAAGCCTCAACAGTACCCGGAACTGGCGCGACCGGTCGGGTCGACAGCGGCGCGTCCGACGGCAAGGGCGCCCTGTTCGGCCTCAGGGGTTATGGCGCGGATGAGGTGTGGGCGGTCGGCAAATACGGCGCGATCCTGCGTCACGGATCGGCGCACTGAATGGGTTCGATGCTGGTCAACAACCAACCTCGGTGGGTCAGCAACGAAGGCCGTATTCACTATGGCTTCGTTGTCCTCGGCCTGGTGATCCTGGTCGTGTTCAGCGCGCTGGGGCTGGCGCGGTTTGGATACACGAGCATTCTGCCGGCGATGCAAGAGGCGTTGCGGCTTTCCAACACGCAAACCGGCGCGCTGCAGTCGTGGAACCTGATCGGCTACTTGGTGACGGTGGTGTTTTCCGGCATTCTGGCTGCGCGCTTCGGACCGCGCGTGGTGATCGGAGTGGGTTTGCTGCTGGTCGCAGCGGGCATGGGGTTGACTGGACTGGTCCCGACGTTGGGCGCGGCCTGCACCGGGCGGTTTCTCGCCGGGGTGGGCGGTGCGGGCAGCAATGTTCCGGCGATGGCCTCGTTTGCACCGGCGTTCCTCCTGGCTGGCGCGGTCGCGTTGTCGGTGGGCGGTGGCGGATCGCTGTTCTTCTTGGGTCGGGTGGCCAAATGATGGGCAATGAGGCCAGTGTCCCGCCCCGCAGGTTCCAGATCGATCTGTTGTTCACGTCCGTAGTGGCCACTTTGCCCTTGGTCTTGCTGGATCTTGCGGCGAGCAAGCGGGGAACCAGCGGGCTGGAGCGGGCTCTTTGCGTGCCCCTGCTCCTGAGCACAGGGCTGTGGCTAGGGTTGGTGGAGGTGGTCGCGCTGGCATGGTTGGGCCGGCTGGCAGGTCGGCTAGCGGCTGCTACCGCAATTCGGCGCCCGGAATGGATTTTCGCGGTCCTCAGTTCCATCCTCCTCTCTCCGCTCTATGTCTGGGGCACACTGCAGCTGTTTTCCGGGGCTGGCATCCGACGCTCCTCGCTGGCCGGGGCAGGGCCGTGGGTGGTGATCCCTCTCACTTGCCTGGCGTTGATTGGGGCGTTCCGCTTGTTTGGCCGGCTGCGCGCCCAGCCGCCACGCGCGAAACGCGTGATCGCGGTGTTGCCCCTGGCCCTGGCCATCGGCGCTTTCGCCCTAGACTGGCGCTGGCTGCCCGACGGGTATCGGTACTTGCACAACACCGCCGCCATCGTGGCGGTGGTTCTGGTTCAGGCTGCCCTGGACCTGGCAGGGCTTTGCCCCTGGGCCCGCCATACGCGCGCCCACCGGCGGGCCGCCGTGCTCATGGCGGCCCTTCTGGTCGCCATGGCTGCTACGGCCGTCGCGACGAACCGGGTGCGTTCTCCGACCATGCTGTCGTCAGGCAAGCTCTACACCGGTCGTGCGACCAGGCTTTGGCGATCGGTTGTGGATCTGGACCGCGATGGATTTTCGCCTTTGTGGGGAGGGGGCGATTGTAACGACCTCGACAGTACGATCAATCCGTTGGCCCTCGATATCCCGGGAAACGGCGTGGACGAGGATTGCGACGGTTCTGACATGGCGCCGGATCACGCGCGGTGGTTGGCGGCGTCCTTCCCGGCGAAACGCTGGCAGCCTCTGCTGGCCTCTCCCGAGGTGCGGAATCTGGTGGACCGGACGCAGGGAATGAGCATCGTCATGATCACCGTCGACGCTCTGCGGGCTGACTACGCGGATGGCTCGCATCGGCCATTGGCCCACGCGGCTGCTCCCTTGCTGAACGGAAGCTTCAGTTTTCGCCACGCGTACGCCCCATCGTCCTCAACCCGGCTCTCTTTGCCCATTCTGCAAACGTCTCGGCTTGGCCCCTGCGCCGACGACGCCAAGACGACCCTGGCCGCACGCCTGGGACGTCTCGGTTACCACACGGCGCTGGTGTCGTCGATCCGGCCGGTGCGTTTCACCTACGAGGAGCGGCTGGAGTTGCACCCCCGATTTGATCTTCGCGAGGGCTTCGCCCGCGTCGAGCTGATCCCTGACAGCGCCGGACAGATCGAAGGTCCCGCGGGGGCGCGCCAGCCGCAGAACCAGACGGTGGTGCAGCGTACGCTGGCGGTTCTGCGTGAGCTGCGCGCCGGAGCGCCGTTCTTCCTCTGGGTACACCTGTTCGACTTGCACGACTGGCAAGAGTTCACGACAGCGGCGGACGGATCGCCCGCGGCCCGCTACGAAAAGTTCGCCGAAGCGGCGACCGAAGACATCCGGCGTCTGGTTGATGCGATCGACAAGGATCCGCTTGCCCAGACGACGATCGTGGTCGTGAGCGCAGACCACGGCGAGGCCCTCGGGGAGCGCCAACTCCTCCATCACACGCGCTTCGTCTACGACTTCCTGGTTCATGTTCCGCTGCTGATTCGAATCCCTGGCAGCGGAAGCCACACCATCAGCACACCCGTCACCTTGACGGACATTGCTCCCACCCTGCTTGCCCTGGCGGGTGGCGGGGGGTGTGACGACTGCCAGGGCGACCCGCTTCTGCCCGCGATGGTTGGCGGCATCAAGCTGTCGCAACGGGCCATCCTGCTACGGGACAACGATCAGGTGGCGGTCGTGCAGAGCGGCTGGAAACTGCTTTGGGCCCCGGTCGAGCAGCTGCTCGAACTTTACCGCCTGGGCAATGAGGACCCGGACGCGGAGCTGTCAGGCCAGTATCCCGAGATCGCACGGGAGCTGCGACGGCTGATCCTGTACTCACCGCTGCGAGGGCTTCCCCCGCTGGTGGTTCTGGGAGACCACCAGTAGCAGGAGTTCGGCGCCGGCGACTGCGTCGTCGAGGGTTGGGCGAATGCCCTATGGAAGAACGGCAATCCAGCCCTTGACGGTGCCGCTTGTGTCCGCAACGCCATAGCCAGCGACGATCTTGCCATTGGTGGAAATGCTCGTGGCAGTCATGGCCTTTCCGGTGGGCACAGTAGATATGAGCGACTGCAAGAGGCGGGTTCCGCCGGCCAAAGTCCAAACAAAGGCCTCCGAGGGAGAAGCTGACGTCGTTCCCGCGATGACAGAGCCGTCCTGGCTAGCCGCATAGGCAATTCCGTTTGTCGTAGAGCCGCCCGAAGCTGACAGAGTCAAGGCGGTCCCGGCCGCATTCCAGCGCACCGCGAAGTTGCCAACTGACCCAACAACGATGGATCCGTTGCCGCTAATGCCGCGCGCTGTCCCAGAGCTGTAGCCCGCCATCGAAAGCCCCAGAGCTCCTCCAGCCTGGGTCCACTTGAATGGGCTACTGCCCCCCCCAAGATCGAGGTAGCCCACGACAACCGATCCGTCGCTGCTGACCCCAGTGGCTCTGCTATATGCGCTCGACAGCTCAGATGGGTCACCACCCGAAACCCATCTAACCGGAACAGGGGTCCCGCTTGAGGCGAATCCAACCACGACGCTTCCGTTGCTGCTGACAGCAGTTGCCCCACTATCGTCGAATCCTCCGTATGGCAGGGCTGCCGGCTCGCCGTTCGTCCATACGGTAGCTGGTGAGGATTCACAGTAGATCCCACTGTAGCCCACAATCACGGTGCCGTCGCTGTTCACGCCCAAGGCTCCCGCGCACTCGGCAGCACTGCTGACCGCCGCTACTCCGCCAACCTGTGTCCACTTCCAGGCGAGGTCGTCCACAATGAAGCCCCCCTTCGTACCGTTCACCGTCCCGACTACAGTCAATCCGTCGCCGCTGATGGCGTTTGCATGGGCCGTAGATCCAGCGTCATATCCACCGGGAAGCGGCAACCACTGGAACTTCGCCGTGCAGGTAGTTCCCGCCCAGGGAGCGGCGCAATCGCAGGTGAAGCTGTTGACGCCGTCAACACAAGTGCCACCATTCTGACAGGGATTGGGGCTGCAGTCATCGATGTTGGTCTGGCAGGTGGTCCCGGTGAATCCGGTCACGCAGTGACAGGTGTAGGTATTTACGCCGTCGGTACAGGTGCCGCCATTCTGACAGGGATTGGGGCTGCAGTCGTCGATGTTGGTCTGGCAGTTGGTCCCGGTGAATCCGGCCACGCAGGTACAGGTGTGGGTGTTTACGCCATCGATGCAGGTGCCGCCATTCTGACAGGGA
>PMCR01000007.1 GCA_003155465.1 Myxococcales bacterium | reverse complement strand
TGGGCACTGCCTCGGTCTTCCACCAGACCCAGAGACGCCGCTCGCTCGCTATCGCAGCCTCACGCCCCAGCGCCTCGAAGTGCGCGGCCAGGGCTTCCACATCCGCCGGCGTGACCGAGGTGTCAGACCTGACCCGCGTGCAGTGGGCCAGCAGGGCGCCTGCCTTGGGTGCGGCCAGGACGAGGTGGAGAACCTTGGCGCCAGATGCCTGCTCTGGGGCAGGGGTAGGCGTGCCATCATTGACGCTGCAAGTAGGGTTGTCAGTTCTGTCAGCTCCTAGGAGTATACATTCCTGGGAATTCGAGAACTGACTTAGGAAGGCTGTAAGATATTTCATACACCTACCTACATATCTTCAAAAGGCCCTTTAGATGTGCGTGCGCGCGCGCGCGTGGACTCCTCTGGGTGCTCCGATTCCTGGATATGTCTAGGGCTAGGAGCTGACAGAACTGACACACCTACGGGGCGCGTCAGGATGGACGGGTGCGCCACGTACTCAACGAAGGCCCTGGTGGCGGTCTCGCGCGTCACGGAACGCACCCACCCGTGGTCGGACAAAGTGCCCAGGGCCACTTCCACGATTTCGCGATCGTCGAGTCCTGTCCAGGCTGCGCGGTAGATATCGCGCGCGGCAAAGGGCGAGGTCAACTTCCCGGTCTTCAACTTGCTCAAGAGTGCGCGGGCCGCGCGCAGTTTTTCAGCGACCACGGACGCATAGACGCGCCGGGCGTGAGATTCCAAGAAGTCACACCAGGCCGCCGCTCGCTGCGTTGATGCCAGCGCTATCGCGCCCTGGCCGCCATCCGCCAAGTGGAAGATTAGGGCGAGCGCCGGCATCAACTTGCGGAATTTGGACAGGTGCCCCTCAACCGTCGGGTGTTCATCGCCAGCCCGCAAGCGGTTCATCAAATCCGCCAGCCACTCATTGAATAGTTCTTGGGAAGCGCCATCAAATCGGATGAAGGGCAATTCGCCTTCCTCCACCGTCGCGCCTACCAATGAAGGGGTCAGTAGGTCCAGACGTTTGAAAACATCAAACGCGCGATTCCGGGCCGCACTGTCGGGCCACCTATCCACATTCCGCCACGCGCTCGGGGGGTCCGGGTAGACCATGACCTGAAACCTTTGAATCAGTCCATCGTCACCCTGTCCGCCACGGATGGCACTGCTCAAGTATGGAGCCAGTCGTCCGGGCTGGATTCCACCAAAGACCGAGAGACAAAGCGCCGGAATGTGCTGCGTGCCACGGCCGATCCGGTCGACCGTGAAAGCGTGATCTCCATCCCAGGATTCAAGATAGAAGGCGCGATCGCTTTCGTGACCTTCACGGTCCAAGCTGGAAAACCACCCGGACAGCTCATCACGAAACGCCAGCAACCCGTTCGTATTCGCAATCAGCAACTCGCCGATCTTTTCCGTTGTGCCGTCGTTCACGATGTAGCGCCGCTCTTGCACCGCCGTTTCGCCGGCGGCCTGGGTGAACTCGTCTTCCAGCACCGCTGTGCTTTGCTTATCGTTGAGCGCCTGGGTCATCCGCTTTCGGATTGCATTCTGTTTTGCCTCGCACAGTGCCTGCCGCGCGCCCTGGTTCTGAGACTCGCGCTTGTAGACCGCAGCCGCATCAGCTATCAAGCGGCGCAACGGGGTAAGCGCTGCAGTGATGGCAGGAGACTTCATTCCCGCCGGTGGCGCCACGACTCCGCCCCACACGTTGGACAACACGGTCCAGGTGTCTTTCTGCTTGGGCCTCACTGCACACTTTCGTCCGACAACTGCGCCCATCGCCACCAGTGTGGCAGCGCTGGGATATTCACCTGGACACTGGAGCCTTTCTGCGATGTCGAGTACCCACGCGCGCAGTGACTCGGGTAGCAGGTGCTCATCAAAGGCGGGCACCGCCGGCAAACCATCGGGCAACGGTTCGGGGTCCGGCCACAGTGTGCCGGTTGTGATGTCCGTCACGGGTGGCGCAGTCTTGTTCGGGGCGGGCATGGGCCTGGTAGCCTTGGGCGGTGCCGTTCGTGGCTGCGCCAATCCAGCACGCCAACCAGATTCGACGGTCTTCTGTGACTCGGTTTCGCCCAAGCCCGCCGCTATCGCCGCGGCAACAAGATCGGAGCGGCAATCTTCAACTTCGCCACCCGCACACAGCGAGCCGAGCGCAAGAGCCGACTTGTTGAGTTGACTGTTGCGCTCTCCCTCGGGTGCAGCCCGCACCTTTTCGCGTTCGTCGGCTAGGGCCTTGCGGCCGTAAGGCGATCCCCCCGTCGTGCATGGCTTGAAGGACGCTGGGACAGGGGCCGCCGGCGCAGTGGTCGGCTTGACCATTCGAGCGAGCCACGTCGCCGGCAGCGGCGCAGGCATCTGGTCAAGTGGCGAGCAAAACCAACGATAAGGGGCGCCCGAGGGGTGTACCGACGGCTCTGCCAAAATGTAGCCCTTGTGTTTGAGGTCCAACCCTGGCCCGAGCGAGCCCCGAAACTCTGCGCCCGGCGGCACCTGAAAGACTAGATGCCGTCCGTTCCCACCAGTGAGTTGCTCGACGGTCTCCGGCAGCGGCCCGAGTTCGGCACTGAGAGCCCCCAGTGTTTCAAAGCCATCGGTAGCACCGTGTCGGTCCACGTCGACAACGACGACTCCGCTCGCCTCGCCGGCGAGAGCGATGTTCGCGTCGGGCCAGGTTGTCCACCATTCGCGGATCTGCTTTTCGTCCTTCGATGCGTCGAGTAGACCGTGGGCGCAGAGTGGTGGTTGCTTCGCCTTCGGAGCGATGGGAAAGACGTAGAGCCCGCGCGCAGCGTATGCCAGGGCCGCGGTCCCGAAAGGCGACAGGGTGGCACTCATGTTCGGCCTCGTGCCGTTCTGGCCAACGTCGCAATATCGTCGGGGCTCACCGGCCGCAAACTGTTACCATCAATCAAAAGTCGGCGCCCTGCCCGACGGTGAGTGAGTTCGCCGCGCGCGCACATTGCCGTCACGGTCTGGGTCGAGCACCCGAGGCGCTTCGCGGCTTCATCGACGGAGAGCCATTGCGCCGGCCGCAGTTCCTCGACGAGTGCCCGTAGCTCGCGGATTTCAGCAATGAGCGGGGCTTGTGCCTCGCGCACGACCTCAGCAAGGGCGGCGTCGAGGTTCACGGCTGTGACTCCGGGCCGGGGTGCTGTGCGCGCGCATCGGCCACGACCCTGGCGAGTTCCGACGGCGAGGAGGGCAAGCGGTCGAGTGCCGCTTGTATCGCGAGGCAGGTCCCGAGCCTGACGGGCAAGCCACCCACCGCGCGTTGCAAAGACGGCAAGGACGCGCCTAGGAGCGCCGGCGCGCGCAGCCCCAATTGAATTAGCAGTTCACGCAGCCGGGGGCGACCAGTGGCGGGGAAAGTGACAGTGGGGCAAGAAACCATTCTCTCATGGTATCAGCGGAATCTGCCCAAACAGGCCGCCCGCAGAACAACGACGGAAGCACGCTTAGTGTAGTTCCCCCTTTGTTTGTGCCGTCCGCAGTTTTCGATCGGCAATGATCTGTCGCACCCACCTCTTGCTGATTTTCCAGCCGTCCTTGTTCATGCTCTTGGTGATAAAAAAGACGCGCTCGTGTTCGGTGCGGGTGGATGCTTTCCAGCGCCGCTCGACTTCCGCGGCGGTAGCCTCCCCCTTTTTCCCGAGTGTGTTTCTTGCCTTGGCCAGTCCTTGCCGCTGTTTCCGTAGTTTTCGATCTTCAGCATCGAGGCGCACCCTTGCCGCCGTGAGGTCAACGCCTGCCACATAGTGGGCCATCCAATCTACGGCCCTGTCGTGTCTGTGCATGAGATCGTCGTCGCCGAGGTCGTCAGCAGAGAACGCCCACACCAGAAAGAGCACGGCTCGAATCCGCCGACCGTGCTCTTCCGGGATGAACCCACATGGCCAGCGAATAGGCCAGGTAGAGGGGTAGTCGGGTTGGCCGTCGAGAACCAGTTGGCAGTTCTTGAGAATGTCTCGGAAAGGGTGGCCCGTTTTCTCCACAGCTTCCTTGACCCTCCAATCGTGCTCAAGGCACGCCAGGGTGGCGTCGTCGACGACCATCGTGATCGGCTTCGTGTCCGCTGGGGAAAGGAGCTTGGTGAGTACGCCCTCGACTATCTCGTGGTCGCCGATTCGGCTCGCAAACTCCTCGTATGCCTGCGCTCGCTTCTGCGGGGCACTCGTTCCATCCCTGGCCTCTGCGGCCTTGCCGGCCGCAATCGTCGTTCCTGGCGCGGCTGGGTTCGTTCTGTGTGGGCTCACT
>PMCR01000259.1 GCA_003155465.1 Myxococcales bacterium | reverse complement strand
GAGCCGCCGGTCGCGGACGAGCCACCCGATCCCGGGCTGCTGCTGCCTGCTGCGCCGCTATTCCCATTCCCGCCGCTGGCAGCGCAAGCCTGAACCAGCAGGACTGCCAGACCCAACAGCACACACTTAGGGGAAGTACCTCGACCGCGATCGCTTATGTTCGACATGTTGTGAGGCTAGCACTCCGTGAAACAGAAAGTCCAACTTGAACGAAGTCGCACCCATGCTAGCGACGGTTAAGTTCCGCCGGTCGTCCTTGCCGCTTGCAGGCCCCGACCTACCGTTTGGTTGAAGGTCTGAATATGTCGTTCCCGTTGCTGTCCAGCGCAACCGTGACCGGGAAATCGACGACATCAAACCGCCAGATCGCTTCGGGGCCTAGGTCCGCGAACGCGATGATTTCGGAACGCCTGACCTTCTGGGACAAGAGCGCCGCAACACCTCCGGTCGTCACGCAATACACAGCCTGATGTGCCCGGCAGGCATCAGTGACCGGCGTCGACCGCTTGCCCTTGCCGATGGTTGCTCTGACCCCCAGGGACAACAGCAAAGGCGTGTAGGGGTCCATGCGCGCCGACGTGGTGGGTCCGCAGGGCCCAACCGCATCGCCTGGCCGGGCCGGTGCCGGGCCGCAGTAGTAGATGACGGCGTTGGCCAGCTCTATCGGCAGCGGCTGCTTGTCGGAGATCAGTTGAGCCAGTCGCTTGTGGGCGGCGTCGCGTGCCGTGAACAGGGTGCCGCTGAGCAACAGGTCCTCGCCCGCCCGCAGCGCGGGGATCTGTTCGATGAAATCGGCAATGGTCAGTGAACGCGCCATGGTCAAATGGTCCCGGTTGCTCTGCGCATGGAATGGCAGTGCATGGCAACGGCAACCGGCAGGCATGCGATGTGACAGGGCGCATGCTCGATATGCACCGCAAGCGCGGTGGTGCTGCCGCCCAGACCCATGGGCCCAATCCCGAGCGCGTTGACCGCATCCAGCAGTTCCTTCTCTCTTGCCGCATATGCGCCCGCAGCGGGCGCGGATCCGACTTCGCGGAGAAGCGCCATTTTCGCCAGCTTGCCGACCGAAGAGAAACTGCCGCCGATGCCCACACCCACAATCAGCGGTGGGCAGGCATTGATTCCCTTCTCCCGCACGGTCTCGAGCACGAATTCAAGGATGCCCGGCCATCCCGCCGAGGGCGGAAACATGCGCAGGGCACTGGCGTTCTCAGTTCCGCCGCCTTTGGGAAGAACGGTGATGTCGAGCCGGTCGCCGGGCACAATGGCAACCGTAAGCTGGGCGGGCGTGTTGTCATTGGTGTTCACGCGGTCCAGCGGATCGGCAACGATGGAGGTGCGCAGGTAGCCTTCGGTATAGCCCAGCGCCACGCCTTGGTTGACCGCGTCCTGCAGGGTTTCGCCTTGGAGATGCACGTCTTGGCCCATGTTCACGTAGACCTCAGCAATGCCGGTGTCCTGGCAAAGCGCGATGGACTTCTCTTGCGCAACCCGGGCGTTGTCAGAGATCTGGGTGAGTATCTCCCGGGCGCGGGGCGATCCTTCTTTCTGGAACGCCCCGGTCAGGGCCTCCCGCACGTCGCACGGCAGGGCGTAGTTCGCGCGCTGGCACAGGCGCGCGACCGTCTTCGTGATCTCCGCTGCTGCTATTGTCCGCATGGGGCTTGGTGGAATTCACAAACTGCAGATCTCAAGATGCCTCCGTTCTACCGTCGTTCGCAGTATACGAAAAGGCCTGACTGCTGACCTCCACACCAGCCTCGGGCCACCGCATCACTTCGCGGCACCACTACCCTGATCGTGGAGACTTGCGCTTCGGGCTGATAGGCTCCCGCCCATGAGTGGACCCAGCCATCAGCCCCCGCCCGCAGCAGAGCAACCCCACCCCAAGACGGGCGGCCGCGGAGCGCGGTTCTCGACCGCGATGGACGAAGCCGCCGTGGCACTGAACACCAGCGTGGGGTTCGACCGGCGGCTGCTACGCGACGATGTGCGCGGCAGCCAGGCCCACGCCCGCATGCTGGCCGCCGTGGGCCTGATCTCGAATGAAGACGCTGCGGCGATCGTGGCCGGCCTCGATCGCGTGGCGCAGGAGTTCGGCGAGGGTGGCCGCGCCATGGACCCGGCCCTGGAAGACGTTCATATGAATGTCGAAAGCCGGCTCATCGAGCTGATCGGCGACGCGGGACGCCGCTTGCACACCGCCCGCAGCCGCAACGACCAGGTTGCCACCGACATGCGGCTCTACGCGCTCGCTGCCGCCAGCGAGATGGTGGCCGGCCTCGACCGCGCCCGCGTGGTGCTGTGCAGGCGCGCGCGCGAACACGCAGCCACTCTCCTGCCCGGCTACACCCACCTGCAGCGGGCGCAAGTGGTCACGCTCGGCCATCACCTCCTCGCCTATGCCGAGATGCTCGGCCGGGATCGCGGCCGCTTTCTCGACGCGGCCCAACGCGCGGCCGAGTGTCCGCTCGGGTCGGGCGCGCTGGCCGCGACGTCGCTGCCCATCAAGCGCGAGATGACGGCCTCCGCCCTCGGCTTCCGCGCGCCCACCCGCAACAGCCT
>PMCR01000377.1 GCA_003155465.1 Myxococcales bacterium | reverse complement strand
TTGGCCCGTCGATCACCTTGGCCTTGTCCACAGCCAGCGGGCTATCGACAGTGTTCGCCTTGACGTCAGGACTTGGCGAACTCGCAACGTCCTCCGCACCCGCATCCTTGGGGGAACCGCCCCCAGGGCTACACCCGACGAGCAGGCAAGAACTCACTCCTGCCACCAGGGTTGCAAGCAGTGTGCCTCGATGAAGGGTCTGGACCTGAGAAAAGGAATTCATGGATCTCTCCACTGCGAAGCCTTTNNACCAAACCAGTGCCCGCGTCGTCTGGTAGACGGCGTGCCTAGATCAGAAGGACGAAGTCCTCGTACTCAATCTCGAAGGCGCGGCAGAGCGCCCGGACGTACACATCCGAAAGTTCCGTCTTCTCACCGTGCGGGAGAGGCAGCACGTACGTGTGGCCCTTGCCGTCATCGAGCACGACGTGGCTGCCCTTCCCGGCTCGCTCCACAAGCCTGATACCCTCGTCAGAGCTTGGTCGCGGTGATCGTGACGTCGTCGATATACATGTCGACGCCGACCGGAGCACCCTCCACGCTCACGCCCGCGGCCGTCAGCGTTCCCGCAATGGTCGGCGTGAACGAAGCTTTGAGTTCGATCCAGTCAGAGGATGTCGCTGTCTGGGCTGCACCCGTGGGATAGTTGGAGCCTGCGGCGTCGGTCGTGCCGAAGACCCAGTATACGGACGCGCTCGCGGCCCCGGTTCCGAGCCGAACCCACGCAGATAGGTCGTAGCGGTAGCCATTTTGCAAGCTGCCTTTGAATCCCGTGTTGGAATCGGCCAAGGCCAGGCCTAGGTCGGGGCCGTTCCAGGTTTGGGTGCGATTAGAGACTCGGAGGCTATGCGTCCCGGTGTGCGCCACGTCCGTCGACAAGCTCTTCTTCGCGTCACCCCAGGCCATCCAGCCCTCAGCGTTCTCCTCGAAGTCAGAGGAGAGTGCCAGGTTCCCGGTGCGCACGCAATCGGGAGCATCGGGTGGAGGCTCGTCGTCGACACCCGCCGCCTTGGGCACCAGCACGGAAACTGAAAAGCGCGGCATGGTGTAGCTGAACGTGCCGGAACCCGTGCTCGCGATGCTGGGGACGCCCCTGACGTAGGAAGCTCCCTCCGCCAACACGAAAACGTTGGCCTTGGCAAACGACGCCGGTGCGCCTGTGATGTTGATCGCGGCAGCGACGGCGTCGCTGGTCTTGTTTATGGCCACAATGACCATGCGCGAAGCATCCTGTGAGTCGAGACTGGCATAGACCGATGTGGCCGCAACGTCAGAGGTCGTCGCAGAAATCGACGTGTCGCCAAAGTGTCCGCCCAGGCGGTTGTAGCTCCGGAATGCCTGCATCGCGCCCCAGGCATAGTTCTCCCACTCATTCAGCACAAAGCTTGACGCGAGAGCCACCCCCTCCCGGCCGAAAATGCCGAGGGTGTCGGCACTGGCGAGGCCCCCACTTACGTGGTTCCCCCCGCCGAAGTTCCACTCGGTGATCGCAAGCTTGATGCCCGGATACGCCGCCGCAATCCGGCCCTGAAGGTTCGGAATAATCGGCAGGGCCTTGGGCCAGCCCTGAGTCGGGTCCTCCAGTTCGGCGAAGCAGTAGTCGACCTCCACGTAGCTTGGATCCCATAGGGCCCGAGGCGCCTGGAGTCGGGTAGCGACGACGCCCGCGTCGGAGTTCGTGTAAGGGGGCGGCGTGTTGAGACTGAGCAACCCTACGGGTGGATTCGAGCCCGGCACCGCCGCCTCCGTATAGTAGTGCATATCGACGTAGTCGAGGGGCCTGATCCCGGAGGCGGTTTCCTCGGCTTTCAGCTTGGACAGAAAGTACTCGAAGAAAGGTCCCTTTGCGTAGAGGTCGGTCCGGTCGCTCGCGGGCGACTGGCAGCCGTGTTTGAACCCGTTCATCGCTTGGATCCCGCGCCACGATCCCGCAACCAACCCCACCACCTGAGCCTGGGGAGCAGCGGCCTTCACCGCGCGCGCCTGAATGATCGTTCTGCTCACCAGGTCATCATAGGGTGTCGGATAGTTCGGGTAGACTTCGGGGATGCTCTCGTTCCACCCGTCGGGTTCGTTGTCGAGTTGGAAGATCACCGGCACGTTGGCCGGCTGACTGTGCGTCACCCAGTTGACGAATTCGTCTTGGTACACAAACCCATCGGTGATGTCCGGAACCAGGCTGAATGGCGCCTTCTTGGCAGACTTGTTCTGCTTGAAGCCCGTCGAGAGCACGGTCGGATTGTTCGGGTCCATCGCGCCGGTAGTGTCACCGGCAACGTAGTCTTGCAAGGACAGACCGACCAGGAGTGCGGCCGAGCTGGCCTGCGCTGCCCAGAAGCCATCGACCACCAGTTGTCCCGCTGAAATGGCATCGGATGGACAGCCAGAGTTCGAAATCGTCGTGTTGCCGCCACCTGATCCATTGTTTGCAGCGTTGATCTCCCAATTGAACAACGTGCTGGCCGCTCCGTCTTCGACACGCAGCAACCCCTGTCCGAATCGACGGAAGTCCTTTGACAAGGCTGCGCTCGACCACCACGGGAACCCATTGCTGCCGTAGAGATAAGACGAAATGGGATGCTTCTTCGCGGCGTTGGTCGCGTCGATGGTGAAGGTGACGCCTGCCGGGTGAGAAATGCTCGGCATGGGTGTCGGGTCAAACGCGACATCCGGGCACAGCTCGATCGGGTGGGGGCCGAACAGTCCGGCCGGTGTGAAGGACAGGTCAGTGACCGAGATGTCGAAGGTCTTGCCCGGCGCCGCGACAAACTGAAGCTCGGTGAGCTGGGTCGG
>PMCR01000090.1 GCA_003155465.1 Myxococcales bacterium | reverse complement strand
AGGCAGTCCAGGCTGGCGTGCTTGCTGCGGTGGCAGGCGACGCAGTCACTCATGTCCAGGTGAACGTCAGCCTCGGTCGGCGCCTGATTGAGCGTGCTCATGTCGCGGTGACATTGCTCGCATTTCATGCTGGCCAGGGTGACGTGCGCCGCGTGCGAGAAGCACACGTGCCCGGCCAGGCGATTGTATCGCACCCACGCGATCCCTTGGTTGCGTGTGGCAAAGGCACGCACCTCGGGCTCGGCTGGATCCTGGCCCTGCGGCGTCTTGTGGCAATCCATGCAATCCGCCAGGGTGGGGAAAGACGCCAAGGCCTCGCCCTCCACGCCCTGGTGGCAGGCCCGGCACTTCATGTCCTTGTCGATATGGCGNNGCCTGGGACGGCAGACAGTCTACAACTTCGCGAGTGCCTTCCCCCAGGGCTGAACCATTCTTCGGAGAGCCGAATCATTTGCATTGACAGCCGAATGGCCATTCGGCAAACTGAATTCCAGTTTGTAGCCACGAAAGCAGGTTCCAAAATGAAAGCGCCTCAGAGACGTGAACGAGAGATCGCACGAACCCGCGAGGACATCGTGGAGGCCGCCAGCCGAGCCTTCGTGGAAATCGGGGTGCGCGACGCCACCATGCAGGACATCGCGCACGAGGCCGGCTACACCGCGGCCTCGCTGTACACCTACTTTCGCAGCAAACAGGAAATCATCGAAGCCGTGATGGGTTTGCTGACGACCGANNCTTGAGCTGATCGAAAAGCGGCGCGCGCTGATGCTCAGCTTCCACTCCGCCGAGGCCGGCAGCGTCCCTTGCCCAGGTGAAAGCCACGGTCAGTCCTTCCACCAGAACTTTGAGCGTCGCATTTTCGGCCTGGCTGACTGGTTGAAGAAGAACGCCAAGCCCGAGGAGATCGGCGGTCATGACCCCGAACTGGTGGCGCGCCTGCTGGTCGGCATGGTGTTCGGCCTTCTGCACGGCTGGATGGCCCAGCCGCAGGGCGGTTTGGCCGATGCCGCCCCCCTGCTGCTCAACTTCTTCTTCCACGGTGTATCGGGAAATTCCAAAGCGGGAGCCAAGAAAAAATGAGTGCCACCAAAGTCATGCTCGCAACGTTGGCGATTTCGCTACTGGCGGCTCGGACCGTGGCCGCTGAACCGATGACCCTGGCCAAGTGCATAGACGTAGCCTTGCACGGCAATCCCGACATCGCCTCCGCGAACCTGGAGGTGGAAGCGACGACCGCGCAGAGGAAGAGCGCGCGCGGCGCCTTCGGGCCACGGCTGCACCTGGATGCCGGCCTTCAGCGCTGGGACAGCCCGCTGACCGCGAACCTGTTCAGTCCGATCTTTGGCGTCTGCCCGACGTGTCCGTGGAGAACAACTCGCGACTCGACTCCACTGCCAATCGAGTCGGACCTCAACAAGACTATCGAACTCCGCGCGCAAACCACCTGGTCCGCGTCTGTCACGCTCGCGCAGCCGATTGCCTCGCTGTGGACGATCAATGAGGGCTATGCCCTGCGCAAGATGGGCGTGGACCTGGCCGGGCTGCAGCGCAAGGCCGCCCATCGCGACGTCGCCTTCCAGGTGACCGAGGCCTACTACCGGGTGCTGCAGGCCGTGCGCCTGGCCGAAGTGGCGGAGAAGTCGGTCGAGAACATCGACGCCCAGGTCAAGCGCGCGCAGTCCTTTTTCCGTGCGGGAACCGTGGGCCGCAACGACGTGCTCCGCGCCCAGCTCGGTCTGGCCGCGGCCCAGCAGCGCCTGATCCAGGCCAGCGGCGGCGTGGTACTGGCGCGCGGCCGCCTGGCCACCTTGATGGGCCTGCCCCCCGACGCAGCGATCGAGCCGGCGGATTCGATCACCGAGGTGACGGTCGAATCTCTCATGCCCGCCGCGCAGGCCGAGGATCGCGCCGTGGCCGACCGACTGGAGATGAAGGAGATCGCNNAACGCCGTGTTCAACTACACGCACACCTCACCGTCCACGATGTTTGCCCCAAAGCAGGACATCTGGTTCATCGGCGGCACGGCGTCCTGGGACATCTGGGAGGGCGGCGGCACCTACTACGGAATCGACGAGGCGAAGGCGCGCGTGGCCCAGGCTTTGGCTGCCCGACGCAAGGCCGAGGACGGAATCCGGCTGGAAACCCGCAGCGCGCACGTCAATGTGACCACGGCGGCCCAGGCTTTGGATGTGGCCCGCCACGCTGTCGAGCAGGCCGAAGAGAACTTCCGCATCGAACAAAAGCGCTACGAGAGCACGGACAACACCTCGTTCGACGTGCTCGACGCCGAGAACCAGCTCACCACCGCGCGCGGCCAACTTCAGGCCGCCACCTACGACTACCTAATCGCTCGCTCCAGCCTGGCCCGCGCCATCGGCCAGCAAAGCCCAACCGAAGGCCGTGCCCTATGAATCGCAAGGTTTCCCTCCCAGCACAGTCAACCCTGCCACCGAGGTCCACTATGACGGCTCGCACACACTTGTTTCTGGCCCCGCTCTTCATTCTTGCCACCGCGTCCTGCGAGCGCGGCGCCGACGTCGCTCGCCTGCCGCAGACCAAGACCGCGCCGGCTGCAGCCCCCGCGCCAACCCCGCCGCCAGCGCCGGCAGCCGCGCCCGCTCCGACGGATCCACTTGCTACCGTGGCGGGAAGTGCCAGCCCGTTCCTGTCAGGCACAACTGAATCCCACCGCAAGAGCACGCTCACTCCCAAGGTGTCGAGCGCGGTCAC
>PMCR01000043.1 GCA_003155465.1 Myxococcales bacterium | reverse complement strand
CACTGGCCATTGCCATCGCACTCCCAAAGGGTCTTCAGCAACGCACTCGCGCGCGCAGCCTGCGGCTGGTATTGCATCCAGTAGTATTTCACCAGGGAAGACGTCCCCGAGGCCACTCCAGACATCTTGATCTTCGAAACAAGGTGGCCAAGTCGCAACTGCAGGCCGCTGATGAAGCTGAAGCGCGTGTCCACCCTGGCATCCGCTCCGTCCTCGCTGGTGTACTCGAAATCGATCTGTCGATCCGCTGTGCGGTGGGTCAGGTCGTTGAGGGTGTACTTGATACGCGCCGGCCTGAAGTCAGTCCAGCGATTCACGTCAGTCGAGTCAGTCGAGCCGTATTGCTGGGTGTAGCTGTATTGAACGCGATTGCCGTAGCGGTCGGCACTCGAGGCCAGAGCCCAGCCGTAGCGCACCTGAGTGTCGTAGTGCACGACGGGCTCTTCGGTCGTGCCGTCATTCACGCTGATGGTGGCAGCCAAACCGTCGAGTACCGCGGTGGCTTCGCCGAAGAAATCCTTGGCAGCACTAGCCGGGGTAGGATCGTAGCCGTAGCCGTTCCGGGTGCCGTCCGGGTGGTACACCACGAACCCGGTTGGCCCAAGGCTGTCTTTGCCAACCTGGACGATCTTCAGGAAGCGATCGTGCTCAGTCCTGTACTCGGCACCAACCTGGTTGTACTTCCCTTTGGTCAGAACCAGCCGCTGGCCATCAAGGCACAAGCGGTCGTCGTCATTCCATTGGATAGACTGGCGTTTCTGATCGCGAGCGAAGTCCTGCCGACACCGCAGAATCTGCGACAGCCCTTGTAGCTGCCAGCCGCGGCCCAGGAATCCGTCTCCGCCGGTGCTGCTGTAGGACAAGGCGAGCTGCGGCTGGACCCCCATCAGTCCCGGCGGCACCCAAAGCGGCAACCGATAGGTCGCGGCACCGTCGTCGGTGACCGCGAAGCTGCCGCGAATCGCACCGGCGCTCTGGCTGGGCAAGATGCTGTCTGTGTAGGTAGATGGGTCGACCGGCCCGCGGCCGGTGTGGAAGGTTTCGCCTCCCGGAAGGGTGATGGTGTCGGTCCCCTGATCGTCCGCAGCGCAACCCTTGCTGTTGGCGTTCGCGGTGGCGGTCGCGCCCCTCAGCGACCAGGTGACTTCTTGGCCCCATTCAAATTCCACCGCCATGGCACCACTCACCGTCCCAGCCTGGAACCATTCAGGAATGGAGGGATAGATCGCCTCAACTGGTCCGCCCGTACTGTTGTCGCTTCCTGCGGGAATGTTGACGCTGGCCTTGTTGAGATTCTCGTAACCGAAAACGGCGACGACACGGTTGACGTTATCGATATAGCGGAACGTAACGCAGGCCAACCTGGGGCTCACCGAGAGGGCGCAGCCGTCGGCGGTCTTGGGGGTGTGAACACACCCTTCCCGCGGGTCACAATGGTCTAGCGTGCAGGGGTCGGAATCATCGCAGATCACGCTCGGGTCCGCTTTCACCGGATTTGAGCAGAGGCGGGTCTCTGGGTTACACACCCCGGGCAGGTGGCACATATCGGGAGCCAAGCAACCGAACTCGACGCAGTCTCTATCCCAGCCAAATGGCAGGGCCTGAATGACGTTGTCCTGATGGCTCTCTATGTCGCGCGCGAAGAAGGTGCCGCGATAGGGCGTGGTTTCGGTGGCCAATGAGAGTTTGGCATTGGGCACTACGATAGTCCCGGTAAACACTTGCTCAACGAACACGTCCTGGGTCCCAAGCGAGACGAGCAGGAAATCGCCCGCTGGTCCCCCTTGGTCTACCAACGCGCCCCTGAGGATCACCGCCCCCGTCACGTAGATCGTGATTGGCCCGGCAGTCTTGTCCAGGTACAGTTGGCTGCCAGATTCCAAGTCGAGGGAGGTGAAGTGGTACGTGCCGGCAGTCAGCCGCAGTTTGGCCCCTGAGTTAACGGTGGCCTGCAGGTAGGCGCCGGGGTTGATTGCGCGGTCATCGTTTGGCTGGAGGGGCGGCAATGCGACTTGGTTACTCGTGGGGATGTGAACGGACCAATAGAACTTTTCAACCGGCGTGAGCGTGACGTTCTCCTGGGGAGTCCCACTGGTCTGGGCTCCCGCCTGTTCCGTGAACGTGCCCGCAGTCTGCACCTCTCCCTGAATCGTTCCTCCCGAACGGAGGAGAATCGAGGCGACGCTGGTTACCGGGCCAACGCTGGATTGGGCACCCAGGTTCGTCTCGCCACCGCGAGCATTAGACACAGCCATGGGCGCCCCAGCCACGTCGAGCAACTTGTCTCGATCGTTCACGCGCAGAATGCCGTTCGCCCCCAAGACAACCGAGTCGCGCGTCACGCCCTTGGGAAAGTACAGGATGATCTGCGTTCGAGGACTCGGTGTGGCACTCACCGGGACTGAAGGCGCGGAATTGCCGCACGGTCCGATCGCGGCAACGGTATAGGAGTAGGTCGTCCCGTTGGCCAAGCCGCTGTCGGAATAGCTCGGCTTGGTCGTCGAGAATTCCGCGGAAGCGCCCTGGCCGTCCGAGCGCACAACCTTGTAACTCGTCGCCCGCGAATCGGCAGTCCAGGTGAGCTGCACCACTCCATCGTCTGGCATTGCCACCAAATCGGCGGGCGGGTCGGGAATCGGTGAAATTCCACCCGAAAAGCGCAGGTTGTCGATCAAGTAGGTGCCCGTCGATCCCCAGGGCACATTGAGTGTGATGGTGAACTGCAAGTCATCGTAGTTGCGTGCGAGCAAAGTCTGCAGTGCGGCCGGTATATCAAAGCGGAGCGTGGTCCACCCGCTCGACAGTTTGCCGGTAAAGTCGAACGCGTTCGCGATGAGTCCGTACCCGCTCGCCTGCACACCGAGGGATGGGATGTCGGCCCCAATCGTGATGGTTCCCCACCAGTACTGGTTCAACTGGGTGCCCTGGAACTGCGCGTCGAACTGGAGCGCGTTGCCGACCCGTGACCCCAACGACGACAGGGCCACGGATTGGATTGGGACCGATCCACGGGCTTGGATGGAAAGTGCGTGCGTCCCCTGTGAGGCTGTCGTGGATGAGCCGAGCGTGCCGGGCTGGTTGTTGAGAATCGCCCAATCCGCAGTTGGGGTCTCCATGCCTAGGATTCTGTCAGTTTCTGTCGCGGTCGTCCCGTCGGCCGGACACAGGGAGCTGGTCCCGGTGCAGGTCTCCGCCACGTCGCAAACCCCGGTCGAAGGCCTGCACACCGTGCCCTTGGGCTGAAAGTGATCCTTTGGACACGCCGCGCTGGACCCGGTGCAGGTCTCGGCCACATCGCAATCCCCGGCAACGTTCCTGCACACCGTCCCGTTGGGCAGAAAGCTGTCGCCCGGGCAGGCCGCGCTGGTTCCCGTGCAGTTCTCCTGCACATCACAAGGCCCCGCGGCCTGTCGACATATTTTTAGCATGGTCACGAATCCGTCGTCCGGGCACAGGGCACTGGTCCCGGTGCATTTCTCAGCCACATCGCAATCCCCGGCCGCGGCCCTGCATACCGTCCCGCTGGGTTTCAGGATGTCGCCCGGACATGCAGCGCTGGCCCCGGTGCAGGTCTCGGCCACATCGCAGGCCCCTGCCGCGGCCCTGCATACTGTGCCGCTCGGCTGCAGGCTGTCGGCTGGACAAGCGGCGCTGGTCCCGCTGCAGGTCTCGGCCTTGTCGCACGCCCCTGCCGCGGCCCTGCATACTGTGCCGCTCGGTTGCAGGCTATCGGCCGGACACGCCGCGCTGGTTCCAGTGCAGGTCTCGGGGGCATCGCAAGGCCCAGCCGAGGTCCGGCATACTGTGGTGTTGGCCACGAAGCTATCCGCCGGACAGGCGGCGCTGGTTCCCGTGCATTTCTCGGCCACATCGCAAACCCCAGCCGAGGCCCGACATACGGTGGTGTTGGGCAGGAAGCTATCCGCCGGACAAGCGGCGCTGGTCCCGCTGCAAGTCTCGGCCTTGTCGCACGCCCCGGCTGCGGCTCTGCATACTGTGCCGCTCGGTTGCAAGCTGTCGGCTGGACANNGGTTGGAAGCTATCGGCCGGACAGACCAGGCTCGTCCCATCGCAGGTTTCGGCCTGGTCACAAGTTCCGGCTGCCGCCCGACAGACTGTTCCTGCCGCCTTGGGCACGCCGAAGCCGGCGTCGCACGCCCCGGCCAATCGGTTGACTGCGATCTCGTCCGCCTCGAAGGTGGCGCCGCCGGTGCTTCCCACGCCGATTGCCCCGGTCGTGTAGGTTGTATCCGTCGTCTCAATGACCCGGGCGCCGTTCAAGTAGCCCGTCAATAGGCTTCCGTTGAGAACGAATTTCAGCGTGTACCAGGTGTTGGGCGCGATGGCGGGGCTGACGGTCTGGCTGCACCCAGTCGCAGGATAGGTGGCGCTGATGCAATCGCCCGCAGTGCTGGTGCCCTTCTTGCGAAGGCTGACCTTCCCGTCGCCGCCCAACGCAAAAATGTACCCAGTATTGGAAGAGGTACTATAGCGCGCATACAGCCCAACCCAGTTCGCGGTGTTGTTGTTGAAACTCAGGATCTTGACCTTGGCCTCGACCATCACCTTGCCCCAGTTGGACCCAGCGGTGGAAATGCGTCGCGTGTTGGATGTGCCGGCGTTGCCCTGCCGGTAGACGTAGTCCCCATCCGTGATGACGCTGAAATCGCTGGCCACCGCCTGGTCGCGTACGGTCCACGCCGGCGAGGTGGCGTTGCCGTCCTGGAAATCGTCGCAGAAATCGGCCGAAAGGCCGGTGCAATACGCGCCCGTTACCGCCTTNNCCGGCACTCCAAATCAGGGCCGCAACAGCCAACCATTTTACGAAAATCCGACGAGAAGCGCGTGCGTGGTCGATGAGCAACACCAAAGTCTCCATGTGCAACTCCAGGGTGAAGGGACAACCAGCCAAGCGAAACCGTTCCGCAAGTGTTCCGTAAACAGCGATCGAAAAACGACGCGACCCTAATACAGTCGCGCTGGCCGTGGGAAGGAGAAAGAGAAGACCACAATAGGATTTGCACAATTGGCACTCGGATCTTCACTCACCCCCCCCCTACATACACCTACATGCCGGGGCCTCCAGTTCGTCGACTATGGCACCACGCGCTTCTTAGCAAGACATACCGACCAAGCCCGCAAGCGTGTTGGCCCAACATTTCCCCCGGGAGATGGCGCAAGTCTCGGGTGCCGACGTGTGGCTCCCGAAGTCCCCGAAGGGGGAAGCGCGGCAGGAGTTCAGCGCGTGATGGCGAATGCCAGATGGGACACGCTGGCCGGCGGCGGTGGCACCGAGCCGGCCAGGACGAAGATGAAAAAATGNNAACGTCAGGAGAGCCCGATCTTGCGCTAGATTGCGGCGTCATGAGAAACAAGTGCGTGTTTTCGTTGCTGGTTCTGCTGGTGTCGTCGTGGGCGCGGGCCGCCGCCGCCGATGAGGTGGTCAAGCTCGACGATCTGGACGCGGACGACAACCTGACTTCGACCGCTTGGACGTCCGGCTACGACAAGAACGGGCTGGGCACGGTGCTGGCCCCGGAGCCGTTCCGGCCCAGCGACGGTGGCTCACCGGCATCACCCAAGCGCTTCGCGCGCATCAGCGGGCACTTTGGAAAAAACAAGCCGCCCTATCCCTGGGCGCAGATGTCGCTGCCGCTGGATCCG
>PMCR01000023.1 GCA_003155465.1 Myxococcales bacterium | reverse complement strand
CGATCAGCGACGGGACCCACACCAAGACGTTTGCATACAACCGGACGGGACCTGGGGCGGCAGCCACGGGTTCAATTACCCTGCCGGCCAAGGCGGCGTTCACCGACAACGACTACTTCATTATCAGTGACGGGACCCACACCAAGCAGTTTGGCTACCAGAAAACCGCCAATACCCACGCCACCGGCAGCATTACGTGCCCCCTCCAATCGGCGCTGGTGGACCACGACTGGTTCATACTGCACGACGGGACCCATGATGTCGCCTTCGAGTACAATGTGACCGGCGTTGCGTCCACGCATACTGCACATCTGATCGACGTAATTGCCGCAGGGACGGCAGCCGAGGTAGCCACGGCGACCTACAACGCGATCATCGCGCAGTATGGGGCCGGCTTTGCCATGACGGCTACGGACCCAACCGGTGGGGCGGTCATTGCACTTACCAACGACAACTTCGGCGTGGGCGTGGCCATTACCAATCACGTGGCGGACGGCACCTTCCAAGTGAGCGGCATGACGGGTGGGTCGATCTTCGTGGAAAGCGCGGGCAACACCTCCGCGAGCGCAACCATGATAGACATCAGCCTAGACACGAGCGCGATCGATGTGGCGGCGAGGACCTATACCGCCATCGCTTCCCTCCACGCAGGCGGCTTCGGTGTCACGGCCACGGACCCGGCAGGCGCCACAACCATCGCGCTGACCAACGACGCGGTCGGGGTATTGGGCAACGTTCCCATCGATATCACTGGGGTGACGGCCGCCGGCTTCTCCAAGACGGGCATGTCAAACGGGGCGGCCCTTTTCGTGGAAAGCGCGGATAACACTGCGGCAAGCGCAATTATCATAAATATCAGCGCAGACACGACTGCGGTTCAAGTGGCGGCGAGAACCTACACTGCCCTTGCCGCTGCCCACGGCGCCGGCTTCACCGTCACGGCCACGGATCCGGCGCTGGGCACGACCATCGCGCTGCTCAACGACGGGCCGAGCGCTACTGGCAACGCAACCATTACAAAGTCGACCGGAGCTGCTTTCACGGTGACCGGCATGACTGGCGGCGTCACCATCCTGGCGAGAGACGACGGGGACGTCGCTGCTCCAGAGCTTGACAGCATCGACGCCGACGTCGAGAACGTTGTCGGCAGCTCTGCGGGTGACTACATTGACGCCTCAGGGTCCAACTTGCCCCACGTGCTCATGGGCATGGCTGGCGACGACACCTTGATCGGCGCTGGTTTGGTCGACTATCTCTACGGCGGTCCCGGCGCCGACACGCTGAAGGGCAACGCGGGCGACGACTTCCTGTTCGGTGGCAACGACAGCGACCTGCTCCAGGGCGGGACTGGCAACGACACCATCAACGGCGCCGGCGTGAACTGTTCGTTGGTCTCTGTGGCTGCACCGATTGTCCCTTATGTCTCGGCGATTTGCACCTCGACCTTCTCCGCGGCATCCACCACAGTGGTGGGCATCGATACCCTCGACTACAGCGATCGCACGGTTGGGACGCAGGCGTTGTACGTCGATCTGAGCAGCCTGAACTGCACCGGCCACCAGATGGGTGAAGTCAGCACGTCGGAGTGCGACGTGATTGTGGCCACATCCGGGGTGGCAAACGTCCGCAACATCCGCGGTGGCGCCGGCGATGACACCCTGAAGGGTGACTCCCGCGACAACATCATTTGGGGCGGCGCTGGCGCGGACAACATCTACGGCGGGCTTGGCAACGACGCGCTTTACGGTGAGGCCGGCAACGACCACATCTACGGGAACGACGGACTCGACGCAACCATCGCCAGCACGGCGTTTGACAACGACTACATCAACGGCGGCTCTGGGGCGAACTTCGAGTACGGCGACGATGGCCTGGACACCATCGACTCTTCACAGGGCACGGGCGACACGGTGGTCTGTGGCAAAGGCGATGGCGACATCAACTTGCCGGCCGGCAACGAGACCTCGGTCAACGCAGACTGCGAACTCTAGCCTAGCCTCATAGCGAGACCTACGGAACGCCGACCGCAGCAATGCGGCCGGCGTTTTGCTGTGGTGCTGCGTGCTGTGCCCGCTGTGGTGGGACAGGCAGCTACCCCTGCAGGAACACCAGCGACTGCTGCGTCCAATCAACCAGCGGGTTCCACCACACGCCAAATAGCAACAACGCGACGGAAAAGGCGCCCAGCATGATCTGGTAGCCCAGTGGAGGCCGCACCGTGACCTCGCCCACCGGCGCCTCCAGGAACATGGCCCGCACAATGCGCATGTAGTAATAGAGCGACAGGGCGGAATTGAGTGCACCGATGACTGCCAGGGCCGCGTACCAGCCTCCCCCCGGCAAGGAATAGTTCTGCAACACCGCCACGAAGAGGTACCACTTTCCGGTGAATCCGGCAAAAGGTGGCAGCCCGGTCAGGGAGAACAGGAAGATGGCGAAGGCGATGGCGGACAGCGGATGCCGCCGCCCCAGTCCCTTGTAGTCGTCGATCAACTCTGAGCCCGTGGCCTGCGCCACCACGATGACCACCAGGAAGGCGCCCAGGTTCATCACCAGGTACACCAGCAGGTAGATCATCACGCTCTGCACGCCCAGGGTGGACGCCGCACAAAGGCCCATCAAGGCGTAGCCGGCGTGGGCAATCGAGGAATAGGCGAGCAGGCGTTTGAGGTTGCTCTGCACGATGGCCGTGAGATTCCCCAGCGTCATGGTCACGGCCGACAGCACGCCGATGATGGCGGGCCAGGGCAAATCCGCCAGGCCTGTGGTGAGAACCGCCGGTCCTTCGCCCGACGGCGATCCGGCCAGGGCCGACCAGAAGAAACGCACGGCCAGGGCGAACCCTGCTGCCTTGGGGCCCACGGAAAGAAACGCGGTGAATGGGGTGGGCGCGCCCTCGTACACGTCGGGGCACCACATGTGCCAGGGCACGCTGGCGATCTTGTAGCCCACGCCCGAAAGCACGAAGATCACCGCCACCACCAGGGCCACACGCAAAGCGGTTTGGCTGCTGCCCATCGCGCCGAGGGCCACGCCGTCGAGAGCCTTGCCCAGACCGAGCAGGCTGGTGCTGCCCGTGAGCCCGTAGATGTAGCTCATGCCAAACAGCATGATCCCGGAGGCCACGCCGCCGTAGATGACGTACTTGAGCGCCGCCTCGGCCGCCTTGCGATCGCCTTGCCGGTAGCCGGCCAGCGCGTAGCTGATCAGGGAGACCAGCTCGACAGCCAGGTACATCATCAGAAGATCCACCGCGCTGGCCATGAGGAACATGCCGAGCACGATGGAAAGCAGCAAGGGGTAGAACACGCCGATCTGGTGGCGGCCAAACTCGGTCGAGCGCGCGGCGATGAGCACGGTGAGTGCGGCCGCGGCCAGGAACAGCCACTTGAAGAAGGTGGCAAAGGGATCGCTGGCGATCATCCCATTGAACAGCAGCCGCGGCGCTGACGGCTGCATCGCCAGCAGGACGCCGGCCAGGCCGAGAAAGAACAAGCTGCCGATGGTCAGGAACAGCACGCGGCGTGGGTGCTGCTTCCACGCCAGGTCGAGCAAGAACATCAGCATGATGCCCGCGGTGAGGCCAAGCTCGGGCAGGAACCACGAAGCGCTGATGAGGTTTTCTTGAATCATGGATTCCCTAAGCGGTCGCAACTACAGCGGTCGGATGCCCGCAATCAGGCCGAACAGGGTTGTGTTGATCACGTCGAGAATGGCGTAGGGATAGAAGCCGAGCACGATGGCGATGGCGCCCAGGGGATAGAGCACCAGGCGTTCGCGCCACACCAGATCGGGATATCCCTGATACAGCGGGTTGAGCTTGCCCAAAAAGGCGCGGTGGATGGCCCACAGATAGTAGGCCGCGGTGATGATCACGCCGGTGGCTGAAATGGCGGTGAACAGCATGAAGGTGGGGAATGATCCAGTCAGCACCATGAACTCGGAGATGAAGCCGCACATGCCGGGCAGGCCCAGTGAGGCGAAGAAGGCCAGCCCGGTGATGGCCGCATACTCGGGCATGGCACTGGCCAGGCCGCCGAAGCGGGCAATCTCGCGGTGGTGGGCCCGGTCGTAGCTCACGCCGGCGATAAGGAATAGCATGGGTGAGATGATCCCATGCGAGAACATGTTGAACACCGCGCCCGAGATACCGGT
>PMCR01000487.1 GCA_003155465.1 Myxococcales bacterium | reverse complement strand
TACGCCATCTCGAAGCTGGGCACCATGGTCAGCGCGGACCCGAGATTCGTGTCCGCGACCGACTTCCACCCAGGGGTCGGCTCGGGCGCGATCGATCTTGGGACAGGAGTGCCAGCGGGCATCAGCCCGAGCACGCAATATGCCAACCTACCGGTGAACATGGAGCCGCCGCTCAAGACCAACGGTCTCTGTGTGAGGTCCCAGCTAGGCGCAGTGATCGACCTGGGAGCCATGGAGGCCACACCGTAGCGGCAGTCGAAAATTCGGGCTGGGCGCCGACCCTCAGGCCAACAGAAGCCGATCCAGGCGCAGAAGCTTGAAGACCGTTAGCGGTTGCTCACTCAGGCCATGGACGGTCACCACGCCGCCGTACTCCTTGGCCTTCTTGTACAGGAACACCACCGTGCCCACGCCCGAGCTGTCGATGAGCCGCAAACCCGACGCATCGACGACGATGCGAGATTGCCGTTCAGCCACCAAGGCGTCGACGGACGGGCGAAGATCCGGGACGGTGACCGCGTCCAGCTCGCCCACGATGCGAAGGGTAGCTACGCCACCCGCTCTACTCGTTGAGAACTCCATTTGTCTTTGCTCCTCTTGCCTCAAGTACGTACAGCAACACACCGAGGAAGTGCTCGCATACCTGCACATGTCCACAGCAGCTTTCAAGCCACCAGCCAGACGTGAGCAAATTCAGGTGGTTGCATTGCGGGCAAGTCGAGGAGAACTCGCTGGCGCAATCAAGATGAAGTACTCTTACCTTCACTTCAATCTGCCGCCCCGGGACCGTGCGGTAACGCTGGCTGACTTTGTCGCGCCGGGAGGCATGGCGCTTAGGCGCTCGTCGGCTGTCGGCGGTACGCTTCTTTGGTCTCGGAATTCGGCGCGTCTTGCTGATTATCGGGGCCGGTCGAGAGCGCGGCCCTGCGCCGCCGAGGTGGCCAGCGCGGCCTGCACGCCTTGACTTCGCGTGGAAAGCCTCAAGGAGGCACCGGCGAGCAACAGTTCGCGCTGGTGGCGAAGGGCGCGGCCACTAGAAATCGGTCTCGGACAGACGACCGGCACGTGGCCCTGCGGACTTCGCCCATGCTCCAGTCCTGGGCGCTGGTGACGGTGTCCTTGGTGGTTCATCCCTCTCCCAAGCTTTGCGCAGAGCCGGCAGCCGCGACGGAATACTATTCGAGACGTCTCGCAGCGCCACACGTGAGCGACTCGGAACGACTGGCGCAGGCGTGGCGCGAGCGTGGCGCGTGGCCCTACCGCGCTCGTGCGCTGCAAGCTTGCTCGGTACAAGTGGGGATAGTGAGGCTGCTAAAGGGGCCGAAACCGCCAAGACGGCAGGGGTCGCGGTTGACGCCACGGCAGGAACAGGCGGGTACGCGATGGGCTCGCCTGCTGATGGCGTGGGACTAGCGATCGGTGCGGGCACACCTGTTTGCGCCTCACTGACACTTCGCAAAGCTGTCCACACCGCGAAGAATCCGAGCGCGACCGCGAGCCCGGCGCCCACCAACCCGCGCCATCCACTAAAAGGGGAAGGCGGCCCAGGCCCAAGAAGTGGTGGGTTGCGAAACGAAGGCCCTCTCTTCATCAGTACGGTGTCTCGACCTATGGGCACATATCCCTTCGAGCCATCTGTCGAGCCATCATTGCTGCTGCCATGGGCGCCGCTTTCCTTGCTCGCAACTTCCCGGGGGAGCGCGAAGAGAATCTGCGTCTCTCGATGCTGCCCGGACGGCTCCTGCTTGCGAATGGCTTCCACCGCGGGCGGAAGCGGGCCAGACAAGAGATCGCGCGAGGCTAACGAGGGCACTCCGGCGAGCGGCGTGAGCAGACGAGGCCCCGGGGTGGCCGGCATCAGTTCGTCTTCGAGCGTGCTCACCATCAGATTCAAGTCCGAATAGCGCTGGTCGCGATCCTTGGCCATGGCGGTTTCGATGATGTGCACCAAGCCAGGCGGCAGATCGGGACGAAACAGCGTCACGGGCGTAGCGGGTTTGTGCAGGACGCGGTCAAAGAGCGCTGGGCCTGGCTCCCCCGGGAACGGCGTCTGTCCGGTCAACGCCTCGTACAGCAACACGCCGAAGCCATACACATCGGCACGTTCATCTACATGTGCCGCGCCCAGAATATGCTCGGGAGACATGTAGGCAGACGTGCCCATGGCCAATCCCGGGACCGGCCTTGCCAAGGGGTCCATTACTCGTTCCACGATGACCGAGATGCCGAAGTCCAGCACTTTGGTGGTCACGATCCGCCCGTCGGGCCCGACGCAAATGAAGATGTTTTGCGGCTTGAGGTCTCGGTGGATTACGCCCTGTGCGTTAGCGGCGGCCACCCCACGCATGGCTGGCAAGAGCAGCGCCGTGGCTTCGTCGACGCTGAGAAATCCCTTGCGAGCGATGTAGCTGGCCAGCGGCTCCCCATCGAGCAGCTCCATCACGATGCACGCCATTCCCTCATGTTCGATGACGTCGAAGACCGTCACGACATTGGGATGATTCACCCGGCTCGCGGCCAGGGCCTCGCTGCGAAAAAGGATCTGCGTTTCCCTCGTGGTCGACAAAGACAGCAGGATGACTTTTAGAGCGACTCGCTTGCCGGTATGCTCATTCGTGCCGGCCCACACCGCCGCCATTCCACCCTGCCCAACCAAGTGGTCAACTCGGTACTGTCCAGCTACGATCTGTCCTGGCCGCAGGATCGTCTCAACCGCGTTCTTGGACATAGGTGCGCGCATATCTGCACACTCCTACAGCAGTTTTCGAGCCACTGACTGAGCGCAAGCAGATTCGGGTAGTTGCATCGCAAACAGGTCCGAAGAAGCGGCCGCCTCAATCAAGATGAGGTACCTTGCCTTCACTTCGATCTACCGCCCCGGGAGCGCGAGGCAACGCTGGCCGACTTGGTCGCACTGGGAGGCACGGCGCTCGGGCGCTCGTCGGGTGGCGGCGGAGCCTGGTCGAACGCGCGGGCGCCGGGCTTCTTGCCGTCAGGCGTTGCTTGCTCGATGATCGCATTCAGTTCCCCGCCCATGAGAAGGATGAACCCAATGATGTAAAACCAGGTCAGCAACACGATAACGCCGCCGATAGAGCCGTGCTTTCCGGAAAGTCGTCGCGGGAATTCCGGCATGAATTTGCGAAGATTGGCAGCTTGGATCGGCATGCTTGAACGGGCAGCTTGGCCCCTTCCGTTGAGGTTCCAGTTTGTCATCGCCATGATCGCGTCTGCGATCAACGAGCGCACGCGGCGGAAGCTGGACTACGCGCTGGAGGAGAATCGCATTCTGAAGGAGGCCTTCCGCGCCGCCACGGGCAACGAGCGGATTCGTTTCACCCCGGACCAGCGACGTCGCCTGGCGCTTGCCGGCAGAGAGTTGAGCCCCAAAGAGCGACGGCAGTCGCTGCCAGATTGTGAAGCCCGCGACCATCCCGGCCTGGTCTCGACAGTTGGCCGCGCGCAACTACGACAGCTCCCGACGCAAGACCGGGCGGCCACGCAAGGCGCGGGACATTCGGAAGCTGGTGATCGACCTGGCTCTGGCGAACGAGGGTTGGGGCTATACACCAAGGGACACATCGTCATCGGCGACGACAAGCAACGGCCGCAAGGCCCTCGTGAAATCAGCGTCGAATACTGCGGCATCCACCGCGGCCACCGCTGCGTGCTGGCCCAGTTGGCTGACGGTCCGGGCGTGGAAGCGCTGAAGACGGTCGCGTAACACGCCACTGCGGCTCAAGTCTTGGCGGCGGCTGCCGTTGCTAGAAGGTAGCGTCTCTGCTCGCAATAGACAGAATTCGTGCGGCCGGGTTCGAGGAGGTTCATGTTCACCACAGTCGAGAACGTCAAGCAGCTCTTGGCACAAGGCAAGAGTCT
>PMCR01000578.1 GCA_003155465.1 Myxococcales bacterium | reverse complement strand
AGGTGTCCGTCGACGAAGTTGTCCCGGTTGTCGGCCCAGTTTACGCAGTGGAAGCTTGCGACGGCTCCAACCGCGCCGGCGGCGCCACCGGTCGGCGTGCCGCCAGATGCTGTGGTGCCACCCGTGGTCCTTGATCCGCCGGTCGTTGTCTTGCCACCGGTGGCGGTGGCGCCACCGGCAGCTGTGCTTCCCCCGGCTTCCGTGGTGCCAGCCGCCGCTCCACCGGCTGTCGTGGTGCCAGCCGCCGCTCCACCGGTTGCGGTGGTGCCGCCAGTCCTTCCTGCTGTTGCCGCAATGCCACCGGTTGCTGGGCTTCCTCCGGGCGCGCCGCCCGTTGCTTGGGAGCCACCTGGGGATGTGGAACCGCCGCTGCTCGTATCGCCGCCTGCGCCGCTGGTTTCCGCCGGGTTAGTCGAACCGCCGGAAGGTTGGATGCTCCCTCCCGCGGCACCAGTCCCTGCTTCGCTCACGGGACTGCCACCGGTGGTCCTCTTACCCCCAGCGCTCGTGGCACCGCCACCTCCAGCCACCGAAGCGCCTCCTACCGCGCTGCCGCCGCTGGAGCTCCCGGTCCCGGAGGTGCTGTTTCCCGAGCACGCGCTGGACGCCACGGCCAGTGAAAGGCCTGCCAGGAGTGTGAGGTGAATCGAATGCATATGGATGAAGGTCATGTCGCACGCTCCTGTCTCTTGGAAAATGGGTTGCCTACCTTCTGAACCGTGGCGCTGGCAGGTCGAGGTGAGGTGCTTACTGCTGCTTTGTCGCCGCTGCCGCAATGCGCTTGAACGACGCCCGAGAGAGTTACGCTTGTCAGTAGCAGCGGGCGGAAGACGTGGTTCAGGGAATGGCACACCGCCTGCACCATGGGAGGCCCCAAGGGGGCGTGCAGCGGCTGGGCTGCAGGGCTCGCCACGCCTGCACTGGAAGCTGCTCAGCGTCGAGCCCGCCGCCATGCTGCGGCTTGGCTACGAGCTGCGCCACGGAATCCTGAAGCGTCGCTGCCTTGGAAAACTCGACCCGTCCCGGCGCGCACCACGAACTACCCGTTTCCGCAGGATCCGTACCGCAGGGGCAGGGGAGGGGGCAGCAGAGGCTGAACCCGTCGATCCGGCGGGAAGGTCAGGGCGAGCTTCGACCTTGAAATGGCAGGGTCATGGTTCCGGTCACGCCTTCACCGACCCTCAAGGGTCGTTCAGGACCATGAAATCAAACAACGAATATCCGTTCTGCGTACCCCTCTGGGTGCCATTCATTCGTACGTACCTCGCCGTGGTCTTGGCAAAGGTAACGTCGGTCACGGAATACGAGGCCCCGGTGGTGGTACTGTACACGTCCGTCCAGGTCGTGGAATCGGTCGATACCTGGACCTTGAACGCCTTGCCATAATTGGTGTGCCACTTGAGGATGGCCCGGTTGATTTCTGTCGCGGCACCCAGGTCCACCATGATCCATTGCGGATCGCTCGCCGCGCTCTCCCATCGTGTGTCTGTGTAATTGAGATAGGTCTTGGAATCAACGACACTGGCGGCCACGTTGGTACCATTGACGGTCGAGGCTGAAGCCGCCTTGCCGGAAGCAAGATTCCTGGCAGGATCGAACTTCCGCCAGGTGCCCGCGTTCACATTCAGATCCCAATCCTGATAGTAGTTCAAGGTCGGCACAGTGCCGTTGAACTCGATCGGCAACCATGGGTAGTCGCCCTGTCGCGTGGCCGTCTTGATCCAGCGGTCGCCACCGTACATGAAGACCGTCCCATCGGTGCCGACGAAAGGATAAACGTAGTCCGCCTGAGTGTCCCACGAATTGTTGGAACCGGGTGTGGACAAGTTCGTCGCCGCTGACCAGGGACCGGCCAGGTTGCTTGCGGTGTAGTATCTGGTGGGCGATGACTCAATTCCGTTGGTTTCGGACGTCCCGTAGTAGTAGAGGCCGTTGCGCTTGAAGACGTGAGGGGCCTCGCGACTGGGGACGTCCCAGAGATTCATTCGCTTGTCCAGGGTCAAGTAGTCCGCCGACATGAGGTAGAGGCCGTGTTGTCGGTTGGGGCCGGTCTGATCCCAAACGTAGGCCAAGTACGCCTTCCCGTCGTCGTCCTCGTAGATCGACATGTCCCCGATCTTTGCGCCATCCACCGGGGTCTCGCTTAGGAAGGTGAATTGTCCGTCGGGTGCCGATGCGGTGGCTATTCCGAGATTGGCGGCGTTCCCGCCGTACTTCATAAACATCACGTACTTCTTGGCCGTGTCATTGTACAGGACGTCCATTCTGTTGACACCCACATCCGAGTGAAACACGATGCCCTTGTAGGTCCAATGGACGAGGTCGGTGGAGGTGTAGCAAGTCTGGTCGTTCCAACCATTCTTGTCTTCCCAGTGCAGAAGGCCATACCAGTAGAAGACGCCGCCGAACTTGCGAAGGCAGCCGGCGCGCGTGAGGATCGGCGCCCCGGTGTCGTCGTACCAGAAGAAGTCGTTGTGTATGGTCACCCAGCCTGTTGCCGCGGCCCCGCCATTGGGAAGGCTGCCGGCCGAGGCAGTGGTGCCACCGGCAGTGGTCGAGCCGCCGCCCGCGCCGCCAGCAGCGCCGCCGGTGGCAGGTCTCCCACCAGTGACCGTGCTGCCACCTGTTCCAACGGTTCCACCGGTTCCAGGGGAACCCCCATTTCCAAGGGTACCACCTGTTGCAAAGGTGCCACCCGTCCCAACGGCCCCACCAGTCTGGGCATTCCCGTCCGGCAGTCCCGCGTCCCGACCGCCTCCGCCTCCCGTGGCAGCGATGCCTCCTGTAGCAGCGATGCCCCCTGTCGCAACCCCGCCGGGGCTCGGGGACGCGCCGCCAGCGCCGCCGGCTGGCGAGCCACCAGTGCTTCCGCTGGTGACTGTTTGTCCACCCGCGCCAGTCGTGGCGCCCGCCGCACCAGCCCCGCCAGCCTGAACGTTCCCGTCAACAAGCGTGGCGGGCGCACGGCTGCCACCGCAGCCAACCGCGATCGGCGTGGCGACCAGCAGCGCAAGGACAAGAAGATCTCTCTTCCGAGTCGTCTTCATGGATTTCCCATTCTGTTCATGGGTCATTCAGAACCATGAAAGCAAACAATGAGTATCCGTTTGCATTGCCCCTTTGCGTGCCATTCATTCGCACGTACCGCGCCGTGGTCTTGGCAAACTTCTCATCGGTAACGGAATACGATGCTCCGACGGTCGTGCTGAACACGTCGGTCCACGCCGTGGAGTCAGTGGAAACCTGAATCTTGAACGCCTTACCGTAGTTTGAGTACCACTTGAGAACAACCCGGTTGATTTCCATAGCAGAGCCCAAGTCCACCATGATCGTTTGCGGGTCGCTCGCCGCGCTCTCCCATCGGCTGGCTGTGTAGTTCTGATAGGTGGTGGCTTTGGTTACGTTCGTCGCCGCGTTCGCGCCGTTGGTTGTGGAGGCGGTAGCCGTCTTGCCGAGAGCCAGATCGCGTGTGGCGCGATCGAATTGCCTCCAGGTGCCGGCCGCGGGGTTCAGATCCCAATCCTGGTAGTAATTCGCCGTTGGCGCGCCAGTGGCGCTGAATTCATAGGGCAGCCACACGTAGTTGCCCATGAAATTGCCACTTGGTTTCCAACGATCGGCGTCCAACATGTAGACGGTCCCATCCGTGCCGGTGAACGGGAAAACGAAATCACACTGCGTTTCGTACGTAGTGCTCGAGCCGGGCGTGACGAGCATCGTTGCACCAGACCATGTGCCGTCCAGGGCGGTTGCCGTGTAGTACCGAGTGGCTGATGGATCGATCCCGTTGGTTTCGGAAACCCCATAGTAGTATGTGCCGTTGCGTTTGAACATATGTGGGGCTTCGCGACTGGGCACATCAAATAGGTGCATCTGCGTATCGAGGGTCAGGTAGTCCGCTGACATTCGGTAGATGCCATGTTGTCGATTGGAACCGGTCTTGTCCCAGACATATGCCAGATACGCTTTCCCGTCGTCGTCTTTCCACGCCGACATATCGCCGATCTTGTAGCCGTCCACGAGAGTCTGGGTTGGTGGAACCGTGAATGGTCCTTCAGGAGCGTCCGCGGTAGATATTCCCACATAGGCAGCGTTCCCAATGTATTTCAGGAACATCACCCATTTCCTGGTCGTATCGTTGTAGAGCACATCCNNTCGTTGTGTATTGTGACCCAACCTAGGGTTGCTGCCCCACCGGTGGCGGTGGTGCCACCCGAAACGGTGCTCCCGCCAGCGGCAGTCGAGCCACCCCGCGGCGGGGCGCCGCCGGCAGCGGTGGTCCCGCCAGCAACGGTGGTCCCGCCAGTGACGGTGGCGCCGCCGGTAGCGATGCTTCCGCCAGGTCGGGTGCTGCCGCCACTAACCGGGATCCCACCAACCGCGGTGGTGCCGCCGGTGCCGGCCCTCCCGCCGCTTGCGGTGGTGCCGCCAGCAACCGTGCTCCCGCCAGCAGCGCTGGCACCGACGCCCCCCGTAGCAATTCCACCGGTGCTCAGGAAGCCGCCGGTGGTCTCTCCCGGGAGCGAGCCGCCGGTGCTGCCGCCGATTTGTGCCTGTCCACCTGTGGCACTGGTGCCTCCAGTGCTGGTCGCGCTGCTCATGGCCCCGGCCCCGCCAGGTTGAATGCTTGCATCAACGACACTGGATGGCGCATTGCTGTCGCTGCAACCAACCGCTGTCGGCGCGCTGACCAGCAGTACAAGGACAAAGAGACGTGTCTTAGGAATTGTGTTCATGGCTTTCCCCCGGTTTGGCGGACACCTTGGCTGACGGTCCTCCCGCGGACTCGAAGCGCCCGGCGGCGCAATTGAGGACAGAGGATGCGGCGGCATGGCGCGGTCATGCCCGCCGGGTCGCATGGTCAAACCTTCGTGCGACCTGGCGTAAGACGAGCTATTGGTTCAAGTAAGCGATTTGACTCGGGCATGGTCTTCCCAAGAATCTGTGGGCACCTTGGCCTACATAGAGGTTCCGGCGCCCCTGTCGCGCGGCTCAGCCAATTCGGATCGCCAGGCGGGTGAGATCCGGGTATTGGTTCAACTATGCGAATTGACTAGGGAAGTTGCGGGACGGCAGGCATCTCTTTGGGGGGTGCGGCGGGAACCACCGGCTGGCCTCATGCGAGGCTTGCCGCCCACGGCGTGAGCGGCAAGCGCTTGCGTGGCTGCAATCGCAGGCCTCTCTCGGCTCGCTTGCGGTCGGCTCTGCGAAGCATCTCGGACTTCAGCGGCATCGAAAGATTAGCGGGCGGGGTTCCCCCCGCTCAAGAACGGAGCCGAGCATGAGCAAGATGGACCTCGACTTGGCGAGCAAGGCCCCCAGTTTCAAGCTGCCCAACCAAGACGGGCACGATGTGGCGTTGTCAGATTTCGTGGGGCAATGGGTGGTCCTCTACTTCTATCCCCGCGACAGTACCCCCGGCTGCACGATCGAGGCCTGCGATTTCACCGCCGGCCTGGCCGGCTTCGCGACGCTGGATGCGGTGGTGCTTGGCTGCAGCCCGGACTCGCCCGAGAGCCACCGGAGCTTCATTGCAAAGCACAAGTTGAAGCTGACGTTGCTGAGCGATCCGGAACACAAGGTGCTGCAGGCCTACCGGGCCTGGGGGGAAAAGAACCTCGACGGCAAGACCAGCGAGGGCGTGATCCGGTCCACCGTGATCATCGATCCAGCCGGCCGCATCGTGCACCACTTCCCCAAGGTCACCGCCGAGGGCCACGCGGCTGAGGTGCGAAGCAAGCTGGCGGAGTTGCGAAAGCAGAGTCTGTCGTCCAAGCCGGCTTGAAGAAAGGACAAATGCGCGCTGCGCGCTGGGGCGTGGTGCCGTCCAGACTGTGACCCAGGTCACTACCGTCCGCTGGCGCCGGCCAACCCAAGTGGTCGCAGGTCCCCCCAAGGCATATACTTCGATGGGTTTCGTGCAAATCGGGAGGTCATCATGAAGTGTCTTGGTCTATTGAGCTGTATGCTTCTGTTTGCGTGTGCCAAGAGCCCGACCACCGATGGGTCTGGTCCCGTCGGTAGGGGTGGCGGCGGCACGGCAGGCACGTCGGGTGCCGTGTCCGCAGCGGGCACGACTGCCACCTCGGATGCCGCGACCGGAACCGCCGGAACCGGAGGCGCCAGCGGAGCCGAAAGTGGCGCGGGCACGGTGGCCACATCAGATGCCGCGGCCGGCACGGCCGCGGGCGCGAGCGGAGCTGCCGGTGTTGGTGCCGTCTCCACGTCCACCTACCCCGCGCTTTCTGGGCCTTGGAATAGCAACTCAGCGCCTGCTGACAAAGCCTCACAGAAGGGCGAGCTGGCCACGCTTTCAACCCTGACGACCGACCAGCTCATTGCCCGTTCCACAGGGACGATGAACCAGCCCTTGGGCTACGCCCCCGAAAGCGCCACCTGGTTTGATCTCATCCAAGCCTCGGCCTTGGCGCTCAATGGCCAGGAACTTGCCGCCTACAAGAAGAACGGTTTCGTCATCTCGCAGCGGCTGAACTACCCGAACTTTTTCTACGGCTACACGACCATCTATGCTTCGGATCTGCCGCTCTACGTGTCGGCTGATTCGATCCTCTATGCGCTCCACCGTTCGTACGACAAGATTCTGATGGATGTCGAAAGCAGTTACATGGTCACCACCTTGAGTCAGTTGCTGGCGGGGCTCCGGGCGGGTATTGCGACGGCGGCCATCAGTGTCAATTCCAAGCATGATCTCGGCCTGCTGCTTGGGGTCGCGGCCGGGCTTCTCGACACCCAGGCCACCGGCATCGACACAGAGATGAAGGCCCTCATCGACAAAGCCACGGCCGCTGCAGGCATCGAGACCATCAGCCTGTTCGGCGCCGATCGCATGATCGACTTTTCCCAATTCAAGCCGCGCGGCCACTACAACGATGGCTGGACTCGGGCCCAGTACTTCCGCGCCATGATGTGGCTCGGTCGCACGGAATTGCGCCTGGTCGATGTGGACCCGCACGGCACCCGCGTCCTCATACGTCGCGAGATCGAGGACGTGCTGGCCTTGGGCCAGCTGGTGACGAGCAGCCTTCGTTCGCAATGGGACTCCATCGAGCGAATCATCGCACTCTTCGTCGGCGAGGCCGACTACATGACGCTGCCCCAGGTAGCGCAGCTCCAAGTCGCCCTCGGCATTGCCGCTTCGACCGACCTGGCCACCATCACTGACCAGAAGCTGCTCGAAACCATCGATGCGGGCAACTATGGCGTTCAACGAATCTGTAGCCAATTGATGGAGACCGACGACGGCGTCACGACGTTGCCAAATAGCTTCGCCTTCATGGGGCAGCGCTACACCGTCGACAGTCACGTATTCACAAAGGTGGTGTATCCCAATACCCAAGAGATGCGGATGATGCCCAATCCGCTGGATGTGGCGTTTGCGGCATTCGGCAGCGACCAGGCCGCGCCGTTGCTGCGCAGCGAGCTCGATGCCTATGCCTATGCACCTAGCCTGGGCAAGGCACGCCAGTTGGTTGAGTGGCATGATGCCAGCTACTGGGATTCGAGCCTCTACACAGTCTGGGTGAGCGCCTTGCGGCAGCTGTCAGCCGAAGCGTACGACGCCACGGTTCTGCCGGCGATTGCCCGTACCGAGGCGTGGGGCCGACGCCTCTTGAACACGCAGCTTGGCTCTTGGGCTGAACTGCGCCACGACACTTTGCTCTACGCCAAACAATCCTACACCGGGATGCCGGTCTGCGAGTACCCCGACGGATACGTCGATCCCTACCCCAGCCTGTTTGGCCGGCTTCGGCAATTGGGCACGATGGCGGCCGACAAGCTTGCAACCGTATTGCCCTCGCCCTCGGGCAGCGACGCCGCGTCTGTCAGCTATTTCCGGACCTTCACAGAGGTGGTCACGCGCCTTGAGACCCTGGCCAACGAAGAACTCACGGGCGCTACACGCACGCAGGCCGATCTCGACTTCCTCAATGACGCTGTCGTGGTCAAGTTGCAATCCGCGGGCTGCACATCCATCAACGTGCCCAGCGGCTGGTACGCCAAGCTGTTCTACCAGAGCAGCGACGCGCTCGACGCTGATCCCACCATCGCCGATGTGCATACACAACCTGCCGATGCAGCGGGCAACATTGTCGGCCGTGTTTTGCATGTCGGCACCGGCAACCCAAGGCTGATGGTGCTCAGTGTCGACAGCTGCCAGGGGCCGCGCGCCTACGCGGGCGTGGTTTCGGCTTACTTCGAGCAGATCACCGACAACTTCAAGCGAATGACCGATCAGGAATGGTCGAGCCAAGTACAAGCGGCCCCGCCAGCCGACGTGCCCTGGATGCAGGATCTCGTCGTGCGCTGAGCTTCGCCAAGTCCTTCGGGGGCAAGTGGGCCATCGAGGTGAAGACCGGCAAATTCCAGATGAGCGAGCTCACAGGTTTGCTGGAGTTTACCCGCCGTCACCCGAGCTTCCAGCCGCTGGTCGTCTGCAGCGCCAGCGGGCGGCCGACCGCCGCGCGAGCGGATGTGCCAGCGATCACGGTTAGCCCTCCTGCAAACGCCGTATGTCGTCCTGTCTACCGCTGAATTCGAGCCGAGCCGCCCTTGGCGAATGCCTTGACCTGCTCCAGCGTGACCATGGTGGTGTCACCGGGCGTGGTGGTGAGCAGCGCCCCGTGGGCCCAGCCGAGCTTCAGCGCCTCCTCGGCTGATTCGCCGGAGAGTAGCCCATAGATGAAGCCACTGGCAAAGCCGTCGCCACCGCCCACGCGATCGTGCACATCCAGCTCGCAGGTGGGCGACACGCAGGTCTTCCCGCTCACCCAAGCCACGGCACCCCAAGTGTGGCGGTTGGTCGAGGCGACCTCGCGCAGGGTGGTGGCCACCACCTTGACCTGGGGGAACTTGGCCGTGACCTTGTCGATCATGGCGAAGAACGCGCTGGGGTCGAGCTTGGACCGCTTCTCGACGTCCTGGCCCGCGACGTTCAATCCCTTCTGCAGATCCTCCTCGTTGCCCACCAGCACGTCGGCATTGGCCACGATGCGCCCGATGACCTCGGCCGCCTTGTGCGCGCCACCCCAGATGTTCCACAGCTTCTCCCGGAAATTGAGATCGAAGCTGCAGATGGCCCCCGCCGCTTTCGCGGCCTTCATGCCCTCGATAATGACCTCGCCGGTGGTCTCAGAAAGCGCGGCGAAGATGCCGCCGCTGTGGAACCATCGAATACCGTTCCTGAAGATAGCGCCCCAATCGAAGTCGCCGGGCTTGAGTTGGGCGCCCGCTTCATTGGACCGATTGTAGAACACGACCGGCGCACGCACGCCATGGCCACGGTCACTGTACACTGTGGCCATGTTGGGGCCGTTGACGCCGTTGTGCTTGAAGCGCTTGTAGAACGGCGTGACACCCATGGCCCTGACCCGTTCGTGGATCATGTCGCCGATGGGATAGTCGACCATGGCGGTCGCGATCCCGGTATTCATGCGAAAGCAGTCGGCCAGGTTCGCGGCCACGTTGAACTCGCCGCCGCTGACGTGGATCTGGCAACTGGCGGCCTTGCGCCAGGGGAAAATGCCGGGGTCCAATCGATGCACGAGGGCGCCGATGGACACGAAATCGAGACCGCCTGCGGGACGAATGTTCAGAGTGTCGCTCATGTTGAATTCTTGCTCCTTGCTAGTCTTGCCGCCCTTCAACGGGCGTCTTCAGCGTTGCCCGTCCTTGAGTCGATACAGCACCTGTCCGGCCTCTTCCACCACGAGTGTGTCTTCATCCTCTTTCCAGCGTTCGATGTCGATCGAATTCACATCCCGCCAGGCGAGGTTGATTGCATCGCAGGTCGTCTTGGGGATGCTGGTGGCCAAGGTCACAGTGATGCGCGGATATTCGATGCCGTTCTCGAACCTGCCAATGCCCTTGACGTTGGTCGAATGCGCCAGAATCAGTTTCGATTCCTCGGCAAAGCGATCCCACTGCTTCACGAAGTAGTCGCGCACGTGGTAGCCGACACGCTCGATCTCCTTGCCGTGCATGAACGACACGGCCTTGACGTGCGGTCCGTGGATGACCAGTTCGCCCCCGTCGGCCACGATGGGTTCAAGCTTGTACATCGCCTTGCCCGCCACCCAGACTTCCTCGTAGATAGTGGGGGTAAGGCCGAGGACGCGCCGATAGGGCTTGTCGAGGTACTTGATGTGCAGTTGGGCCGAATAGTCGGCGGCGCGCGACCAGGCATCTTCGGGCTCCCCGGCGAACAGGCAGGCGAGTTGATGATGGTCGTCGACCACAAAGGCGAAACAGGTTCGCGGTGTCGACAGAAACTGGACCGCACGATTGATCACCCGGCGGGTGGGCGTGTCCTTGACGCCGTTGACCACGGGGTTGGTGATCACCGCGGCCAGCCAGTGGAACTTCTCCACCACGTCGAGTCCCGCGATACCGGGGAAGAAGTACTTGTTGCCGCCGGCAAACCCCATCGCCTCATGCGGGACCACGGGTGAGACGATGAGAATGTGGTCGTACTCGGTGGCCTTGCGGTTGATGGTGACGGGGATGTCGCGGGAAAACAGCCCGTTGGTCAGTTGCGCCACCTCTTCACCCGGCAGCGTGCCCAGCGAGACCAGTTCATCCCGCCTGTGGTGTTCGTGGTTGAAGAAGCGCACCTTGGGGTATTTCTGGGCGTGCTCGGAAGGTGTCAGCCCGGTGTGGCGATAGAGCCGATCCGGCTCCATGGCGGCGTGGGTGCCGGTCGCCACCAGGTAGTCCAGTACGCTCACCCGAGGCTGAAGCAGATCGCTCAGCACATGAAAGAACAGGTCGATGGGAGCGTGCCGCGTGTGATCAGGGATCAGCACGAGCACGCGCTTCCCGTCAAGCGGCAGATCGGCCAACGTCGCCTCGCAGATGTCCTTTATGTCCTTCGGGTTGAGCCGCTGCTCCATCAATCCACGACCGAAAAGCGTCTTCATGACTCCGCGCTCCTAGCCAAAGGACGTCGCACAGCCTACGTCGTCCATTGCGTGTGGAACTTGCCCTCCCGGTCGACGCGTTGATAGGTGTGCGCGCCGAAGTAGTCGCGCTGTGCCTGCAGCAAATTCGCAGGAAGGACCCCCGAGCGGTAGCCGTCGTAGTAGGCCAGCGCACTCATGAAGGCGGGAATTGCGATCCCATTCTCCGCCGCCAGGGAGACGACCTTGCGCCAATCCTGCTGGTAGGAAGCCATCACGCCTGCGAAATGGGGATCCAGAAGCAGATTGGCCAGTGCGGGGTCTCTCGCGTACGCGTCCTTGATTCGGCCCAGGAACTGCGCCCGGATGATGCACCCGGCGCGCCAGAGGGAAGAGATGACGCCGAATTGAAGGTCCCAGTGGTATTCGTGGTCCGCCGCGCGCAAGAGCTGGAATCCCTGCGCATACGAGCAGATCTTCGAGCTGAACAGGGCTTTCCGAATCATCTCGATACAAGCCGCCTTGTCCCCGCTGAACTTCGGCGTCGGTCCCGCCAGCACGCCGGCGGCAGCCACCCGTTCCTTCTTGAGCGCACTCAAGGTCCGGGCAAACACCGCGTCGGCGATGGTGGGGGCGGCAGCGCCCAGGTCCAGGGCGACCTGGCTTGTCCACTTGCCGGTACCCTTCTGCTCGGCGGTGTCCAAAATGACCTGCACCATGGGCTTGCCGGTCTCGGGGTCCTTCTTGGCCAGGATCTCGGAGGTGATGCCCACCAGGTAGCTGCTCAGCTCGCCCCGGTTCCATTCGGCAAATACCCGACTCATTTCATCCGCCGACATCCCCAGCAGTCTCTCCATGATGAAGTAGGCCTCGCAGATCATCTGCATGTCGCCGAATTCAATGCCGTTGTGGACCATCTTGACAAAGTGCCCCGCACAGCCTTTCCCCATCAACTCACAACAGGGGGCTCCATCCTCGGCTTTCGCGGAAATCGCCTGAAAGATGGGCT
>PMCR01000435.1 GCA_003155465.1 Myxococcales bacterium | reverse complement strand
CTGCCCCGGGCTACCCGATCCCACGCTCTCGCGGCCCGCGGGCCGCGAGCCGCGGGCCGGCCCTGCGGGCGGCCCGCAATTTCCCGACAGACTCTGGCTAGCGTGCTCACTTCTGGGAACGACCATCGCTCGGGGGAAAGGAGAAGTGAGGCGGGTTTTGTTTCATGAAGCAGCGCAGGTCTGCGCGCGCATCGACCGCCAGACCCATGCCAAGGGCTTGGTAGCAACCCAGACGAAAGGAGAGGAAGTCGGATTCCCAGGGAACATCTGGTTCGAAGAGGGACAACGCTTGCGCACATTCCGGCCCTGGCGGCAACGCGCGGGCCAGGGAGACCAGGGCAAGCGCCCGCGACTCGTCCATCATGTGCACGGAAAATGGCACGGAGAGCACGCCAAACAGGCGATGGATGGCCTGCCCTTGTCGCGAAGCCGCGTCCGCGGCCAAGTTGAGGGTTCTCAGCATGAAGTTGGGAGGCGGCCAGGGATCGGCGCGGTACGCGAGAAGACTGGCCTCGAAGAAGCGATTCGCCTCTTCGAGATTGCCCTGGCGATAGAAGTAGCGCGCCCGGATCCCGTCCGCGACTGCAGGCCAGAGCGGGCGCAGAGTCTCCGCCACGCGCAACGCCTCTTCATCCACGGTCTCGGCGAGGCCGTCGCCCACCACCATCATCTCGACGGGATTGCGGGGCGCCGAGGTCTGACGGCGCCAACTGGCCAAAGCGTCCCGGTAGCGACCGGCCATCCACTCGCCCAGCGCTGCGTAGCGCGCGCGTTGATCGTTCATGCTGTCGGCCGGGATAGAGGGAGTCAAACCCAGGGACACATCGAACGCCACCCTCTCGTCGGCGATCTGGGCACTGTCTATTTCGCCCCCGGTGAGCAGAGGGCGATGTTCATCGCGTGCGTGCGCCAGGGCCTCCACATCCCGTGCGTGCAGGGCACGCGTGCCGGTCAGGGCACGTGCAAATCCGAACTCGACCAAAGCGCGGTCGTCGGTGTTGATGCGGGATCCCTCCCGCTCAGCTATGCGGCGTGCGAAGGACGGCCGCGCCACGTGGTGGGCGAGCACACCCTCCAAGCTGGTCGTACTCCATGCCCCGAGCAGGGCGCTGCGAAAGGGTTCCTCGGCCGCGCGCGCCCGCAAGAGGCCCATGTCATGAACCAGCGGCTCACGCGTGGCCAAGAGGAGCAGGTCCGCCGGAGACATGAGCCATGTCTCAAGGTAGGGAAAAACCTGGCCCAGGGTAGCCATGATCGTGCGCAGGGTTTGCCCGTCGATGGCGTAGGCCTGCACCCACTGCAAGAAGATGCCCCCCTTTTCCAGGCGGCGCTCGACCGCTTGGTAGTACTCGCGCGTGAACAAGCTGGCAATTCCCGCGCGGTACGGATTCGACGGCTCGGAGGCGATGATGTCGTAGGCGTCGCCCCGCCCGAGCAAGATCTCGCGCGCGTCGCCGACGATCACCCGATGTTTCGGATTCTCCATGGCGTGGTGGTTGACATCGGCGCAGGCGCGCGCAATTTGCAAAATGGCCGGCTCGAGCTCGACCGTGTCCACCCGCTCGATGGAGGGGACGGCGGCGAGCCAGCCGGAGGTACTGCCGGTGCCGAGTCCGATGACGAAGCCACGTCGTGGATGTCCGTGCAGAAACGCCCCGAAGAGGCCCCCCATCACCTGCGTTCCCGCGTCCATGCGGGCGTGTCCATCGGTCTTGCCGTTGAGAATGAAGGCGTACCCGGTCGCGTGTTCGAGGGCAACGCTGCTCTCCACGCCATCTTCCTCCCAGGCGATGGAGCGGCGCACTCTGTTCTCCCAGTCTCGCCGCGCGGTTGGGCTGGCCAGCGCTTCAGGATCGATGCGGCCTACCGCGATGGGGCTGTGCCGCCAGACTGCGGTGGGTCCCTGCGCGCAAAGCAAGAGCGCGATGGCGGCGGTTGCGACCAGCCAGGGCAGCGTTCTTCGCAAGGTCGCACCAGGTTCGGTCCGCCGAAACCCGAGCAGACATGAGAGCAGGCCGAGCAGCACCAGCACGCCGGCGACGAGCTGCCAACAGCCAGGTGCGGTCAGCAGCGGGATGAAGCCGAACCCACCCGCCAAGGATCCGGCAATGGCCCCGAGGGTATTCGCTGCATAGACCAGCCCGGTCTGGCGTCCCACTCCGGCGCGGCCGCGCCCGAGCAGAGCAATGAGCAAGGGGAATTGAATGCCCGAAGCAACCGCGGCGGGCAAGACCACCAGGCCGGACACCACGACCCAAACCGCGGCGTGGCCCCAGAAGCCGAAGGCGGCCCCGAGGGGGCGCAGGAAAAGCGCGAGCAAAGCTATCCCATCGCCGATTGCGAAGGGAAGCGCGATGGCCGCAGCCTCGGCCAGGCAAATTGCGGCGAAGCCCAGCAAGGTCGCTGGCGAGCGGCCGCGGGATGCGAGAGCGCCGTGCAAGGAACTGCCGAGACCAATGCCAAGCAAGGCCAGCGCCAGAATGATTCCGAAACTAAACACTGTTCCGCCCAGGAGTGGGCCCAGCATGCGGTACCACACCAGCTCCATGAGGAAGAATGCGAAGCCCACGACGCCGGCAGCGAAAAGGATGAATCCCGGTGCAGCGCGGGCGCGCGCTTCCACGCTCTCGCCGGCCGGCCGATCGGGATGGATGGCCGGGAGCTTTCGCGACCAGCCCAAGGCGTAGAGCGCCACGCAGGCGCCGAGCGCGGTTGCACTCCACAACGTCTTCCGCGTGCCGAAAGCCTCGAGCAGAATGAAATCTGCGAGCAAGCAGCCCACCACAGCGCCCAGCGTGTTCAGCCCGTAGAGCACGGCCAGCCGGCGGCGGCCCACGTCCTCGTCCACCTCGACTGCGGCCACCGCGGCGGGCATGGCCCCTCCCATGAGCAGGGTGGGTCCGCCCAGCACCAAAGCGCCGAGCACGATGCGAAGCAAAGTGCTTGCGAAGAGTCCCAGATGCGCGCTGCCTCCGATTTCCACGTACACAGCGCGCACCAGCCACAGCAGCAGGGGCGACAGGGCCGCCAGCAGCGCGGCGCCCAGTTCCAGCGCCCCGTACAGACCGAGTGGCCGGGGTGATCGGTCGGCGCGCGGGCCGAGCAGCAATCCTCCTGCGCCGAGTCCCCCGATGAACACGGCCAGCACGGCCGCGGTCGCTGCGGTACTGGCGCCGAACACCAAACGAAACTCCCGCAGCCATGCCACCTGGTAGACCAGGGCGCAAAGCCCGGACGCGAACAGCAGCAATCCCACTCGTGAGGCAAACATGGCTAGCCGAAGTGCGCCTTCTCCTTCGCGGTGGGCTCCTCGTCCAGCAGATCGCTACGGCCGTGCTTGACCGCCTGGTGGTAGAAGCAATGAGGGTTTCCCGAGGCCAGCGTGGGTGATTCGGCGTACATGGTCCAGGTGCAGCCGCCCCGGCAGATGTCGCGGAAGCGGCACACGGCGCAGAAGCCGCCCAGCTGCTCCACCCGGAAGTCACGGTTGTAGGCAAAGGCGCCCTTGCGGTTCCAGATCTCGCGCAGGCTGGTGTGGCGCAGGTTGCCCTCGACGAAGCGGTCTTCACCCTGGACATGCGAGGGCAGCGAGAGACAACCCTTTACGTTGCCATTGCTCTCGATGCCGATGACCTGGCAACCCGCGCGGCAACCCAACCAGAATGGCATGGACGCGTCGGTGGTGCGCAGGTCGCGCTCGGGCTTGCCGAAGTAGCCCACGTGGTCGCTGGCGTAGACTTTGATGCGCTTGTCGCTTGTGCGGCAAAGCTCCGCGATTTGCGGAATCAGCCACAGTCGCTCCTCGGGCGGTGCGACCAGGTCGCGATTTTCAGTCATGTAGCCGGTGGCAATGGCGAACTGCAATTGCCAGGTGCGCACGCCGATGTCGATGAGGAACTGGCGCAACTGGGGAAGCTGGCGGCTGTTCAGACGGTGAATCGTCGTGCTGATGCCCGCGGGCAGGCCCGCTGCCAAGGTGTGCCCCACCGCCTCGACCACGCGCCGGAACGAACCCGGGGCGCGGAAGCAGTCGTGCTCCTTCTCCAGCCCGTCCAGGCTGAACGCAACACCGCGCAGGCCGGCCTGTTTAGCCTGCTGGGCGTGGCCGGCGGTCCACGCCCAGCCGTTGGAGATCAGGCTGACCTCGGGAATGTGTTGCGCCAGCCGCCTGCCCACCACGTCCCAATCAGGGTGAAGCGTGGGCTCGCCCCCGGTCAGGGTGGCGCGCTGGCATCCCAGGGTTCCCAATTCGTCGGCCACGCGCAGGCATTCCTCCAGAGTCAATTCGTCGGAGCGCCGGGGACCTGCGGCTGAGCCGCAGTGCCGGCAGCGCAGGTTGCACGCCAAGGTCAGTTCCCAAGCGCAGGCGCGCGGGGCGATCCCGGCTCGCCTCAGAACTTCCAGCACCGCTTGCTCCGATGTCGTGCCGCCGCCACGGATTGCAGCCTATTTCGGTGTCTTCGCGGGCGGCACCATCGCCGGCGCCGGCCGCGGGGCGAACAGGGGAGCCAGGTAGGGCGGCGCCGGTGGCGGTGGCAGGGGTGGTGGTGGCGGCGGATCGGGAGGTGGAGACGGTGGCGGATCCAGCGGCGGCGGAGGGGGGCCGAAGGCTGGTGCCATGTAGGGCGGTGGCGGCGGCGGCGGGTACAGGGAAGTGTCCGTCGGTGCGTCCTGCCCAGCATCGGGCCGGGGCGCCCCAAGGTAGGGCGGCGCGATCGCGGGCAGGTCGGTCTGGCGCGCGTCGGGACGAGCGTCCGCGACACGAAGATCCGCGTCCGCGTCCGCGTCCAAGGCGCCCGCATCCGCGCCCGCGTCCGGCTGCACATAGGCCATGTACGGAGCAATGAGGGCCGGCAGGTCCGCTTGGCGCGCGTCAGGAGCAGACCTGATGTCGTCTGGCAGGCGCAGGTCCGGCTGATTGGCCGCGTCCGGGCGGTTGTCGGCGCTCTCCCTGCCAAGCGTCGCGTCCGCGACGATTCCGTCGGGTCTGGCCGTGCGGGATGTTTCAGCCGCCGCGTCGGCGGAGACCTTCATCCCGGTGCGGTCGCACCCGCAGAGCGCCAGACCCAGGCCCATCGACGCCGGCACGACCATTTCGCGTGCCGTTCGCTTGAGGAAGCTTTCGATACGCTGGCGGACGTCCTGTTCCTTCATGGCCTAGAGGTACTGTACGCCCTTTCCCAGAAGGCGGCAAAGTGGTCCGGAGCTGCCCCAGGGGCGCCCGGCAGAAGGATGTAGCCCAAGGCGAAGTCGCTCACCCGGCCGGGCATTGAAGGGTGGTTGTGGTCGTAAACGTGGTCTTGGCCGTGGCCGGAGTGATCACCAGCTCATGCACCCGGGAATGAGGTTGCCACCGTTCATCACGTTGCTGACCGGGATCACAATTGCAGAGGGCGTAGTTTGGCGGGTTGCTCACGGCAGGTGAATCCGGCTACCGGATTTGTGGCAGCCGTTGCAGTCGGGGTTGGTTGGCGTGGTCGACATGGTCTTGTCGGCGTCAGGGCACTTGCTCACAGTCGGAGGACTGAGGGTGACCGCTTTCGTTGAATAGAAGGTGCCGCCTCGGTCCGTGACCATGGTGACGCTGCCGATCTTGACCGTGGCGCCGCCCACCGCCGCACCGCCAGCGGCCGTGCTGTAGATAGTTCCTGCCGCATAGATTCTGGGGGAGTCGCCACCGGCGTTGTGGCAGTTCATGCAGATCTGTCCGGCGTAGTGCTTCGCTCCAATTATGCTGGTAGCGGCCGGAGTACAGGTGGTGCTGCCGCCCGTGTCTGGCGTAGACGTGTCCGCAGGTAACGCATCAGGCTGGTTGACCTCCGGCGCCCCAGCGTCTCGACCCGAGCCTGTCGAACCACCCGAGGCGGTGGAGCCGCCGGCGCTGGTCGAACCACCCGAGGCGCTGGAGCCGCCAGCGCTGGTCGAACCACCCGAGGCGCTGGAGCCACCGGCGTTGGTCGAGCCACCGGAGACGCTGGAGCCGCCGGCGCGGGTTGCGCCACCGGAGCGCGTCGAGCCACCGGCGTTGGTCGAGCCACCGGCGTTGGTCGAGCCACCCGAGACGGTGGAACCGCCGGCGCTGGTCGAGCCACCCGAGACGCTGGAGCCGCCGGAACCGGGTTGGCCGGTGTTTCCAGCCGACCCACCAGATCCGCCTTTGCCAGCAGAATCGGTCGATCCCCCCGAGATGGGAGAGGCGTCCAAACTACCCTTGCCGCCGACGATCAATGGGCCAGCAGCGCCAGGATCCCCGACGCAAGCGTGGCTGAGCAGCGCAACTGAGAGCAACAAACCAAGTCCGAAATTGCGAAGAACACGGTTCATCGAAACCCCTCTATGTATGTATCTCCGAACCGCATCTGTCAGGCACACTTTCATGCACACGGAATCCTTGCGTTGCGAATAGCCTGGGCTGGGGCGCGACTTCACACCGCCTTGTACATGAACCCGTAGGCGATGTGCACGCCGGCCAGGGCGAACATGGTGATGGTCAGTATGATGTGGACCCAGTTCCAGTGGCGCAGCATCTTTTTGGCGCTTTCCAGATAGGAGCGCGTGCGTCGCTGTGCCGCCCGGTCGGACAGGAACCGCAGGATCTGTCGACGGGTCTTGCGATCGGGAACGCTGCCCAGGCCGGCGAAGCGCATCCAGAACAGCACAGCGGAATCGCGTAGCTCATGCCACAGCATGACGGCGAGCAGCCCGTGCGACTTGCCCCCTCCCTCGTACTCGGGAGTCAGAACGCGCATTGCGTGCGAGTGCTTGCGGTGTCCGATGAACGAAGCAGCGCTGCGCGTCAGGGATTCCGTCTCGAAATCCGCCAGGCCGATGCCCGAGTGTACCTTTCCGTAGAGGTAGCGGCCGATGGCTCCCGACGCTACGACGATCCACATCGAGATACAGGAGAGTCCGACCCAACGGTCCAGCTTGAAGGCCGCGTGATACGTGACAAGTGTCGAACCGATGATCCCCACCCACAAGTGGACAGTGAGCCAGGTGGACTGGGCGCCAAGGTTCTTCAGCAGGCCCAGGCGGGTATGCAGCGGGTAGAGGAAGGTCAGCAACATGAATGACGTGCCGATGTACCCAAGCCAGTGGCCGAATCCCTTGCCCGAGTTGAACGAGATCGGTTCGACCCGTCCGAGCCACTGCACAAGGGCGGCTTGCAAGCTGTGCTCGGGCAGAGTGCGGCGCAGGAAGGCCTCAAGGCCCACGGCCGCCAGGGCGAGGAAAAGCAGTGTGGCCACTACCGCGCGGGCAGTGCGGTGCGTCTGCCGGGCGCGATGTTCGGCGACGCCTTCAAGAAATGCGACCCCGGAGAAGTTCCGAGCGTTCCCGCTCGACCCAGACCCCGCCTCGGTGAACAGGTCTTGTGGCGAAAGCTCCAGCAGGGCGCCGGTTGGGCAGGCGTTGAAGCATGCGCGATTTGAAAGTCCGGCGCAGTGATCGCACTTGATCGCCCGCTGGCGCTTCCGGCCCGAAGCCGTGTAGGGTATCGTGAAGATGGCGCCGTGGGGACACATGTGTGCGCAAGTGCCGCAGCCGGTGCAACGTTCGTTGATGCGAATTTCGCCCTGCTGGTCGAGGGCCAGGGCCTCGACCTTGCAGGATGCCAAGCACGGCTTGTCCACGCACTGCCGGCACACCCTCTGGATGGCCAGACGCCCGAGGCGCAGCTCGGCGCGCAGCCCACGGGGGGAGCCATGGCGTTTGGCACATGCCTCTTGGCACTTGTTGCAGTCGAGGCAGCGATCGAGCTGGCTCACCCGAACCAGCGAGCTGGATGCAAACCCATTTCGCAGGAAGAAGTCCTGCACCAGAGCCCGGGTAGGTTCCTGCTGGCTGAGAAAATAATTGCGGGAAGCTGCCACCTTCTGTCTGAGCCGGGCGGACCAGGCCGCATTGCGCGACATGATCTCGGCCAGGGCCGGGCGGCCGGCGGCCAGCAGGGTGGCCGGCGTGGAGGCCATGCAGTCGAGCACCGGCTCTCCCGCACCGGGCGGGCAATCGAGGAAGCCGTCGGAGAAGAGGTCACCCGTTGCGAAGAAACCAATGTGCTCGAACGGGCGATCGTCGCGCAAGGTCGCGGGTAGGGCCGTGCCCTCGCGGTCCATCGCGATGGAGACGACGCCTGAAAGCACAAAGCAGTAGCTTTCGCCTTGGCTCCGATCCAGCGAGGATAGACGCTGGCGATTTTCAAGATGGCGCACCTGGCTTTCGCGCAGGAGCTGATCGAGCGCTGGGTTGGGCAGGTCGGCGAAAACCGCTAGCGAGCGAAGGGCATCAACCGTGACCGAGTGGCTTGCTTCATATGCCATGGTCATTGTCTCCTAGTATGACACGAGTCATCTCTGCTATCGGGGCGCGTGGTGGCAAAGCAAGCAATCGGCACGCCGGTGGCAGACGTAGCAGTTGTCGTTGGCAAAACTCCCCGCCGCAAAACCATGCAATGTCTTCCAGGCGCCGCGGTGGTTGAGGGGCGCTGTCGTCCTGTGACACTGAATGCACGCACCCGGCTGGTGACACACCCGGCACGTCTCTGGATCGAAGGCTGCGGCTGGTCCGTGCCCGCGCAACCGCCACAGTGCAGTGTGGCTCTTGGGCGGATGCGTGCGATGGCAATTCGTGCAGGTGGGCGAGGCGTGGCAGCGGGAGCACGAGCGTCCTTGCGCCCCAGCCTCGTCTTCATCCCAGGGCAGATTCGCGTGCGAGCGCCCCCAGAATTGGTTGTGATCGAGCGGCTTGAGGGTTCTCCCCCCTGCCATCAGGCCCCGGAAATCGGTGGTGGAGTGACAATCGCCGCAGTCGGGCCCGGCTGACCCGCGATGCGGATCCTCGTGGCAGTCAACGCAGCGCTTGCCCATGACCGGGAACTTGCGATCGAGCGGCGGCGCCACTTCTTTCTTCGTCCAACCAACAGCGGGAAGTGAAGCGGGCCGCGGCCGATGGCAGTACGAGCAAGCCAGATCGCGATGCGCGCCGTCGCGAACGAAAGTCGTCATCGTGTCGTGCTTGAACTTGGGCGCTCCCTTTTCCGGACGGTGGCACTTGCCGCAGTCCCGCCCGAGTTGGCCGCGGTGCGGCTCAGTCTTTTCGTGGCAGGTCACGCACTGGACTTCTCCCAGCTTGTAGCGACCGTTGACGTGGCAGGATTCGCACTTGGCGGTCTTGTGCAGACCTTCCAGCGGGAACCGCTTGCTGTGCTTCCAGACGAGCCGCAGGTCCTTGAAGGACTGGGTCGGCGCGTGACACTTGGCGCAGTCGTTGCCGAGCTGTCCCTTGTGTTTGTCTTTGTCTCTGTGACAGTCGACACAGGCGAGTTTGTTGGTGCGGTACACTCCGTCTTGGTGACAGTTCGCACACTTGGTGCGCACCTTGGGCTCGGCGTGGAAGCCGATGAGCGGAAAGCGCGTGTCCTTGTTGTGGGTGAAGGCCCGTGTGCGCGTGCCGCCTTCCACGTGGCAACCAGCGCAGGGTTTGTCAGCGAACTGCCCCTTGTGTACCCCCCGGTGCTGGTGACAGTTGGCGCAGCCACCTTGGGTATATGTGAGTTGCGTGCCCTTCCCGTGGCACTTGCGGCAGTCCAGGGTCTGGTGCTTGCCGAACAGGGCAAAGCCGAAACGACGGTGGTCGACGGTGGCTTCCTTCCACGGACGCCCCGCAAAGTGGCAGGTCGTACACTTGGCGGTGTCGGCAATCACCGGGTGGAATGGACGGTGGCAGTCGGTGCAGTTGCGATGCGGGGTACGGCCCGCCATCTGGGCCTTGGGGTGACACTTGGTACAAGGCTGTTCGAGGTGTTTCCCATCAAAAGGGATCCCCGAGTAACGGCTGTGCGGCTCCAGCCAGGCGGAGAGAAGCATGCCTCGCAGGACGTGACCAGGGGGATGGCAGGTGTCGCACTTCTGTGTGAGTTCGGTCTCGGTGAACCCATGAACGCGCTTGTGGCAACTCTGGCAATCCTTCGAGAGGCCGAGATACGTGATGCGACCCGATTTCATTCGCCGGGTGTGGCATGAGGTGCAGGCGACCTTGGCGTGGTCGTTCAGCAAAGAGACCCCAGTCTTGGAGTGCTCGAAGGTCTCGTGCCCGCCCACGTGCTTCCAGTCGATGATGTTGAACTCTCGCCCCTTGTGCTCAGGATGGCAGCGCAGGCATGGCCCGGTGAACGTCGCGTGCAGACCGCGGTGCTTGGCCAACTCGTCCTTGAGCGCCTTGTGGTCGTGGCAGTCCAGGCACTTGGCGTCTGTTACACCGTGATTGGCCTCGTGGCACTGTTGACAGCCATCCGAGTTGTCGAACGCGGCGTGACTTTCGTTGAGCGGCCCGGGGGCGACACGGAAGAAAGACTGCTGCGCGATCACAAATGGCGCGACAAGCAGACTCGCCAAGAGCGAGCAGCCAAGGCCAATGAGGCGCGTTCTTGTGGTTGACAGAGGCTTCATTTCCTATGTCGCGCCTTTGCCTTTGACCTGCCTCGGCCGGGCTTCTTGACCTGCTGCTTGGGCTTCGCCTTTGACTCCGATGCGGCGGGCGGATTCTCGTCCGGGCGGCGTTCGGGCTCGGCCAGTCGGTCGAGTCGCGCGGCGGCCAGTTGGGAATGTCGCGGCCAAGCCTCGAACGCCGTCAGGTCGCGCGCCAGCCCAGTGGCCTTGTCGGCAAGCAGCCAGTCGAATGCGTCGAACACGAAGGGCGCCTGGCCACTCACCGCCGCGACGGCCTGGCCAAGACTGCGCCGGGCCGTCACCGGATCGCCGGCGCGTGCTTGTACCAACGCGAGGGCGAAGTGTCGATGAAAGAGCGCAACCGCGGGGGCTGCGGTCGTCGAAGAAGTCGCCGGGGATATGCCGGACTCACGTAGCCGTGCGTCGCCAAACCGTTCCGATGCCAAGCGCGCCCAGGCTGAATCCGGCGCGACGCGCACGAGACTGCCGACCAGCTTGCTGACGGCTTCCTGCTTGTCTTGGCGAAACTCGAACCAGGCCTGTTCGTACCGGTGAGCCAGCCACAACGGGCCGAGTTCGAAGGAACGATCCCAAGCCTGCTGTGCCGCCTTCACGTCGCCCTTGTGCTGCAGGGCCGTGGCCAGCAGATAGTGGAACTCGGGATCTCGATCGCAGGCCGCGCGGATCGACTCCAGCTCATCCAGCCGCGCGGCTCGCTCTTGCCGTGACGCCACGGCCAGGCTGGCCAGGATTCGTTGCGCGGATGCGAGCCCGGTCGCTGCAAATGACAGATACGGCTTGATGCGGGCCAGGCGCGCGGGGTCAGCGTCTTGGTACCGGTACAGAGCCGCCTCGCAGCGGATGATGAGATCGAGGTGAGGATCGTGTGCGTGGAGCGCGGCATTCGGACCGCGCAGCAGTGTGAGGAACTGTGCCGCCCGGTCGAGCTCACCCTCCCCGAGAAATGCAGCCAGACTGCGCGCCACATGTGCCCGTTCCTCGACCGCCCGGCGTCCAAGGCCTGCGCGCACAATCCAGCCAGCCGCAGCCCCGATGGAAAGAACAAGCGCCACAATAGCCAGTCGGCGAAACGGGGTGCCGTGGCGTCGCGTTGTACGGGTTGCGGCCAGGTACTGCCCAGGATCGAGCCACGGCCCGAACAGGCTGTCGCCGAACAGTCTGCCCAGTTGACGGTCGAAGCCGGAATCCCCGCGATCGGCGGCAGCCGCCGCACGGCCGGCTTGTTTGTCGTCTGGCAAGGGGCGGGGTTGGGGGTGCCCATTGCGATCCGCGGGAGGTGGGGAAGAAGGCCCACGCGGGGTCACCATGGAAGACTCCCATGACACCCGTTGGGGGTATTCGCGCAGGTCTTGCTTGCCGGATCCCAGGTGCCGGCGGCCATGCTGACGTCGACCAGACCGTCTACGTGAAGATAGGGGTCGACAATGGTCAAGCCGGCAGTAGCCACATGGGCGTGGCAGGTGTCGCAGGTGAATGCCGCGTGCAACGGGTGCGAGGGGCCCAGATCCGCCGGTGAACTGCCGTGGCACGAATCGCACTTGATTTGCGAGCCGTCGACCTTGGTCCAGCGAGAAGGCGTTGGGTGGAAAGTGCCTGCCAGGGTGGCGCCATGACAATAGGTATTCGTGCAGGTCCCGGTCGTGCGGTTCCAGGCGGGAGCAGCCCCTCCGGTTTGCGCAAGCGGGCCGAATGACATCAGGGTTGGACGGGAGAGTGGATCCGGGTGGTCATCACCGTTCATGACGGTGGGCACCGGATGGCATTCCTCGCAGGCGACTGGGCCGGCAATAGATCCTTCCTTCATGTGTGCCTGATGGGCGCCCACGCCGATGTCAGTCGTGCTGGTAGCTCCGTCGACCGCGCGCGGGGGAGCCGCATTCTCCTTGCTGCCGTGGCACGAGTAGCAGTTCATCTTGGCCGGGAGACCATCGCCGAGAGGGCTGCGCTGACAGCCCAATCCGCAAAGCAGCAGGATCCCGGCTGGAACCCGAGTGAGACGGTCCATCACAGATCCTCCCGAATCGTGAGGAACGCTGAGTGGATGGTGCGGTCGACGATCTCCAGGTTGTAACGGACGCGCACCTCCAGCCAGGGCAGGGCGCGGAACCCGGCGCTTCCGTAGATGGTGCGGGCATTCTGCAGCTCCTGTACGTCACGGTAGTAGTTGACCTTCCAGCGTTGGTAGTAGGTGCCTGCTTCGACTTTGACTTTGCGGGTGGAGTAGCCCGCCCCACCCCCGAGAGCCAGGAACGAGTCTTTGGTCAGTGACCAGGGTATGTAGTTCCATTCTAGGATTCCGGTGGCGAAGAGACCTTTGACTGCCAGGTGGTCGACCTCGGTCTCGAAATAGACGCCGCCGAAATTGCGGTTGAAGGTGCGCTCCGCACCACGCAGAAGCTGGCGTACCCGCCAACCAGCTCGCAGGTTCAGTGTGGTGGTCTGGCCCAACCCGATCTCCTTCCAGACCTCCAAACGAGTGCGCAGATTGGGCAGGCTGGGGCCGAGGAGCGAGTAGAACGGGTTCTCGTTCTCGCTGATCTCGCCCAGAGTCCGGAGCTGCGCGCTCGCCTGAGCATCGATGCCAAGGGCGATGGAGGGAAAGGAAAGGCGCAGGGCGCCCCCGGCGTGGGACGCGCTTCGATTGAGACCACGCACGAAGAGCTTGGCCCAGCTTTCCTCGAAACGCGTCGACATGGTCAGGCCGTAGGAATGGGCATAGACCCAGCGCCGCTCCTGCCCGTCTTGGGCAACAATGCTGTCGTGCTCAAAGCGCGAGTCGAACTCCAGACGAACGTCTTGGGTGGGACGATAACCCGCGCCCGCGCAAGTCACCCAGTTCTCGAACAGTCCCGGCTGTGACTCGAAGAAGTGGACCGTCCGCCCCGCGTAGCCAAAGAGCGACAGCCTACGTTCCCACAGGCGAAGTTCCAACGATCCGCCGTCGAAGGTCAGCGGCAGTCCATGCTCGCTCGCTTGCCGGCCGAGGCGCAGGTACTCCAGTGAAAGACTGCGCCGCCATTCAGCCTGAAGCGAGTAGACCAGGATCAGGGGCTGGCGATAGTCGGAAGTCTCCCCAAACACGTCGGGCTGGCCGCTAGGCACGCGCCCGTCGACGTCCAGCCACAACGCGGCCGAGATCTGGCCCCGCAGCCGATCGTGATAGCCTCTGCCTTGCGCATCAAGAGTCAGCCGGAGATCCTGGTCAGGCTTTGGGGTTTCTACGGTCGGCGCCCCAGTCGCGCCAGACGAGATGGCCGGTCCAGAGTTGGCGGTTCGCACCCGATACTCCTCCATGAGCGACAGCTCGCCTGACCATTCGCGCACGGGATCGACCCGTGTGGACACCGTCGTCTCGCCGGACTCCGGTCCAGCAAGGGTCGCGAGAATGGTCAACGGCCAGATCACCAAGGGACGACTCGGACGGGGAAGTCAGTTTCGCGTCTGCAATGCCCGCGGGTTCGCCTCGATCAGGATCACGAGCAGCGGCAAGAGGCTCGCCTGGTCCATGGCCGAGATGGCCTGCTCGTGCGACGGGTGGGCGTGGTGACACATAAAGGACGACTCCGGCCAGGGTTGCTGAAGCAAAGGTCGTTCGTACAGCCGAGCCCGTTTCCCCTCCCGCAGGAGGACGCGGCTGAGGGTAGCCCCGCCTTCGCTGCAGCTTCATATTTCGGGTGGCCGGCAGTCAAGGAGAACAAGCTGGAACGAACGGGCTGGAAATCCGTGGCCGACGGCGTCCTGGATTGCCGCAGGCGCGCGACAGCAACCTTCCCATCGTTTCTGTCCACCAGTGGTCCGTCGGTGCGCCAACGCGATCCCCAAGCGCGACCGTGGCAGGCAGGGTTGTCTGACGCTCGGCGCCCATGGCGGCGGCGAGAACTCCGTTCGGCGATGTTCGACTGTTCAGCCGCGCGCTGGCCAACCTGCGCTGGGGATCTCCTGACAAGCCGAAGACCAGGGTCCGTGCGGTTGTCGGGCCCTGGTCTTCGGGTCACGGGGTCAGAACTTGATGGTCACCTCCAGGGTTCCCTCGGGTGCCGCTTTGGACGTGGTCGCCGAGGATTCGCCGGTTAGCTTGTTGGCAATTGCGGTGGCCACAGCTTCGTCACCGGTCAGGCGCTCGACCTTGGTGATCTTTCCTGCGCCGTCCACCGTGATGCGCAGGCGAAGCGTGCTGCCAGGCTTGGCCTGCGGGCAGCCCTGTTGCTCGGCCACGCGGCGAATGACAGCCAGCAGGGCCTTGCTGTCGCCCAGACTCTGACTCTTGCCGGAAGTCACCTTGACCGAGCATGCCTGCCCCGTCCTGTCCTTGGCAGCCTTGTTTTCGCTTTCGTCGTTCTTGTCAGCAGAAGCCTGCGCTCTTCCGCCCTTTCCGGCCGCTCGCGCTTCGGAAGCAGGTTGCTTGAGAATAGAGGTGGGTGCGGCTGCAGCGGGCACCGCCGCGTGCATCGGTTGCGCCTCGGCTCTTTTCATTGCGTGTTGCCGCGCGAGGGTCGGCGCACCCGCGGCTTGCGAGTACGCCATACCCAAGGCTTGCCCGGCCCCACTCGACCCGATCGCGAGATTCGACACGCCCTCCGGCATGGGAAGCGGCTGGCGCACGGTCTCCACATTGCCGCCGCGATTCACGACCTGCGAATCAACCGCCACGAACGAGGTAAACGGGGTCAGCAGGCTGTACGCCAGGCCCAAGCCAGTGATCACGTCCTCGACATCCTGGCCGCCACCCATGTGCAGCTCGTCTTCCAGGATCTCGACCCATTTTCGCGCCCACAGAACACGCAGGGCAGCGTTCTCCCGGCGCGCATCGGCTGGGCGCAGGTCGATGCTGTGTCCAAACTTCCCTCGACCGCTGCGGCCCGTGATTTCGATCTTGCCCGGCCGGTCTCCTTTGTACTTGCCGAAGAGCAGGAGCGGCCGTTCGGCCAGCAGGTCAGGCACCTTCTCGGGCGCGACGTCGTAGGCGTCAAAACCCTGCATGCGCACCTCAATATCGGTCAGCACCGGGCGCTCGATCATGTGGCGCAGCTTTTCCGCCTCGGCCGCGGCCTTTTCCGGACGTGACACGACGAACGGCTCGCCCAGACCGGCACGCGCCATACCCTCGATGAGCCCGCGGTTTACCGACGAGCCGATGCCGAAGGCAAACAGGTTGGCCTGGTCCAGCCGTTCGCGGATGAAGCGGAAGGCCTGCGCCTCCACCCCGACGTAGCCATCGGTAACCACGACCACGGTGCGCGAGGTCCCGCGGCCCAGGGATGGAATCGCATACGCCGCCTGCAAACCGCCCATCAACTCGGTGCCGCCACCGCCGCTCTGGCGCAAGATCACGTCCAGTCCGTCGCGGATGTTTTTTTCGTTGGCCGGCTTGGAACCCGACGGGCTCCACACGTAGTTCGCGCCCGAGAAGAGCGCCAGGTTGAAGTGGTCGGTGGGGCGCAGCCGCGACAGCAGCTCGCGCATCAGCGCCTTGGCCGTGTCGAGCGGGAAGCCGTGCATGGAGCCAGACACGTCGAGCAGGAAGATGTACTCGCGCGGCGGAATGTCCGCCTCACTGGGTCGGCGCGGGGGTTCGACCAAGAGGGCGAAAAACTTTTCGCTCGGGCGTTCCTGTCCCGCTGACGGTTCTTGATAAAGCAGCAGGCCGGTCTCGATCTTGTCGCCCGCGAGGCGGTAGCGGAGCACGAAGTCCTTGTTGCCGCCGCCGGTTTGGTCAAGTCGGACGTCGGCGGTGGAGGTTCCGGCGTAGCTGACCGCGACCTTGTGCGAGGGCGACGATACTTCCT
>PMCR01000401.1 GCA_003155465.1 Myxococcales bacterium | reverse complement strand
TTCAAGGTCAACCCCGACGAATGGTGGCACTTCGACTATCAGGATTGGCGCCGCTATCGCGTCCTCGACCTGCCGTTTGGCGCGATCCACGCCAGCCCGCGCGCGCCCGACGCCGGGCCGCCATAGTGTCGCCAATCACAGCCAGATGTCCCAGACTTCAGGCACGACCCCAACCGTGGCGCGGTCGCCGGCGCGCACGATGGGGGTGCGCAACAGCAGGGGATCGTCCAGCAGCGCGCGCTCAATGCGCGGGCCGGTTGGAGCGGCGTATTTCAGGCCGCGCTCAAGGTAGCGCTTGCCCTCGCGGTCGATCAGGTTCTCCACCCCGCCCACGGCATGCGCAATCTTGCGCAGCTCGCCCGCCGACGGGCCCTTCTGGCTGAGATCGATCATCTGGAAGGATACGCGGCGCTCGTGGAAGAAACGCTCGGCCTTGCGGGTATCCGGACATTTCCTGGTGCCGAAGATTTGCAGGTTGGCGAGCGGCATGCACCGCCAGCATAGCCGTTTGGCGGTTCGGCTGCCCACTTTCGCAGCAGGTCCAGCGTGTGCTGGACCAGTTGGGGATCCAGACTATCGCCTTGCCCGGGCACAACCATCTACATCCGCCGGATGGGGCCCAGGTTGTAGCCTGGTTCGCCAGAAGGACGCAGTTTGTCCAACCAGATCTGTTCCAACAGGGTCAATTCGTCCTCCAGGCAGAAGGCGGGATCGTCGCTGGGCCTCACCACTTCCAGAATCTCGAAAGTGAAGGCGTCGGGGCCGAACTGGTTCCAGTCGCTCTGCAGGGCCAGATTGTCGTGACTGCCAACGGAAAGCTGGAAGCGGATCCGGTTCAAGGGGCCGTGCAGATTGGTGCTGCTGCCGAGAAGGATCTTCCCGGTCTTGCTATTCTTGACCTGAAAGATCCCGGCCTGGCGCGGGGTCTCCTTGTAGCTGCGTCTCAGCTCGGCTCGGGTCTTGTCGGGGGCGGGCATGCGCGATCTTTGCTCTTGACGGCTGTGTTTACTATTTCTATAAGTATCGAACTACTTCGTTGGAGTCAAGATGGAGCGCGACAAGAAAACTAGTGATCTAGTCGAGTTCTTTAAGGTGCTGGGCGAGCCCAACCGTTTGCGCATCGTTGGGCTGCTTGCCCAGCGGGCGTACACGGTGGAACAGCTGGGCGCGGCCCTGGGCGTGGGTGTCTCGACCGTGTCACACCACCTGACCAGGCTGGCGCGCGCCGGCCTGGTGACTGCGCGCAGTGAGAGCTACTACAATCTCTATTCGCTGAAGACTGATGCCCTTTCCGACATGGCGAAGACATTGCTGGCCCAGGCACAGCCGGTGCGCCCGGAAAGCGAGCGGGAGCTTAGTGACTACGATCGCAAGGTACTGGCCACATTCACCACTAGCGATGGTCGCATCAAGACCTTCCCCATGCAGGAAAGGAAGTTCCGCGTGCTGCTCCGCCACGTGCTGCAATCCTTCAGTCACGGCGTGCGCTACCCGGAAAAGCGGGTCAACGAGATCCTGTCGAAGTACAACGAGGATACCGCCCGCCTGCGGCGCTGGCTGGTGGACTTCGGCTACATGGCCCGGGAAGGCGGAGGCGGCAAGTACTGGAGAGTGGACGACAAGTGAGCCAGCGGGGTTTGGCCGAACGGTAGTTTCCAGACCTTGCCCCACCTTGCCCCACCAGGTTGACGGGCCGGCACGGCGGGTGGAGACTGACTGTGCGTGCGCACGATTATCTTGCCAGTTGCGATCGTCGGAACTCTGGGCCTGTCCTGCTCGGGGGGCAGTCGCGGCGAGCCCGATGCGGGCGCCGGCAGGCGGGATGCGCCCGTGGCAGCGGATACGGCAACCGGCCCACTGGTCTGGCAGTTCTTCGATGTTCCCGAGTGCGGGCAGCAGGCGGGCTACCAAACGGTGGCCGCGGCGTGGGACACCAAGGTGGCCTTCGCCACCCTGGCCCCAACCAGCGAGCAGGCCGCCTGCACCATCTTAGATCGCGCGGCCACGGCCAGCGTCTTCGACATCTGTGTCGTGCTTCCGTCTGCCAGCGGCTTCGTCGGGACGATCGCCACTCGGCAGCCCTACGCTGCCATGATGGGCGTGGGGCTGGCCTTCGACAAGACGGGCGAACCGATGCTGGCCTATACGGGTGGCCCGTCGGCGAAGCTGCGCTGCGGGGCATCGGATCTGCTGCTCGCCAGCGTGAGCGGCGGCAGTTTGGGTACGCCGCGCACCATCGCAGCGGATTCCGCGTCCACCGCAACGCCCGCAATGCCGCCTGACCAGGCGGCCAATTGCGCCCAGGACGTGTGCAACAAGGGCGATGCCACGGGCTACTGGCCTGCGATTGCGCGCGATCCGGTCTCGGGCAGTCTGGCGGTGGCGTTTCGCGATCTGCACGACGGTTTCGCAGACGTGGACTTCAATGAATCGGACGTGGAGTTCGCGCGCGGCGATGCCTATTCCATCTTCACCGCGGACGTGGCCCGTGGCGGTGGCAGCTACATCAGGCTCGGCTTCTCGCCTGCGGGCAAGGCCGCGATCGTGCACTACGTGGACAAACCGCCAGCCATCTGGCTGGACCACGAGATCGCCGATGGCTGGGAATCGAAACAGCTATTCGTGGGGAAGATTCGTGAGCAGATCGGCTTTGCGGTCAGCAGCCAGGGCTTGCACGCCCTGGCTTACTTCGATGATGCTCGTCAGCTGCTGGCCTACAGCGAATCCAGCGACGGAAGCACCTGGACCGCAGCGCAGGATGTGGATCGCGACGGGGTCACCGGCTACTACCCTTCCCTGGCTTTCGACGACAGCGGCAATCCTGCCATCGCCTACTATCGCTGTAACGACTACGGCGTGGGCCAGGGCTGCGATATGAACAAGGATGGCCTGTATTTGGCCCGTCGTAGCGCCGGGAGCTGGAGCATTCAGAAGATCAGCGGCGAAAGCGGCAAGACCGACGGCCAGTACACCGCGCTGGCCTTTGCCGGCGGCAAAGCCGTGATCGCCTTCCAGTTGACCTATCCCGATCCCGTCGCAGGGTCCAGCCAGTCGATCCTGCGCGTTGCCAAGGAGCCCTGATGCGCGCAGCTCTTCTTCTTGCCTCCTTTCTTCTGCTGCCCAACTGTGGCGCCTCCCCCAATCGCCTGTTCGGCAGCGTGTCCGAGTTGTACGGACTGGACTTCGACAATGTGCGGGCCATCCGGGTGGGTGACGCGGTTTCCATCGAGTACCTGCGTACCTCCGGGGCCATGACCAAGGTCACGGTGAGTATCGGCGACATCCAACCGGTGGCGGGGACGGACATCGACATGACCACGCCCGTGGCGAGCGGGCTGCCGCGAGGGACGGTGCAGCGGGTGGAATACGGCGGCACCACCGATTTCCAGCTGAAGGTGGGCAGGATCCATTTCAACCAAGAGCCGGTTGCCGACGCGGACCTCGTTGGTTCGTTCCGTACCACCCTGGCGGATCCCGCCGAGGGCCGCACCCTGAACGGGAATTTCCAGGCGAAGGTTGAGGCCCTGTGACAGGACGGATCGCCCTTTGCTTCGCCCTGCTCGGGCTTGGCGCCTGCAGCAGCGATTGGTTCTTCACCTCGGGCCGCGATCACACGGTCTGTGAAGACAGCATTCCCACCGCTTGCGGAACCACGGCCCGCTGTGTGCTCGACACCGGCCACTACCTGGACGGGGACTTTCCCAGCGCGCGCCGTTTCATCGTGCGCACCGCGGGCGAATCCGATCTGAAGTTCGAGATCTATCTCGACAATCGTCGCGCCCCCGGCACCTCATTGCGACTGGAAGTCTCCGAGCCGAGCTGCAACGAAAAGACTTTCTTCGACAGCTCGGGCGTCGACATCTTCCAGGACGCGGGTGCGGACGGAATCATCGGTATTCCCATCCACACCACCAAGCCAGGGGATCATCTGGTCGAGCTGTCGAGCGACGCCTACTGCTCCTACGTGCTGCGCTTCAGCGTGGCACAGACGGGAATGTGATGGTTGATGATGGGGAGGGTTCGCTTCGCCCTTCGGCCCCCCACCCGCCACCTCCTCCCCGCTCGATTCGCTCGGCCTCGCCGACGCGCGTAGCGCTGCGGCTTCGCCAAATCAGAGTGGTTTCATGGTGGGTTGGCTTACTCGCCGGTCCGCAACTGTGATTTGCCCTACAAATATCACAGGTGCGATATTGTCGGGTAACGTATGAAAACCAAAAGGAGAATCGTACTTCGGCATGCCATCAGACGTGTTACGATCACGATGTCCCGACGTTGATGTGGTCCAACTTACGAGCCACGGAAGGAGACATTCGATGAGAAAAGCGGGGTTCTTTTCGGTCAATCTCGTGGCCACCGTCTTGCTGACGGCGTTGCCGGTTCTCGCGCAAACCGATGGTGAGTGTGGAACCGGGTTCTGCGGCACACCCAACAACAATGGTGGTGGTGGTGGTGGTGGTGGCGGTGGCGCGATTCTGGTGAACAACACCGACATCGGCATCAGCTACTCCACTTCGGACGACTTCGATGGCGATGGCATCGAGGACGATTTCGACAACTGCCCATTTCGGCCCAACTACGATCAGGCCGATTCGGACGGCGACCGGGTGGGGGATGTGTGCGACAACTGCAAGTACGCCGCGAACCTAGACCAGATGGACACCGATGCGGACGGGATCGGTGATGTGTGCGATCCGGATATGGACAACGATGGCGTTCCCAATACCGTCGACAATTGCCCGCTGGTTCCCAACAAGTCGCAGATCGACACCGACGGGGACGGCCTGGGCGACGCCTGTGACCCCGACATCGACGGCGACGGCGTGCCCAACGCGAAAGACCCCTGTCCGTTCAAAGCCGGCGTGACCTCGGGCTGCAACGACGATACCGACGGGGATGGCATCTTGGACGCGGTCGACAATTGCCCCCTGGCGGCCAACCCCCTGCAAAAGGACACCGACCACGACGGAATCGGCGACAACTGCGATCCCGATGCGGACGGCGACGACATCGTGAACGGCATGGACAATTGCCCGCTGGTGCCGAACCCGGGTCAGGAGGACGCGGATCACGATGGCGTTGGCGATGCTTGTCAGACGACCGGCTTCTGCCTGGTCGTCCCGAAGAACCCGGATCCCGCACAGTGCCTGGATCCCACGGGCTTGTTCAAGATCGTTGGGGCCCCTCGGGTCACGGCGAAGACCGGCGAGACCATCAGCCTGTCGCTTTATGCCAACCGGAAAGGCACCCCCGAGAAGGGGGTCAACCTCAACTACAAGTGGTTCGTGACCACCCAGCCATCAGGGTCCCGCAACACGGTGAAGAACCCGGCCGGAACCGCCAGCTGTGGGGATGGCTACGAGTGCGCCCCCATCAGCGACAAGCGGCCGGTGCTGATCCCAAGCAGCCCGGGCCAGTACATCTTGACCGTGACCGCGGACTTGTCCGAACCCGACACCATCGAGCCGTCGGTCAATCATGCCGAGGCCATCTTGCCCCTGACCGTCACCGGGACCGCAGGCAGCAGTGCCGTGCCTGGGACCGACAGTAGCAGCGGTTGTGCGATTTCGGGCCAGGGTCCGGCAAGCTTGCTCGTCGTTCTGGGCTTGGGCCTGGTCGTGCTTTGGCGGCGCCGGCGCTAATCGTTCGCGACGGGGCAGAGAGAGTGTTCCTCCGGGTCCGCCTTCTCTGCCACGGGAAGAATCATCGCCCGTCACTTCACAATCCACGAACCACCACAAGGTGATGTGACTTCTGTAGCGAAGCATATGTTTTCAGTCAGCAATCGCGCAGCGACGTCGCTCGTCTTGACGGCCACCGGGCTGGCTTTGGCCACGCTCTCGTGCACCGATTCTGGTTTGGAACCGGCTCGCGGGGACGCTGGCCAGGTGTTCGACGATGAACTGCGCCTGACCGGCGAGGTGTGTCTATCACCCGACACCGACGCCGTGTTCCCGGTCAAGGTTCTGTTCGTGGTGGATACCTCGGACTCCATGAGCGTGACTGACCGATCGGGGAACCGCGCCAAGGCGGTGCGAACGGTCCTGCAGCGCTATCAAGACAACCCTGCGGTTCTGTTCGGGGTGATTGCATTCGATTCCCGGGTCGAACGCCTGACCCAGGGATTCACCAATGCGCCCGATCTCGCAGCCATCGACACACGCATCAGCCAGGCGGATCGCCTGACCGACTACCAGGGCGCGCTGGGCGGCGCGTATCAGATGATTTCCGAGGATATCGTGGCCAGCTCGCCGGCCGAGCGGGCCCGATCCAAGTACATCATCATCTTCTTCTCCGACGGCACGCCTGATCCCCAGTGCAGCGCGAGCGCCACTCCCTGCGGCGCCAGCGAGTGCCCAGCCCACCAGCATTGCCGGGCCACTGTGTGCAAGGACGACTACTTGGTATGCACGGTGCCCCGCAAGGACTGGAGCACGGCCTTCAGTCCGCCGATTCCGGTCGATATGTACCCCGACCTGGGCGAGGGAGCCGACTACAATCTGTCGACCCAGATTCTGCGCGCGGTGGACGACATCCTGGGGCTGCAGGATTTCTATCGTGTGGGCGAGATCCGATTGCACACGGCGTTCCTCTACGACCCGGAGGCCGCGGCCGACCCGCTGGCAGTGCCCTTTGGTCTGGATCGGGAGGGCGGGGTGGCGCTCATGACCTCCATGGCCGAGCATGGCATGGGAACGTTCACCGAGTTCGATTCGGCCTCGAAGATCGATTTTCTCAGCATCAACTACACCCCGTACATAGAGGAGAATGGCCTGGCGGGTGTGTTGGCGACCAACCTGTCGGTCATCGACACCGGCGACGGCCTGGAGCCCGACAGCGATGGTGATGGGCTGACCGATGCGCAGGAGCGGGTCCTGCACACCTGCGTGGCGGCTGGCCCGGGGTGCA
>PMCR01000596.1 GCA_003155465.1 Myxococcales bacterium | reverse complement strand
CCTGGCTGCGCGGCATACATTCGCCCTCGACCACATTGCGCCCGTAGCTCAACTGGATAGAGCATCGGCCTACGAAGCCGGGGGTCGCCTGTTCGAATCAGGCCGGGCGCGCTGCGCTGGTTGGCTACGACTGATCGGGAACTAGCGTGATCCTCGTGATCTCGGCGCGCGTCCCCAGGCGCATAGGCGGTCCCCAGTATCCGGTGCCTGGGCTCACGTAGAGCTGCGTCTGGCCCACGCGATGGAGTCCTTGCAGGAAAGGCTGCTGCAGGCGGACCAGGTTGGCAAAGGGCCAGATCTGCCCGCCGTGAGTGTGACCGGACAGCACCAGCGCCACTCCCGCCTGCGCGGCAGGGTAGATGGCTCGCGGTTGGTGTGAGAGCAGGATCACCGGGCGAGTCGGATCATGGCCGGCGAGGGCACGCGCAAGGTCGGGCCCGCCGTCTGGCTCGATGCTGCCGCCGTTCCAGTCTTCGATGCCGGCCAGTACCCAGCCTCCGCCTTGCTCGGGGTCGATGACGACATGCTCGTTTCTCAGCACGCGAATGCCCAACCGCTGCAGCTCGGGCCGCCATTCGCGCAGCCCCGAATAGTATTCGTGGTTGCCCGTGACCATGAATACTCCCAGGCGTGCGCGCAGGTCAGCCAAGGGGAGCGTATCTTCGCGGTCCGACCCGAACCGGCCCTCGACCAGGTCGCCTGTGATCACGATGACGTCTGGGGCAAGGGCGTTGGTGCTGCGAACCACGTCCTTGGCGAAGCTGCGACTTTTGGTAGCTCCGATGTGCAGGTCAGTCAGTTGCACGATTGTGGTTCCTGCCAAAGCTGGCGGGAGTCCGGGGAGCGCGATGCGAAGCTCCCTCACCACGGGGTCACGCAGTCCCTGAAAGATCGAGTAGGCCCCGACCACTGCGCTTACCGCAACGGCGGAGGCAGCCACCAGGCGGACCAGCAGGAGTCGGGTAGCCGGATCAAGTCGCGGAATGGCGGACACCGCCCTGCCCAGGGCGAAAACCAGCCTGAAGAGGTCGGTCGCCACCAGGGACGCGAAGAGAAGCAGCATCAAGCCCAGCCAGATGTACCCTGGCCAGGCAGCGAAGGCGGCCCACGGTCGTGGCATCAGCCTGGGCGCCATGAGTGAGATCGGAACCGAACCGGCGAGCGCGACGCAGGTTGCGGTTGCCCAGGCGCGATAGGGCAGGGGCAGCTGTGTCTCGCGCACCAGCCGGAACCAGAAATAGGAATGAATGCCGGCCAGGACTGCTAGCGCGAAGAGAAAGAAGGTGACGAACCTGTAGATCAGGGGCAGGACCTTGTCGAGTGGTGCTTCAGTGCAGCATAGAGAGAGCAAGTGACAAGGGCCGTTGACGCGGTTGTATGCGCCGCGCCTGAGATTCGACAGAGCAGTTCGACGAGCACGTCAACGGGACGGTCACCGTCTTGTCGTTAGCATGTGACGCAGACGCTGTCCCGTGGATTTGGGGTGCCGAACACGACGCATCTCGGGCACCGGTGTCGCGGTCGCAGTGGATCTCTGTGCATGCTCGCCTGGAGATCGTGGACAACTCGTGGAGAATAGGCTGGCCACTGGTCGATGCGCGTTGGTACGCGTGGTGCATTGCCAAGGGTGGCATGAACCCAGTCGCCTCCCTCTCGGTCAAAGACACGGGCCCTCAGCTGCGCGATGTGAGCGTCTATCCAGCCTTGGGCGCTCTGCGTAATTCGCGCTGGTTTGCTGCGCTCTCAGCGTCCGCGCTTGCTCAGCTTGCGGCAAGCGCGTCCATCCGGTCATTCAGCACAAAGCAGCAGGTCGCCCTAGAGGGCCGCTGGCAGGGGGCCGCGGCGTTGGTTGTGCGGGGCTGTATCTGTGCCGTACGCAAGACCGACGGTTCACGCGAGCTGACGTTGGAGGCCTTCCTGTCGGGCGACATCATCGTGGATGCGCTGGTCGATCCTGACGGCGCCCAGTTCAGCGACAGCTTGGTCGCCGCCGAGACCAGCGTACTGCTCCTCCTGCCAAGGGAGGAACTGTTGACGGTGACCCGTACCACTCCCGAGGTTGCGCTGGCCCTGGCGCGCGACTTCGAGCGGCGCTTGCGCGGGGTCAAGGCCCTTGCCTGGGGACTTGCCACGACGGACGTGGAGAGCCGACTGTATCGCTTGCTTCTCAATCTGGCCCGGGACCAGGGCGAGGTTGGCGCAGGAGGGACGATCATCGCGCGTTTTCCCACGCAGCGGGATCTGGCCGGCCGAATCGGCGCGTGTCGCGAGACCGTTTCCCGCATCGTGGCTGACTTGGCCCGGCAGGAACTTGTTGCTTTGCGCGGGCGCCGCCTGACCCTGATGCCGCGTTTCTTCGCCCTGGCCCGGGCGGCCGAGGCTGTGTAGCGTTTCAGCTCGCCGCCCTCGGTTGATGAAAACTGTTGAACCTTGGTCCGAGATTGACGCTATACCCACCGGGTGTGACAATCCGTCGAACCTTGAACGCACAGTCGACCGGAACATCCCTCGGGCTGGTATCGTCAGCGGGGGCTTCGTCCGTCCTGTGTGCGCCCGAGGCCACCGGACTTTCGGTCCGGGAAGCCGACCTTCGCACATCGATCCGGCCCACGGTGGCGGAGATCGACCTGGGTGCTCTTCATCGCAATGTAGCGCGCGTGCGTGCCATCGTGGGTCCGAAGGTGGCTATCTACGGCGTGGTGAAGGCGGACGCCTATGGACATGGCGCTGTGGCAGTGGCCGGTGCCCTCGCACCGTTGGTTGACGCGCTTGCGGTTTCCTTGGTCGAGGAAGGTCTTGAGCTTCGCGGCGCCGGCCTCACCTGCCCGATTCTGGTGCTGGGCGCCTACTACGGTCACACCCACTCCGAGGTGTTGGAAGAAGGCCTCACGCCGGTCATCTACGACATCGGCGAGTTGCAGCGGTTCGGCAGCGCGCCTCGGCGGCGCAGGCCGAAGCGCGGTCAGGCCGACGCGGGGAATGGGCTCCAGCAGCGCTGGCCCGTGCACATGAAGATCGACACCGGCATGAACCGATTGGGCATCCAGCCTGGGGCCTTGCCCGCGTTTCTTGAAGCGGCGGCTCGGTATCCTCACCTGGGAGTCACCGGGGTGTGCACGCACTTCGCATCGGCTGACCTGAAACGTCCCGGTGCCACGCGCGAGCAGCTCGTACGCTTCGAACGCTGCCTACAGGCCGCGCGCGCCCGCGGGATAAATCCCGAGGTCGTGCACGCAGCAAACAGCGCCGCGGCGGTGCGCTTTCCCGAGGCGCGCTACCGTGCCATCCGGCCCGGGCTTGCGCTCTACGGTGCCATGCCGTCGGCGGTGGTGGCTCGTCCCGAGCTGGAGCCTGTGCTCAGTCTCCGCACAAAGATCATGGCGTTGCACGAGGTGGCCGCCGGGCAGGGCGTGAGCTACGGCGGCTTGTGGCGTCCCCAGCGCAAGGCGCGTGTGGCCACCCTGCCCATCGGGTACGCCGATGGCTATCCGAGGCATGTTCGCGGGGCCGAGGTTCTCATCCGGGGCCGCCGCGCGCCCGTGGTGGGTGCCGTGTGCATGGACATGATGATGGTAGACGTCAGCCGTGTGCCCGGTGCGGCTGTGGGCGATCTTGTCACTCTCATCGGTGGCAACCAGGGGATGGCCATCACCGTCGACCAGGTCGCCCGCTGGGCTGACACCGCCAGCTACGAGATTCTGTGCGGTATTTCCAAGCGCGTTCCGCGCCTCTACCGGACCTCCGAAGCGGAAGCCCGGCCATGAGCGACGCTTCGGCTTCTCCCACCAACCCGAGCAACGCCGACGGAGAGCTGACGACCGCGCACGTGCTTCGCCTGCTGGCCCGAATCTTCGGGCCCGTGTTGGGGGCTGTAGCGATCTTCGGCCTGCACATGATGCTGCTGGGGCGCGCCTTCACCTGGTTGCTTCGGCGGCCGTTCCGGCTGCGCCTC
>PMCR01000224.1 GCA_003155465.1 Myxococcales bacterium | reverse complement strand
GCGCCCGAGGCCAGGTGCAGGGTGAAGGTCTTGCCAAAGGTGAAGCGGAACGCGTCCAGGTTGTCGCTCTCGTCGTCGACCACCAGGATGGGGAATTTCGTCAATTCGATTTCGCCCACGGCCATGCCCCTGACGGTAACATAAAGTCGAGGATGCGGGACCGTGGATACGCACCGCCAAATTCACTTGGGAACCCTGAAAGGGTTCGCTCCGCCCTTCGGCCCCCCACCTGCCACCCCTCCCCGCTCGCTTCGCTCGGCCTCGCCAGACCCTCCCGCGATGGTGCGCCACGCGCAGCGCTGGCGGAGCCGGCGGGCTCCCCACGCGACTATTGAATTGCGCGCATGGGGCGCGGTCGCCGTGGCCGCGCTGGCCTTCCTGGCCTACGCCCTCTGCGCCGCGCCCGCTCCCTATTTCCTCGATTCGGCCGAGCTGGCTGCCGCGAGCTTTGGCCTGGGTGTGGCCCATCCGCCGGGCGAGGTCACGGCTCTTCTGTGGGGGAAGTTCTTTGATCTGCTTCCGCTGGGCAACGTCGCCTTTCGAGCTGCCATCTCGCAAGCGGCCGCCGGGGCGCTGGCGGCCCTCGTGGTCTACGCGTTGAGCCTGGATGCGGCCGATTGGCTCGACCCGGAAGAGAGACTCGATCCGATCACGCGCGTGCTGGTGGCCGCCGCCACTGCGTTGATGTTCGCCTTCGCACCCGGCGTGGTGATCGTCTGCAACCGCGCCGAGGTCTACGCCCTGCAGACGGCGCTTTCGTTGGCCGCGCTGTGGCTGGCCTTGCGCGCAGCGCGCGGGCGGGATGCCCGGCCCGCCCTGGTGGCCGCGGTCCTCATCGGCCTGGGGGTCGCGAACCATTCGCTTCTCGCGGGATTGGTCGGCCTGGGAGCCGTGGTGGCGGCCCTGCCCTTGCTTGCTGACAAACGCGGCCGCCTCACCGGACTGGCGCTGCTGGCCTTCCTGGCAGGCATGGCGATCCATGCGTACTTGCCCCTGCGTGCGGCCGCGCTCTTCGGCGCGCCTGATCACGGCGCAAACAACGTGGTCTGGGGCGACGCGCGCCGATGGGGCGGACTGTGGTGGGTGGTCTCGGCGCACACCTTCGCAGTCAAACAAGCCGTGGTTCACGGTCAGTCGACTCCCGGAGATCTGCCGTTTCTGCCCATGGAGGAACTGGGCGTGCTCTTCGCCTTGCTCGCGCCTGCCGGCCTCTATTTCTTGCTCCGGTGTGCGCGTTCGCGCTTCACCGGCCTGGCCCTGCTGGTGGCAGCGGCAGGCTCGATGGCGGCGGCCCTGATTGGCGGTTTGACCCCGGCCAACCCGGACATCCGCGGCTACCTGGGAGCAACCTTTGCGCTGGTCGCGGTCTTTTCCGGTGCCGCGATTCTGTTCGGTCTGACCGTGTTTCGCCTGGTGCGCTGGCGCCCGCTTCTCGCCGCTCTGCTGCTCATGGTCGCGCTCAGCCGCTTTCCCCAGCGCGACAGGTACCCTGGGCTTAGGGACTCGACCGCAGGCGACGCGGCGGCGGGTCAGGTGTTGGCGCACTTGCCGCCGCGAGCAGCCTTGCTGACCAACCACTTCGAGACCGCGTTCCTGGTCGGCTACCAGCGCTTGGTCGAAGCACGCCGGCCTGACGTGGCCTGGGCCCACCTGGCCTTCGTGGGCGGGCCTGGCTATGCCGAACGGGTGTCGCTGGCCGAACCCGACCTGGCACCTAGCCTGCAGGCCTATCGCGAACGCGCCTTTTCCATCGGGGTGCTGCGGGCCCTGGATGCACACCGGCCCGTGCGCATCGAGCCGGACATCGCGCTGCCACAGGCTCTGCGCCAGCAACTCGCGCCCGCGGGTGAATTCTGGGCCCCGTCGGAGGCGGGCAACTCGACCCTGACTCCGCTTGCGCCGTGGATGCTGGCCCAGGCCAAGTCCGACCCGCAGGCGCGCGGCTATCTCGGCTGGCGCTCGTACATCGACGCGGTCTGGGCCTGCGACAAACAAGCCTCCGACCGCGCGCACCTGCGTTTCGCCGAATTGGAGACTCTGATGCCGTCAGACACCCGCTTCAGAGAACTGAAGGTGCGCTGTTCGCAATAGTGCAGTCAGGACAGCTACTGAACAACAACCCATCCCGACGAGCTCCAGCCCAGTGAGAGCTCGCTTGCGGCCAAGATCTCGCCGTTGCTGCCGTCGATCAGATCGAGATGGATCCAGACCGGAATGCTCGTATCCGATGGAATGCTCAGGTAAACCCAGTAGACCGTCGTGTCGCCCACGGTGAAATCGCTGCTTTGGTCTATCGACGTGCAATATGGTTGGGTGCACAGCCGAAAAGTGCCCAAGTCAGTTCGCCATCGGTAAAGGGGATTGGCCGGCACCGACCCGCTCGCGACTGGCTTGAAAGGCGCATGGTTAGCGAAATCACGGTTGGAGTGTCTTCCTATAGCACGATGATCACATCGGCGACGCTGGCCGAGGAGATGGTGACGTTGGTCACCGAGCCGCTATAGATCCGATGTGTCCTGTTGGTCGTATCGTAGGCCTTGGCGGCGAAGGTGCGGCCGGTGCCCACCGGGATGTGGCTGAGCGTGACTTGCCAGGCGCCGTTGGCCTGCTGGAACAGGGAACTCTCCAGGGGAGTCGGAATGCCCTGGCCAGATACGCTGACGTCGACGGCCGCCACGTTGGCCAGGCTCAGCGCGTGCACGGCTATCTGGGCAGAGCCCCCGCTGCTCGTCCTATGGAAACATCCCGCCGTTGCGGTGACAACGCAGGCCACAACTCCAACCCATGTAGTTTTCATCGAGTACCTCAACATTGTCCTCAGTGTTGATTGGCTCGCCGCTGACTGTTGGCGTCTTCCTAGGAGAAATACCTCACTTCCCGCACCATCTGCGCAAACAGATTGCAATCTCTTTGCAAACGAATGCCGCAACAACAAAGAGGCCCCGGACCAGAAAATCCGAGGCCTTGCCTCTAGAATTGGCTGGTTAGAATCGCGTGGCCGCGAAGCGACCGGCGTGATTCACGACCGCCCACACGGTATTGGTGTCGAGATCCACGCCGTAGGTGCCGAGCGAGTAGCTGGCGCTCCACGGGCCGAGCACGAAGTTCGGTGTCCCGCCCACGTTCTGGGCGACCGCGTTGGTCCAGTCGCCCGCGCTGTCCTGCGTGCCCAAGCCAAAGCCGCCGCTGACCAACGTTGCATCGCTCACGCTGCTGCGATCGAAGGACATCGACAGGGCGATAGTGTCGCCGCTGGCGGCGCCCACATCGGCGGTGCCCCACAGGCTCATGATGGCGCTGGCGGTGGCGCAGGTGCCGACGTCCCAGCCGATGTCCACCACATGGGTGAGAGCGCGGTTGTTGTAGTCCTTGACCGTGCTGGCATTCGTGCCAGCGAGAATCTTCGCCGTGGTGCCGGAGAAGGTGTAGCTCGCGGGATCGGTCGGATAAGAGGCGCCCTCGGCGACCAGGAACTCCATGCCGCTCACGCTGTAGCCCCAGGTCTGCTTCTTGACGAAGTTGAAGGTCGGCGTGATTCCGGAGTCGGACAGGCCGGCCCCGTTCGGATAGTTGCCATCCGACTTCCAGTTGCCGTGGGTGTCGGAGTAGTAGTCCACCGTCACGCGCGGTCCATCCACTGTGTAGATGTAGTAGCCAACCGTGTAGAGCTCTTGCGCCACGGAAGTCTCGCGCACCTTCTGTCCGAACCAGTTGGCGCTGGTGAGGGCCTGGGGCGTGTAGAACTTGCTGCTATTCGAGGCACAGATGAGTTCCTGCACCTTGGACAGTCCGTCGGGGCTCGCGATGATCGAGCGCTGGTCCACGTGGTCGTGGCCGCTCATGAAGTACTTGACGCCGTTGTTCTGCAGACTGGCGAAAAAGGCGTTCTGCATGTCCGGGTTCGCATTCGAGTAACCCTGGAACATGGTGTCCTGGTGGTTTTCCGCGATAAGCGGCTGATGGGAGAGCACGAAGGCATGAGTGGCACCGCGCGTGCTCAGATCAAGCCGGCTGGTGATCCATGCCTGCTGCTCGGCGATCGAGTAACCGAAGTTGTAGCCCGCGTTGGCGATGTTCTTGCTGGGCGTCACCCACGGATCGAGGATGACGAAGCGAGCGTTGTTGTAGTCGAACGAGTAGGTCATGCCATCGAGATCGGTGCTCACCGTGGTGGGGCTGCTGAAGTTGCCGGCGCCGAAGGTGTTGCTGAGTCCACGCGTCTGCGGGAAGTTCGCCTGGAACGCCGGGATTCCGAAGCTGTTGCTCGTGCCATAGGTTTCGTGATTGCCACGCATCGGGAAGAAGCCGATGCCAGCCGCGTAGAGCGACTGAGCCGCGGTAGCGCGCGCTGCTATGTCGGCATCTTGGCCGTTGTCGGTAAGGTCACCCACTTGGATGACGAACTTGACCTGGGCGTCGATGAACTTCGGGTTGAGCTCGTTGATGATTGACACGGACACTCGATTCGGATTCTGACCTGCGGGGTCCGTGGTCAGTGTCCATTGGGTATCCCCCATCAGACCGAATTTCCAGGCCGTGGACGCCGGAGGCGTGCAAGCGGTGACCAGGGCGGCGGTGTGCACGGAGAAGTCGTACCTCTTGCTGGCACCGAGTGCGTCGGTCACGACCACGTACACGACCACGTCGGTGGACGCAGTGGCGGGCGCGGTCAAGGTGATTTGCGAGGTCGTGGCGCTGTCAGATTGGCCGGAGAGCGAGCCCGGCAAGGCGGACCAAACGAAGCTCATGGCGCTCGACTGCGGGTCCATCGCCTCGACCTGGAACAACACCGTTGCGGACGGATCAACCACGGCGGCCGACTGAGCGGCGTCGACGATGGCCGGAGCGATGATCGAGGGGGGCGCCCCCACTGGGAGGAACAAGGTGCCATTGGCCGATCCGCCGCGCCCATCGCTGACCGCGACGTCGAACTCGCAGTACCCGTCGGTGGCAAAGGTCGGCAGCGTGAATGCAGGCGTGGCAGAGGCCGGGTTGGTGAAGCTGCCCGAGGTGCAGGTCCCGTTGGTGCTCCACAGGTAGCTGAGTGAGTCGCCATCCGCATCGTTGGCCGTCACCGACAGCGAGGTGGGCGCGCCGCGGGTGATCCAGCCCGGTGTCGCGAGGACATCGGTGACCACAGGCCAATTGTTGAAGTTGACGTTGACGCTGGCCTGACCTTTGCCGTTGGCGTTGGACACGTGGACCACGATGGAGGCCGACGCGGTGGCGCCGTGATTGTCCTGCACCTGGCTGGTCAGGGTCACGTCACCCTCGGTGGAGGGCGCCGTCCAGGTCGTGGTGGCGGCGGTGGCGGGGAGCGGGGAGAATCCGCCGGCCGCGGGGTTGGCCGACCATGCGAAGGTGATGGTGTCGCCGGCATCGAGGTCTTTGGCCTCGACCTTCGCGCTGATGCTTTCCCCTGGCGCGATGTTGGTGGACGACACGACCAGTGACTCGATGATCGGGACAGTATTCACAAAGGGAGCGGCAGGGTTGTCTGCTTGTGCCGTGATGACAATCGTGGTCACGTGATTGCGCAAAATGGCGACGTTCTTTGCCTGTCCCCGATAAGCGACGACGTTGTTGGTGTCGCTGGCAGTGACCGTGAACAGGTAGTTACTGCCAACCGGGAGCGACGAAATCAGGGCACCGTACGTGCCGCCCGATCCCTGCGGCGAAAGGGTCACGGCCTTTGGCGTCGACAAGGGTGGCCCGGAGATGGCAAGGGTGACCTGGCCGAGCGGGACAGTGCCGAGCGCTTGCACGCTCACGTCGGCTGAACCCGCGCCGGCCGAGGGATGGTTGTCTTGGCCACACGCCGACAGCGTCGTGGCGATGACGAATGCCGCGAGGGGCAACCAGGTAGAACGAGCGGATCGAAGGTGCAACATGATAGTCCTCCCTTTGGGTGATTGAGACGAGCGCAGGCTATGCCTTCATCCGCGCAGCACACGCGACAGCTCCGCAACAGTACCGAAAACCCCAGTGGACGAAATGTGACGATTGCAACCACCAAGCGCTGCTGGTCCGCAACGCAGCGGCACGAAAGACGTCGCGCTGCTACCCTACGACGGGGATGTCTCGTCGGAGGAGGAGACGTCCACGACGCGAAGGTGCGGCGAAGAGGGATGCGCCACGCGGGCCGCGACGACGATGGGCGGCAGCGGCGGGTCGGGACTGTCGTCGCCGTACAAATGGTGAGTGCGCAGCACCTCCGATTCCGCGGCGAAGAACGCCTGCACCACGGCTGGATCGAAATGGCCGCCACAGTTCCGGCGCAGGATCGAGTACGCCTTTTTCAGTGAGAAGGCTGGCTTGTAGGGACGGACAACAGTCAGTGCGTCGAAGACATCGCAGATGGCGACAATACGACCCACCAATGGGATCTCCTCTCCTTTGAGTCCGCGCGGGTAGCCGGATCCGTCCCACTTTTCGTGATGGGTCAGCGCCACGACCTCGGCCAGCCGGATGATGTCGGAATCCGAGCCGGAAAGAATCCGCGCACCCACCAGGGGATGCCGTTTCATGACCGCCCATTCCGCAGGGGTCAAGGGCCCCAACTTCTGCAAAATACTGTCAGGAAGGGCGAGCTTGCCGATGTCGTGCATACGCGCGGCGTGAAAGAGTCGGTCGAGATTCTCGGCGCCCCAGCCCAGTTGCCGCGCGACCGCCACCGCGTAGTGGGCCATGCGCAACACATGCCGCCCGGTCTGGTCGTCCTTGTATTCGGCGGCCAATCCCAGGCGCAATACGGTGTCGACCGCGCTCTCGCGCAGCCGATTGAGAGCGATCTGGAGCTCGGCCGTGCGCGCCTCGACCCGTGACTCCAGGCGAGCGTTCTCGTCGCGCAAGGCGTCGCGAACAGCTTTCAGCTCCAGATGGGTCTCCACCCGGGCGCGGACCACCATGGGATTGAATGGCTTGGTGATGTAGTCCACACCGCCCACCTGGAAGCCAACGCTTTCGCTCGTCTGATCCCCCAGAGCGGTGATGAAGATGACGGGAATCTCGCAGGTGCGCGGGTCGGCCTGCAGACGGCGGCAGACTTCAAAGCCGTCGAGGTCCGGCATCATCACGTCGAGCAAGATGAGGTCAGGCGGATTTTCCTGGGCCAAACGCAACGCGGTCGCGCCGTCGCTGGCGATGCGTGGACGGAAGGTGACCAGAAGGCCGCTCAGCACATCGAGGTTCAGCGGCGTGTCGTCGACAATCAGGATTTCAGGGGCACGCATGATCACTCGTTTCCTGGCCCGCCGAGGAGACTGGAGCTTCTTCCTCCGCGACCGCCGGCTTTTCGGCTTGTGCAAGTTCCGCGAGCCCGTTGTTCACCAGCGCAAGGGAATCCGCGAATAGCCGCAGGGCGGTGTCGGTTTCGGGGCTGGCTGAGCTGAGCGCGGCTTCCAGTCGACCGGCGGCCCGGTACAGTTCTCTTGCGCCCATCTGACCGGCTAGACTCTTGATTGAGTGGGCTGCGCGGACGGCGTCGTCGAGATTGCCTTCGGCCAAGAGGTCTCGGATGCGCCGATCGGCGGCTGGGTAGGTCTCGCGAAAGCCGTGCAGCAGCCGCAGATACAGGGCACGATTGCCTGCCACGCGCGCGAGGCCCTCTTCTATGTCAACACCCGCCAGCGCGGCGGGCAGCAAAGCCTCACGTTGTTTAGGGGCTGGTGGCGAGGGCTTGACCTCTGTTGCCGGCGGCGTGTTGCTGGTCTTCGCCCAGCGGGCGACAACTGGAAACAGTGACTCGGGCGAGAAGGGCTTGGACACAAAGGCATTCATTCCGGCTCGCAAACACTCCTCGCGGGCCGAACCAACCACGTCGGCGGTCATCGCCACGATGGGCAGGTCGGCAGAGGCAGGGTCGGCACGAATCTGGCGAGTGGTCTCCAGGCCGTCGATCCCAGGCATGTGCCGATCCATGAGGACCAGCGCGAAGGGACAATTCTCTTGCACGGCCGCGCGCACTTTCGCCACTGCGTCCCGCCCATTGTTGGCCAGTTCCACCAGCACACCTGCCGACTTGAGGATGGCCGCGGCGACCTCTTGATTGATGACGTTGTCTTCCACCAGCAGTACGCGCACCCCGCGCACCTGATCCCAGGTGGCCGGGGAGACCGCGTTGAGGCGGCCTGCTGTGCGTCCCATCCGGCCGCGCTGTTCCGCGCCGAACGCGCGGGCCACGATGGCGAACACCGCCGAAGGACTGGCCGGCTTGATGAGAAGAAGGCCAAAGCCAAGTTCCCGCAGGCTGGCGTGGGCCTCCTCGGCGTCGGCATGGGAAGCCAGGACAACCACGCGATTGGGCGCAATACCGGCATTTCTCCGTGCCAGTTGCAGCAATTCCCGGGTGCGGAGACCGTCGAGCCGCCAGTTGAGGAACACCAAATCCACGGGATTGCTAGTGTCGAATCGCGCCAGCCAGCCGCGTGCTTCGTCAGCGCTCGCCACACAGGTGACCGACAGCCCGGTTGACGCCAGGGTTTCCACCATCGAACGACGCGCGGTCGCATTGGGCTCGCCCACCAGCACGCGCTTGCCGCGAACCGCGAGTGGCACGCCGGGCCGCTGTCTTCGCTCGTCGGCACGCGCACGAAAGGGAACGGTGCAAAAGAAGCGGCTGCCCCGCCCTGCCTCGCTTTCCACGCCGATAGTTCCCTCCATCAGCTTCACCAGGCGCGCGCAGATGGCCAGGCCCAGGCCGGTGCCGCCAAAGCGGCGCGTGGTGGACCCATCGGCCTGGGCAAAGGGGCGAAATAGCTTGGCCTGCTGTTCCGGGGTCAACCCGATGCCGCTGTCTTCAACCTCAAGACGGAGGTCCACAATATCGCCGTGGTTGGCACGCATCGAGACCGAGATGTGGACCTCGCCCTGCTCGGTGAATTTCACCGCGTTGCTGGCCAAATTGGTCAGAATCTGACCCACGCGCAAGGAATCGCCCAACAACAGCACCGGCACTTCGGGCGGACGCGAAATCACCAGTTCCAGGTTCTTTTGCGAGGCGCGTACCCCGACAAGCGTTGCCACGTCGTCGAGCACATCGTCCAGACTGAAAACCAGGCTTTCCAGTTCCAGTTTGGAGGCTTCGATCTTGGACAGGTCCAGAATGTCGTCAATGATGCCGAGCAGGTGCTGGGAGGCCGCCTTCAGCTTGGCCAGGTAGTCGCTTTGCGTGGCGGTCAGGCTGGTGTGTTCCAACAGGTGAGCCATGCCCACCACTGCGTTCATGGGCGTGCGGATCTCGTGGCTCATGGTTGCCAGGAAGACGCTCTTGGCCTCATCGCTGACCTGGGCGCGCTCCCGCTCGGCTCGCCGGACCAGCAGCATCAGCATGGCAGCCGACAGTACGCCGAGCAGGGCTGCGGCCAGCACGGCCCAACGGAGCGTGAGCATCTCGGCCTGGTGCGAGGCGGTTATCCGCTTGCCCAGGGCGGCCATGCGCGCCTGCAGGCGCTCGACCAGGGCGGACATCTCGTCAGTGGGCGGGCGGTCCATGCCCCGGACGCGACTGTCCACCTCGCGATAACTGAGCGGGTTGTCGGGGTCGAACTGGGCCACGGCCGCTCGGTAGCGCTGGCCCAAGCCGCGCAATTCAGTCAGCAGGCCATCAATCGCCCCTGCTTCGCCCGCCTCGCGGCGACGCAAGTCGGCGAGCAGATTCTGCGTCTTGCTCTCCTCCGCCTCGAACAGGGACCAGTACTTGGCGTGATCGCTCGAATTGTGCCCACGCAGAAGCACGTTCTTCCACTCCTGCACCTGGCGTTTGAAATGGACCTGGGCGTCGCGTGCGATATCCACGTTCTGCGCGAATCCGATGGTCGCACTCACACTGTTGATCAATCGATCCTGCGAGCGGCGCAAAGCGAGAGCGCTCAAGCCGCCCGCCCCTGCCAGCAACATCACCGCGGCCCCGGCCAGCAGCCAGCGTGCCGCGGGGAAGCGATCACGCACGCACGGCCACCCGGTAGAAGTGGTGGCCAGCGTAGTCAGCCTGGGGTGTCACCCGCCCATCGTATGGGGGGTCGAGGCCCTCCCAGGCAACAAGAGCGCAACAGATTGGTGACGGAAGCGTCTACGGATCCACCTCAACATCGTAGCCGACGAAATCCGTGCCACCCCGATTGTCGCGCAGAACCATCCACAAATGCACGACGCCGGGCGAGCCGGCGGTCCACTGGTTTGTGGTGCTCAGTTCAGTCTCGTCCTCGCCTCGGCCGGTGCTGTCGTGCTCGAACGAGCCGGAGGTGGCATACCAGGCCACCTCCAGGGCTTCGCGGTGGGTCTGCAGGGACCGGGTCTGCACATCGTAGGCAGGATAGCTTTCCGCTGAATCGGCAGTCCACGACGCCTCGAAGGTCACAGTCTGCCCCTGGCCTACATGCGTGGCCGACTCGGGCAGCAACTGGACCCCCGCTGGATTGGCGTCATCGGTCAGAGCAACCCCAGCCAAGTGCGGATTCTGGTTGGAGGTGTAGGTCGCGTTGTATTCGCGCGTGACCGCGCTGGGCGCGTTGGCCAAGCCACAGGCGATGCGCTCCAGCTCGAACCCCACCAGAGTATCCTCGCTCGCCATGCCGGGGCGGCGCAGGGACTCCGGGATCCACAGGCTCACCCGCACCGGCAGGTAGTAGCCGCCGGTTATGTCCGGGTCACGCGGCCGGATGGCCGGCTCATCCGCCTTCACTGGGGGTGTGATGGGGCCAAACAGCGTGCACGCGTCGGACGACATGGGGGCGACGAAGGTGATGGGCGTCGGCCCGAACTGGCCGGGCAACGCGACCCCGTCTAGACAGGCCCGGCTGACTGCGTTGGTTTCGATGGGCGGCTTGGGGGTGGTGCAGATCGCCCACAGCGCCGGGCGCGAGACAGCATTGTCGTCGGCTGGAATGCGTCCATCAGTATCCACCGCCAGCAACTCGTAGGAAACCTGCTCGTCGGGTGCGGCCTCGGCCGGCTCACCCCGCACCGCCAGAATTGTCGGTCCGGCGATGAGCGAGGGGGGCGTGCCCACATTGGGCTTGCAACCGAGCCCGGTGGCGAGGCCGCCCAAAACGATGGTGACAGCAAGACCGCGCATTAGAACTCCAGTCTGGCTCCTGCAACAGCAAGAATGGGAAGCCCGGTGATGTAGTCCCGTTGGTCAAAACTTGCGCTGTAGGTGATCTCTTCAGGATTCTTGCGATTCGTCAGGTTCTGCACATCGAGGAAAACCTCCAGCTTCATCCGCCTCAAAATGAAGCCCTTTTCGACCCGTGCATCAAGCGAATAGAAGGCGGGAATGCGGATTGTGTTTTGCGCCCCCGGAATGGTTTCACTCTGATTTGCTGTGAGATTGGTCCAGCCCCCCAAGACCGGCGTGCGGGGCGCGCCAGTGGCGTAGCGGAAGCGCAATCCCACCTGAAGCCCGTGCCATACGTCGTAGCTGGCCAAGGCCGTCAGCACATGGGTTTGGTCGTAGTCGAACAAGCGCCAGCTTGAATCGGGACGGTCTTTGCGCTCACTGCGACTGAGCGTGTACGAGAGCCAGCCAAAGAAGCCGCCCACCAACTCCTGGCGCAGCAAGAATTG
>PMCR01000095.1 GCA_003155465.1 Myxococcales bacterium | reverse complement strand
CAATTTCACTCGGTCCGTCAAACCGTTCGGCGCTCTAGCGGCCCTTGGGCGTTGGTTCCGGCACTACCCGCAACACCAGTCTTGTCGATCCGCGCTGCAGGTCGAGCGGCCACTCGACGCCGATGGACGCCAGCACCACGGCCGGCCGCACCGGGTTCTGGCTGGTAAGTGGCTGACCAGCGGCCCCGAGCAAGATGTCGCCCGGCCGCAGCCCGGCGCGGCTCGCCGGTGAATTCGCGACCACCGACACCACGCGCACTGCCCCGTCGGGAAGACCCAGTCGCTTGCGGCGGGCCGAAGAAACTGGCGCGAACACGAAGCCCAGCCATGCCGGTTGCACCCGGGCGGCCGTCTGTCGGTCGGTGTCCAGCGCGGGCAAGGCCGGCTTCAACGTGGAGCTGGCCAGACCAGCCACCGGCGCCAGCTTGAGGTCGAGATCCTCGCACTTCTCCAGCGCGGCAAAGGCCGCCGCTTCCTTTGATCCAACATGACTCGTCTGGGTCTGCAGGTAGTAGCGACCGGCGACGTCGAGCAAGAGCGTGCGCATGCGCAGAAGAGCGGCCAGCCGCACCTCGGCCCGGTAAGCGATCTCGTCAAGGCCGGCGGTGGCATCGATGAGGCGCTGCAGGCGCGGGAACTGCTTCCCGTCGGCCTCAATCAGGGGTACGAGTTCGCGCAAAAGCTCGACGGCCAACCTGCGCCGCTCGGCCGGTTCCAGCTTGCGCAAGGCCGGCAAGGCCAGGCGCGCAGCCAGGCCCGGCCGCGCGGCCAGGAACGCATCCAGGTGCGCCTGATTGAAATCGCCAAGCGCAGTTGCCCAGACCTTGGCGTGCGCCTCAAGCCCGTCGAGAAACGCGGCGAGCTCGTCGCCGCGCCGGTTGATCTCGGCCAGGCTGGGCTCGCGCAGGCGCGACAGGCCGTACTGCAGCGCCAGGCGTTGGACCCTCTCGCGCTCGGACGCAAAGCCTTCGCCCGCCCAAGCCTTGCGCAAGACTTCGTCGACGAACCTATTCCCGTCCGCCCGCTGTGCGCGCGCCACGCGCAGCAAGAGCTCGTCGAGAAATACCTCCGAACTGCGCAGAGGCACGTCCGGACTTTGATCCGCAAGCACAACGCTGTCATGGGCGGCGGCAAAGCGACCCCGGTGGGACAGCGCCTGCAAGAACTCGAAGCCATGCCCCACCGCCTCGACCCCACGCACCTCGGGATAGCAGCCGTAGGCAGGCCGGTCGGCGGTGGACGAGAAGTAGCCGCAGGCCGCCCCCGACGGGAGACGGTCGCGCGCGCGCAGATCGTACAGATAGGCGAAGCCGCCGGAAAAGCACTGGGACATGAGCGACACCACGCGCACCTGGGCGGGCAAGCCCGCGAGCAGCCCGCGCAGAGCGCGCACCGAGAGCGACTCATGCGCTCCCCAGAGCGTGATGCGGTTGTCGAGCGGGTCGCGCGGATTGGATGTGCCGTGGTCGGTGACGAACACCAGCAGGGTGTCACCAGGCCGCAGCCGTTCTCCCAGCTCGCCGAACACGCGGCCCAACTCGGCCCGGGTGGCGGGCCGCAAGCTGTAGCCGGCGAGGGTGGAATTCTCGAAACTCGTGGTGTGGCGCAGAAGATCGCCCAGCGCCGTCCCTTCGAGCAGCCAAATTCCCTCGGGCTCGGGCCCGCGCACGGCCAGATCGGGCGCCGGGTTGCTGCCGTCGCTGGCCAGGACGGTGACGTGATCGCGGGGCACCTGGGCGCGCTCAAGCAAGCCGGCAAGCTGGCGCAGATGCGAAAGGTGCGAGGCGAAGTTGTTCTCTCGATCGCCGCCCCCGTTGATCATGAGGACATGCAGGCCTTCCGGCGCCACCGGCTCGGCCGCGCGCACGGGCGCGGCGGCGAACAGAAACGGCGCAAGCAGAAGGAGTCGCACCATGATTGATTCGGCTACCCCGCCACCAATCGGTCAGCCAACCGTGAGCAGCGCGCGGCCACCTCGGCGTTGGCCACGGCGATGCGCAGGGCCTTGCGTGAGCCAATCAGCACCACCAGTTTCTTGCCGCGCGTGACGGCCGTGTAGAGCAGGCTGCGCTGGAGCATCACGTAGTGCTGGGTGTGCACCGGCACGATTACCGCCGGATACTCGGAGCCTTGCGACTTGTGCACGGTCGCGGCGTAGGCCAGGGTCAGCTCGTCCAGGTCGTCGGTCGGGTAGCTCACTTCGCGCTCGTCGAAACGGACCACGGCCTGCTGGCCTTCGCTCGCCTCGCCGGAGCCGCCCGCCACCCGCAGGACTTCGCCCACGTCGCCGTTGTACACGTCACGGTCGTAGTTGTTGCGCATCTGCATCACCCGATCGCCGACGCGAAACACGCGCGCCCCGCTGCGCAGTTCGGGCCGGCCCGGCGTGATCGCGTCTTGCAGAAGGCGGTTGAGCGTCGTGGCGCCCAGCTCGCCCCGGTGCATGGGTGTCAGCACCTGAATGTCGCGCGGGGAGAAACCATAACGGCGCGGAAGACGTGTGGTTACCAGATCGCGGATGGTCTCGGCCGCGTGGGCTGGATCGTCGTCCTCGATGAAGAAGAAGTCGCGCTGATCCGCGGCTGGCCCTTGCGCGGGTGGCGCGCCCAGTTCGGGGTCCACCCCGTCGTGGATGCGGTGGGCGTTGGTCACGATCAGGCTGGCGGCCGCTTGACGAAAGATCTCGGTCAGCCGAACGAAGGGCACGCGGCCCGAAGCGATCACGTCGCGTAGAACCATGCCCGGCCCGACCGAAGGAAGCTGGTCGACATCGCCCACCAGCACCAAGCGGGTGCCGTCGGCCAGCGCCGACAGCAGATCGGCCATGAGGCGGATGTCGATCATGGAGGCTTCGTCGACCACCAACAGATCCGCTGGCAACGGCCGGGACACATTGCGACCGAACACGCCGTCCGCAGGACGCCATTCCAGCAGCCGGTGCAGGGTCGCGGCCGGCTGACCGGTCGCCTCTTGCAGGCGCTTGGCCGCCCGCCCGGTGGGGGCAGCCATGGCCACGGTCAGCCCCTGGCGCAGAAGGGTGTTGACGATCCCGCGCACGATGGTGGTCTTGCCCACGCCCGGACCGCCCGTGATCACCAGCACCGGCTCGTGGAACGCGCGACGCACGGCTTCGGCTTGCTGGGGCGCGAGCGTGATGCGGGCTTCGGCCTGGTAGCGAACAATGGCGCGGCCGGCGTCGAGGCGCAACGGTTTGCCCCGAGAACGGAGCAGGCGCAGCAGACCCGCGGCGGCCGCCACCTCGGCGCGAAAGAGCCCCACCTCGAACACCGCCGCACCTTCCGGCGTGCTCTCGATGGCCACGTCGCCCGCGCGGCCCAGGCGATCCACGGCCGCTTCTACCAGAGCGGGCTCGACTTCCAGCAGCTTGGCCGCCTCTTCCACTAGGCGACTGCGCGGCAGGAACACATGGCCCAGCCCGCCCGCTTCGTCGAGTGCGTGGCGCACGCCGGCCTGCACGCGCACATCCGAATCGCGCGCGATGCCCAGCGCCGCCGCCAGACGATCCGCCGACAGGAAACCGATCCCCCACACGTCGAAGGCCAGGCGGAAGGGATTCTCGCGCACACACGCGATGGTCGCCGGGCCATAGCGTTTGTAGATACGCGCGGCAAAAGCTGGGGAGACGCCGTAGCCCTGCAGAAAGACCATGACCTCGCGCAAGCGGCGCTGCGAAGTCCAGGCCCTATGAATGGCCTCCGCGCGACAGCGGCCGATACCTGGCACCTCGCGGATCCGTTCCGGCTGTGCATCCAGGATCTCCAGGGTGCGGATGCCGAAGCGCTCGACGATGCGGCCGGCGAATTCTGGCCCGATGCCCTTGACCAGCCCCGCGCCCAGGTAGCGGCGAATCCCTGCCAGCGTCTCGGGCGACAGCTCGGTGTAGCTTTGCACGCGAAACTGACGGCCAAAGCGCGGGTTGCTTTCGAAGTAGCCGCGCAGACGCAGGCGCGCGCCTTGGGGCAGACCCAGCAGGCTGCCTACCACGGTCGTGGGCTCCGCTGCGCCGTCGCGCGAAAGGCGTGCCACGGTGAATTCGCCGCCGCCGCCCGAGAACACGATGCGCTCGATTGTGCCTTCCAGGATCTCTTCCTGTGCGCTGCCGGGGCGCTTGCCGGCCGATCGGTCGAACAGATCCATTAGGGCGGCGAGCAGGTATAGTCGACCCGTTGGCACTGGGCGTGGCAGCCGATACACGCCTGCACACGCCCGTCATCCAAGACATTGCGCAGGTCATCCAGCCGCTGCCAGTGCCAGTCGGCCGCCGTGGGGTCGTAGCCCTTTACGTCCTTGAACATGAGGGTGAAGCCTGTGACGCTCGAACAGTCCGTCTTGTCGGATTCCACCGCCACGATCACGCTACCCTGCGGAAGCGGGCTGTTCCCCGCGACGTAGTCCGCCCTTGCCTCGGCGTTGGCAAGAACAACAATCGAGTTCGCGTCGTGCCCGCGGATGAGCCGGCACCCTCGCACCAGGGAGTAGCTCTGCTGATAGTCGAGCGGCAGGAGCTGGCTGGTGCGGTTCTTGTCCTGCTGAAAGCAACCGCCGACCAGAAGGAAGAAGAGCAGCAAGAGCGGCCACCGCGTATCCATAGACGAGGATTCTACAATTAGATTGGCCGGAGACCAGCAATCAGAATGGAACCAGAAGGCCGTGCCCAGTCGCCGCAGCACTTCGTCGCGGCCGTACTCCAGCACCAGCGCCTCCAGCCACGCGACTCGCGGGCAGGGGCAGGTCGGCCGTGCCAGTCTGCGCGATTGCGCGCCGGCGCTACTCGCCCGAGAAGCGCACGTAGGTGTGATCTTGATCCTGGGCGGACTTGAGCAGATTCAACAACGCGGTCCCATGACTCTTGAGGTCTGGTTTGCGCGCCGCGCGGAGCCGGGTTTCCAGCTCTTGCAGCAAGACCGGAAGCTGGAGCTGATTGAAGACCGTGTCGCCGTCGCGGTCGACGTAGCGCAAACAAGGCGACGTGGCGTCGTCATGCTCCGGCAACAGCTTCTCGGTCAGGTTGTTGTCGTCCAGGAGCTCGTCCTGGACTTCACCAGACTCGCTCTCGACTCGAAGGTCAATTCCCATTGGTCCTCCCAACCTCGACGGTGCCCAGGTTGGACTATGTTTCTATTATAGGTACGTTCGCAGACAGGCACAAGAAGGGCGCTGTGGCGCCACGGCAACAGTGGGCACCGCGGCGTCACAGATTGACGACGTCTGGACGCCGATCTTGCGGGGAAAGCGGCTCCTGCAAACTCGACCTGGCGGCACGGAACCTGCTTAGAGGACGGCCATGACGATCTGTCGGCGTCGAGCATCGCTCATGCTTCGCTGCAAGGCCTCGCCGGGCCTGGTGCTGGCCGTGCTGGGGACCTTCTTCTCGTACGCCTCGTCCGGGTGCCTCTCCAACCGCTACCTGATCCCGCCACAAGAGCTGGCGCGCCTGGCACAGCTTCCGCCGGAAACCCGCGGTGATCGGGTCTTGGTTGTGCAGGCCCTGGACGAGCGTCGCTCGGAGGCCATCGAGCCAAGGCCGCCCGCCGCTGCTGCCCCGGCCGCGACCGTCCCGCCTGCCTATCCCGCGCCGCCCGATTCGGAGGTTCCGACGGCGGCAGCGCAGGCTGCGCCGGTGGACGCCTACGCGGAGGCGCCTTCTCCTGAAGCGAACGTCGGGGTCCAGATCGGCGTCGACATCTTGGTCGAACCAGACGGCCCGTTCGGGCCGCATTCGGCACGCGGCCGGCCCCACGGTTTCAACCCTGGCAGGTCGGCCGGTGGATCTCTTTCCGGCCGCGCGCCGCCCGTGCCTGCACCCCGCCCCGCCAGCGGTTTTCGGCCTTCAGCAGGCGGAGACGGTACTTTCGGCTCGCTTCCCCAAGCAGGAAACGGTGGCAAAGACGAAATGGTGGTTATCGCGATCATCATTGTCGCGATCGCGGTGTTGGCAGCTGCGGGCCTGGCCGTCACCGAGGGCGTGCGCTACGACGGCGCGGTTCAGATGTTCGCCGGCCAGCCCGTGCACCTCAAAGATGCGTCAGGCGCTGAGCGGGTCGTGGCGCTCGGCGATCTCGTGCCTGCGGATGCCGCGCAATCGGTCAGCGCCGAGGTGATGGACGACGAGGGCTGGGGGCTGCGTTTGCTCGGACGCCGGCCGCTTGACCGCAAGGGCTTTGCTTTCAAGGTGGACGTGGGCGGGTTGCAATCGCTGGGAACGGGCTACTCGGCCGCAGGCTTCGGTTCGAACATCCAGTTCGGCTACTTTCCCCACCACCGCCTGGGCGTGCTGGCCAACCTGTCGCTGGGCGGTGGAAACGATCCCCTGGGCCACACCTTCCAGCGTCACTCGGTCTCGGGCGAGGTGCAGTGGTTCCCGCTCGACCTCTGGCGTTTTCACCTGGGTGGCTTTGGCCACGCGGGTGTGCAGTATGCCAAGGATGCGGCAGCCGACTGGCGCAGCGGCGCGGCTTTTGGCGGCGGCCTGATCCTGGAGATCTCGCTCACCACGCGCCTCACCCTGATGGCGCGTGGCGATTGGACCACGGCCCGCACCGCGCCCGACGGCAAGAGCTGGGCCGACTCCATGTTGATCACCGGCGGGCTGGCAATCTACTGACGTTCGCGTAGATTCGGCTCGTGTTCTGGCGATCGCCGCCCAAGAATCGTCACGGTACGTCGCCGGCAGAGCCGGCCGGCTCCCCACGCGATTCCTACGACCGCGTCGAGGTGAGCAACCCTTCCGACGGCGGCTTCTGGCATTGGCTACTCAAGCTCTATGCCTTTGCCGCCTGCTGCGCAGCCGGTCTGTTGGTCCTGGCCGGGATCGGCGTCTACGTCTACTTCGCCACCACCTTGCCCGCTCTGCCCAGCTTCAGCCAGTTCCGGCAAGACTCGGCGGAATCCACCCTGGTGCGTGCCTGGGACGGCACGCCGCTGGCCGAATTCGCGACCGAGCGGCGCGAAGTCCTCCCCTTTGAGGCATTCCCCCAGCGACTGGTGCAGGCCTTCGTGGCCATCGAGGATCGCCGCTTCCACGAACACAGCGGTCTCGACTACCGCGGCATGCTGCGCGCGGCGCTGGCCAACCTGCGCGCCGGCCGAGTCGTGCAAGGGGGTTCGACCATCACCCAGCAGGTGGCGCGCGCCCTCTTGCGCACATCCCAGCAGACCCTGCAACGAAAGATCCGCGAGGCCATCCTGGCGCGCCGGCTGGAGACCCGCTACAGCAAGGATCAGATCCTCACCCTCTATCTCAACCAAATTTTCCTCGGTCATCAGTCGTATGGCGTGGCGGCGGCTGCGCGTCGTTACTTCGACAAGGCAGTGGGCGACCTGGACCTGGCCGAGACAGCCACCCTGGCCGGCATCGCGCAGGCGCCCAGTCGCTACTCGCCGCTCGTCGAGCCCGAGCTGACGCGCGCCCGCCGCGATCAGGTTCTGTCCGCCATGGCGGACTCGGGCTTCATCGGCGAGGCCGAGGCCCGGGCCGCGTCCGCGCGGCCGCTGGCGGTGCGACCGCCGCCTGACTTCTTCCGTGACCGTTCGCCCTACTTTGCCGAGCATGTCCGCCGCGACATCGGCAAACGCTACGGGGAAAAGGCGCTGTGGGAGGGTGGCTTGCAGGTTGAAACCACGCTCGTGCCTTGGGTCGACCAAGCGGCACAAGAAAACGTGGACTTCTCTCTGCGCAAGCTGGACAAGCGACAAGGCTGGCGCGGACCGGTGGCCCGCCTTGCGGGACGGGCCGCCGACGAATTTCGCCGCCGCGCGGCCCAGCGTTACGGAGCGGAGCCGCCCGCTGAGGACCGTCTGTATCTGGGTCTGGTCGAGGCGTCGGCCGGTACAGGCGCCCAGGTGCGCGTGGGCGAGAAAACCTACCTCTTGCCCTCGGCGGGCATGCAGTGGGCCGCGCCTTTCAGCCTGGTCGATTCCAGCAATGGCCGCGTGTTGAGCAGTACCGCGGGCCTGCTCAAGCCCGGCGACGTCATCTGGGTGGCCAATACCCATCGCTCGCGCCTGCGCCGCTACGCCGACTGGACCTACGACAGCGCCAACGAAGTCCAGTGGCTGGCCGCCTATGACAACCGCAAGCCGCCGCCTGGGCCGCCGCAGTTGCGCCTGGAACAAACCCCGCGCGTGCAGGGCGTGATGTTCTCCTACGATCACCAGAGCGGCTACGTGATGACCATGGTGGGCGGCCTGGAATTCGACCGCTCGGAGTTCAACCGCGCGGTGCAGGCCTGCCGGCAGCCGGGCTCGACCTACAAGCCGGTCTACTATTCGCTGGCGCTCGACAGGGGCTACGGCTTCGGCTCGCTGCTCAACGACACCCCACGCGCGGAGGTCGACCCCATTACCGGCGAAATCTGGGTGCCGCAGAATTTGAACAACACGGTTGAGTACCAGGTGAATCTGGAATACGCCCTGGTGTGGTCGAAGAACGTGCCCTCGGTGCAGTTGTTCAAGTTGGTGGGTGGCAAAGACGTCGAGGCCTGGGCGCGCCGGCTGGGGATAACCACGCCCATCATTCCCGACCAAGCGCTGGCGCTGGGCGCCTCCTGCACGCGCATCGACGAGCTGACGCGTGCCTTTTCCGCCTTTGCCCGCAATGGCTCGCTTGAAGAACCGGTATACCTGCGTCGGGTGCGCGACCGCGCGGGCCACATAGTGGAAGACAACACGGCAGTGTCCGACCCCATGGGGCCGCCCGATGCACGTCTTGATCGCATGGTGGCCCTGGCCGGCGGGTCGGTGAAAAACGTCATCCCGCCGCGCGCGGCCTGGCTGACCTCGCAGCTTCTGCGGCGGGTGGTGACCAAGGGCCACGCCCCGGCCCTGCGTAGCACCGGGCTGCTGGTAGCGGGCAAGACCGGGACATCAAGTGCCACCATGGACACCTGGTTCATCGGCTACACCTCACGCTGGATGACCTCGACCTGGATCGGCGACGACCTGCGCGAGCGCGCGCTCGGCCAGAAGGACGCCGCGTTCATGCTGACCGTCCCGATGTTCGCGCGCTTCCTGATCGAGGTCACCGCGAAGCAGCCGCTGGTCGACGTCCCCTGGGAGCGCCCGGCCGGCGTCAAACCCGACGACACGGGCGGCAAGCTCCGCACGACGATGGAGGAGGTGCTGGCCGACGGACAGACCGACGCCGCCACCGCCGCGCACAAGCCGCTCCGCGTGACGACGCCCCACCTGCCGACTTCCGCACCTCCGACGCCGCGGGCGCACCCGCGGGAGCAGAGAGCACCCTAGCGGGAGAGCGCGGAAAGAGAGATCGAGGGGTCGGCGGTGGCCGGTTCGTCGCCGCCCACCACCAGGTTTGCCAGCGGTTCGTCGCCGTGGCGGCCGGGCCTGGGCGCCCAGGCCGAGGCGTAGTGCTTCAGCCGGTCGAGAAACTCATGCGTGCTCTTCGGCATCGGCACCCGGGCGCGCGTCACGTGGGTGACCAGCGCCTTGGCGGCAGCGACCAGCTCCAACCCCTGGGAGATCCGGAGCCGCTCGTCGACCGGCGAGCGCTGCGACCCGGTCGGCTGAAACGCCAGCATTCGCTCGCCGGCCGTCACGAACATCGACCAGGCCTCGAAGATCGTCGGATCGGTGTGCAGCGTCTCGCACTTCACCTTCGCGGCGCGGGCAAATTCCCCGACGAACGGCACGATGCCGGCGAAGGCCCGCGTGCCCCCGAACGTCTCGCAGAGCGCGTCCGCAATCCGGTCGATGTCCCGCATGGTGGCCGAGATCTTGATGTAGCGGCTCTTGTAGAAGTCCTCGATCGGGAACGCGAAGGCCTTGAGCGGCTCGCCCCACAGCTCGTCGATCCCCTCGTCGCCGCTGCGATGGAGCACGAGGCGCCCCAGGGAGAGCGCCTCCTGCAGGTGGTCGCCGCACTGGCGCATGAGTGCGTTGTCCGGATCGATCACGATCCCCAGCGCTTGCAGCTCCACCGCCTTGGTCAGCAGATCACCGGCGCGGTTGAACAGCGCGCCGGCCAGCATCGCCCCTTTGATCCGCTGCTTGGCGAGATCGGTCTCCGAGTCGAAGGCCAGCCGCGCCTCGGCCAGGCGCCGCCCCGGAATGTTGAGCCCATGCTCGACGTGATTGAACAGGCGTCGCGTGAGCGCCTCGATCAGCGTCTTCTTGGCGAGCAAGGTGTCCGCGGGGGCGTCATAAGCCTTGATCCAGTAACCCGCGTAGAAAACCCGCCACTCCCCGTTGATCGCCCGCTTCGCGCCGTCCCGGATCCCCGCCTCTTCGTCCATGCGTGGTCGCCTCTGGCACAAAACTGTACGCTCGGTTTAATCAAGCAGATCAGCGACGTGGGCAGTTGGTGAACTATTTACCTGTCCGAAATCTCGACGCAACGAAACGCCGACGAATCGGGCCAGCCAGCCGCTCTCACGTGACATAGACTGCCTCCCATGGATGCCAACGCCCTGCGCGCCCTCCAGGGGCCGCTCAAAGAGAGCTACAAACAGGAGCCTGCTGCCGCGCTGGTGACGCTGAAGGCGCAAGGTCGCGTCGACGACGCGAAGATTGCCTGCAAGGTCGAGACGGGGCGCGCGCTGGCTGTCGCCGGCCTTCACCCCGCGACCGGCGGCACCGGGGCCGAGCTCTGCTCGGGCGACATGCTGCTGGA
>PMCR01000223.1:10692-11451 GCA_003155465.1 Myxococcales bacterium | reverse complement strand
CCCTTGGCTTTCATGTCGGCCAATACTTTGCGTGCGTCGTCGGCGTCGATTCGGTCTTCCATGGCTTCAAGCAAATCGAGGTCCTCTGCCGGCACGATGGCTGCCATGGTGTGACCGTAGCGGGTCAAGGCTACACGTTCCTTGCCGTAAGACGCACGATTGACCACGTCGGAGAATTGCTTGCGCGCGGTGGCCGTGGAAACCTTCGTCATGCCTATGTTGTACACCATTAACCGGATGTGGTCGATGCCTTCGGGCGCGGCGGAACCGCGCTTTCGGGAACCTACTTCCGTTTTTGCAGCCAGTACGCCAGCAGCCCGACCGCCAACGTGGCCAGACCCACCAGGCTCTCGCGCGGGCGCTCGGCCACGGTGAAGGCGGTGGAGCCGAGCACGAAAACCAGAAACAGGGCCGGCACCCAAGGCCAGCCCGGAACCTTCAGAACCGGGCCTTGCTTGTGTCGCTGCCACACCAGGCCTGCCACGGTGGCCGCAAAAACCAGACCCAGGGTGAAGCCGACATAGGTGAGCAGGCTGGCAAAGGACGCCATCCACAAAGCCGCGATGCCGATCACTGTCTGCGCCAGGAGCGCGACTCGCGGGGGCCGGCCCGGCCGCACCGCCAGCACCCGCGGCAGAAAGCCGTCGGCCGCCATGCGCGCCGCCACCTGGGGCCCGGCCATCACGAGCGACGAGACGCAGATTGCGATCACGAAGGCAATCAAGCCTGAAACCAACTTGGCCAGGCGCGGCCCGCCCA
>PMCR01000223.1:0-10657 GCA_003155465.1 Myxococcales bacterium | reverse complement strand
GCGTTCCAGCCCTGGTAGCTGTAGGACACGATCACCAAAGCCACGCCCATCCCTGCCATGTGACCAGGGGCCGCCACATTGTGCAGGCCTTCGCGTGCCAACTGCCCCATCCCGAATCCGGTGAACAACGTGATCACGACCAGCTCGACTCCCACCGCGATCGCCTGCGCCCGCGCCCCAGCGGTTAGCGACACCGCGTGGGTGCCGGCTGCGATCAGGATGATCACCGTTCCCGTCACGCGGGGCGAGGCCAAAGCGGGACCTCCCAGGGCGGACATGTACTGCCCNNACGTACTCCCCGCCCGACTCGGGAATGTGCCGGGCGAGCGCGCCGTAGCACAAAGCCCCGAGCAAGGCGACCAGCCCGCCCAGCACCCAGGCCAGCAACACCATCCATGCCGACCCCAGATCGGCCATCAGCAAACCGCTGGTGGTGAACACACCCGTGCCCACCATGTTTGCCACAACCAGGGCCGTGGCGCTGGCCAGCCCGAGGCGTCGTACGCTCTCCAACGCAGGTCTACTTGCCCTTGCGCTGCAGGGCCAGGACCAACCGCGCCCAGGCGTCGCGCTCGTCATCCGAAGTGAACGAGAACTCGACACTTGCGACCCGCGCCGCGCGCTTGCGCTCGGCGCTCTTCTCCACGCGACGGACCATGCCCGTCACGCGCCGCGGGTTCATCGCCTGGGTCCTTGCCGGATCAGGCAAGGTCAGATCCACCCCATCGCCAGCCGCGAGCGGCAGCGACGTTTCCACCAGTATCCCGCCCGCGCCCAGGTTGCGGATGCGAGCTCGCTCATCGCTTCTCCCGCCCGCCGCCTGCGTGGATTCCTCACCGGCGGCCAGCGTGGCTGGCATCCGCACGCTGACGCGTGGATAGTTGCGGCGCTGCTCGGTTTCCACCCTGACGAGTCGCTGAAAAGCCGCCGTGACCGGTGGACCGTTGGCCACCCGCAAGATCGTCGCGTGGCCGGTGTGACGACCCGTGCCGCTCGCGTAGCGAACCACCACGTCATGCCCGGCCTCAAGCCCCTCTGGGGATGTCGCGAGGTCGGGAAAAGTAAAGAGCACTTCGCCTGGACGCAGGCTAAAGACAAACCCGCGCAGCGGCGAAAGAGAGCCGTTCGCGAAAATTTCCGCCCACTGTCCCAAGACAAGTCGGGTGTCCTGGGCGATCTTTTTCAGCGGCTGGCGGGGTTTGAGAACGGCGTTGAGGAATGGAATAGGGGCCATGGCCCTCCCCACTCCGGTATCGGCTCGCTCGCGCAACCACATAATGGATATCTACCCCCGCTTGGTGGAAACGTGCAAGTCACAGGGCACGCATCGCGACATCGCCCAACTCCTGGTCGGAAAGTTGCACGGGATTGCCGCGCATGCTGCTGGCGGCCTTGGCCTTGGCCACCAAGGCGGGAATCTCGCCGGCCGACAAGCCGTGATGGCCGAGGCCCCGAACCTCAAGTGCCTGGCAGAGATCGCGAACCCAGTCGAGGCCATCCTCCACCCCCGCACCGTGCCGTCCCGTAACAATCTCGGCGATCTCACGGTAGCGAGCCAGGGCAGGATGCTCGGGCTCGCGCTCGGCCAAGGCCCGCAGGTTCGCTTCCATCACGGGCCCCAGCAAGGCCGCGCAGAGCGCCCCATGGGGGGCATGCAGCATCCCACCCAGAGGCGCGGCGAAGCCGTGGACGGCGCCCAAACCCCCGTTGGCCAAGCACAGGCCGCCGCACAGGCTTGCCAGCATCAGATCCTCGCGGGTTTCCGCAGGCAGCCCCAAGGTGTAGGCACGACGCAAGGCCCGCGCCGAGCGCCGCAGCCCCTCGGTGCCCAGCGCGTCGGTCAGGGGATTGGCCCGGCACGAAACCAGCGCCTCCAGCAGGTGCGACAGGGCATCCAGGCCGCTTTGGGCCACCACGGACCGGGGCAGGCCGTCCAGCAGATCCGGATCGAGCACCGCCAGGATAGGCAGCAGGTGTGGGCTGCGCAGGCTGACCTTGACCTTGGCGGCTGGCACACCGATGACCGCATTGCGGGTCACCTCAGCGCCCGTGCCGGCCGTCGTCGGAATGGCGACAAAGGGCAGCGGACGCGCCCGCAACGGACGCCCACTGCCCACCACCTCCAGATAATCGAGCGGGTCACCTTCGTTGGTGGCCAGCGCGGCCACGGCCTTGCCCGTATCCATTGCACTGCCCCCGCCCAGCCCGACCACGGCATCGCAGCCCTCGCGTCGGCACCGTGCCCGGCCGGCAGACACCAAATCCACCGTGGGCTCCTGGTCCACCAGCAACACCACCGACTCGATGCCGGCCGCGGTCAGCAGGGATCGCAGGCGGTCGCATCCCGGGCCCGGCAGATTGGTCGCGACCAAAGTGCGGCGCACGCCTTGGGCTCGCAGGACAGCGGGCACTTCCGCCACCTTGCCGGCACCAAACAGCAGCCGCGCAGCCGTCGCGAATTCGAAGCTCACCACGTGGTGTCCTGGGTGACGTTGACGTATCGCTTGCTCGTGCGCGGCTCGGCCATCATGGCTGCGACAGTATCGCGCCACTTCTGATAGTGAGCGGTCTCTTTGTGTGCGGCCGCTCCCGCAGGCCCGCGGTAGGCTTCAACCAGAACGAAACGGGTCGGATCGTCGCTCTCCTGCACGACGTCGAAACGCGCTACGCCTGGCTCCTTGACGCTCTCGCAGGCATTGGCCAGCATGGCGACCCGAAACGCCTCCACCAGGTGAGGCTGGACGTGGACATAGACGAGGACGACATGGAGTGTGTTGGCCATGGCGGGAGAATAGCGCGCTAGCGCGAAACCGGATCGTCTGGTGCTGCATCAAATATATGACAACCAGACCGAACCAGTTGGTATTTTCCAACAAATAGTAGATATTCGCCGTGCCGGAAACCACAGATGGGGTAGCTTTAATAGTAATGGAGACTCAATCGTGGCCCATGTCAGCTCTTGCTGTCGAAGACCTCGAGGCAGCCATGTCCGGCTTCCGGCTGGTCGAGGTGAAGGTCTTTAGCGCCACGAAGCGCAAGGACCGAGACCGCCTCGACGAGGTCGCCACGGCGTGGTTACGTGAGCATCAGGACTTCGACCGTCTGACCGCCCGGGTGACGCTGTCGTCGGATCTGGAGTACCACTGTCTGTCCATAACTTTCATGGGCTGGCAGCGGATCTGAGCCCATATCAGAGGCCGGTCATAAGCCGGACTTGCTCTTGCGGACAAGGCAAGGCAGGTTAGCGGTTTCCCCCACACCTTACGGAAGGAAGCCGCTCTCGTGCAATCATTGATCGAGCTGTTTGGGAAGATCTACAACGTCCAGAAGATCGTCGAGTTGGGTGGGATGTTTGCCCTGGTCGCGGTGGTTTTCGCCGAGACTGGTCTCCTGGTGGGATTCTTCCTGCCCGGCGACTCGCTGCTGGTGACAGCGGGCGTGTTCTGCACTTCCGCGAACCCCACCCATGCGCCCGTGCTCAACATCTTCTGGCTCATCTTGGCGGTCAGTATCGCCGCCGTGGTGGGCGACCAGGTCGGCTTCTTCATCGGCCGCAAGACTGGTCCGAAGATCTTCAAGCGGGAGAGCTCGCTTTTCTTCAACAAGAAGCACCTCATCCGCACCCACGAGTTCTACGAGCGGCACGGTGGCAAGACCATCATCATGGCGCGCTTCATCCCCATCATCCGCACCTTCGCCCCGGTGGTGGCGGGCGTGGGCCAGATGAACTACCGCCGCTTCGTCAGCTACAACGTCTTCGGCGGCATCGGCTGGGTGCTGAGCATGACCCTCATCGGCTACGGCCTGGCGAACGTCTGGCCTGACGTGACCAAACACATCGACAAGCTGATCATCGTGATCATCTTCCTGTCGCTCCTGCCTGGTATCATCGCCTACGCGAAGAATTACCTGGCCAACCGAAAAAATGCCAAGAACGCCGCCTGAAAAGAAGACCTCCGCACGCTCCGGCAAGGCCCCGCCGGCTCCACCCGCGCCACGGCCGGTCCGGGCGCCGCAGCCGCCGCGGGTGGCGTTCCCCAAGAAGAACCAGCAGCCCACGCCGGCTGCCTTCACGGCACGTCTGCCGCTGGCCCTGGGCAAGCGATTCGAGGCAGCGCGCAGCTTCCTGCTCAAGCAGAAGGAAGTCGCCGAGGACGTGACCTTCTACGGCCCGTCCACCGGATGGGCCTTGCGCTACCTATGCGGCGGCAAGCATCTTTGTGCCCTGCTCCTGCACAGTGATCTCCCGGTGGCCATCGTATCGCTGGACGCAGCAGCCAGCGCGGCGGTGGACTGGCGAGCCCTCTCGCCGGTTGGCCAGCGCGCCCAGAAGGCAGCCCACGGCAGCCCGTCGCAGCTGTGGCTCGACATTCCGCTGGCGGGCACCGGCGCCGCGGACTTCAAGATGATCGTTCGCGCCAAGCTGGCGACCATGCCGACTTGACAAGTTGAGGAAACCGGCGGACCGCCCCGACGTCTAACTAGGCCCAGGTCGAATGGCTGACTTCGGCGCTCTTTGTGTCCTCATCGCGTTGGTGGTGGCGACCTATGCCGGCGCGGCGTCGTTGCTGGGGGCCAGGCACGGCAATGCGCGCCTGCTCGAATCCGGACGGGCCGCGGTGTACGCACTGGCCGCGGTGCTGGGCCTGGCCAGCCTGGCCATGGTGCAGGCCTTTGTGTCGGGCGACTACAGCATCAAGTACGTGCAGCACTACTCCGATGCGCAGGCTCCTCTTGCCTACAAGATCTCGGCGTACTGGGGCGGGCTGGACGGATCCATGCTGTTCTGGGTGGCGCTGCTGGCGGTGTTCGCGGCCATCGCCGTGTACACCAACCGGCACCGCCAGCGCGAGATCCTGCCCTACGCCATCGCGGTGCTGGCCGGGGTGGCGGACTTCTTCCTCTACCTCATCATCTTCGAGAAGAACCCCTTCGACACTTTCCTGGTGGAAATTCCAGGCTCGGGTCAGGGGCTGAATCCCCTTCTCCAGAACCCGTACATGGTCACCCACCCGCCGGCCCTCTACAGCGGATTCGTGGGCCTCACCATCCCCTATGCCTTTGCCATGGGCGCTCTCATCTCCGGCCACCTGGATGACGCCTGGCTGGCGTCGATTCGCCGCTGGGCGCTTGCCTCTTGGTTTCTGCTCACCCTCGGCCTGGTGCTCGGCATGATCTGGGCCTACGAGGTCCTGGGCTGGGGCGGGTTCTGGGCCTGGGATCCGGTCGAAAACGCGGGCCTTCTGCCCTGGTTGACCGCGACCGCGATGCTGCATTCGATGAAGGTGCAAGAGCGGCGCGGACTGTTGCGCCGGTGGACCTTGGTCCTGGTCATCCTGACTTTCTTTCTCACCATCTTTGGCACATTCATGACCCGCTCGGGCATCGTGCAATCGGTGCACGCCTTTGGCAAGGACACCCGGCTGGCCTGGATCTTCACCATCTTCATGGCCCTGGTGCTGCTGGTCAGTCTCGGTTTCCTGTTCGCGCGCCTGCCGTCCCTGCGGGTGTCGCGGCCGCTTGATTCGTGGCTCTCGCGTGAGGCGGCGTACGCTGCAGCCAACTGGGTATTCGTGCTGGCCGCCCTGGTGGTGATGTTCGCCACCCTGTTCCCCACCTTGTCCGAGGCGATAAGCAGCGAGCGCATCAGCGTGGGCGCGCCCTTCTTCAACCGCTGGATGGTGCCCATCGGGATCGCACTCTTGCTGCTCACTGGGCTCTGCTCCATTCTGGCCTGGCGCCGAACCGCGCCGCCCGAACTACGCCGGCGCCTCATCGCGCCGGTGGTGGCTGGAATCCTCACCGCCGCTTCCTGCGCCGTCGGCGGGTCGGGCTCGTCCAAAGCTGCCCTGCTCTGCCTCGGCCTTTCGGGCTTCATCGCCGCAGCGGTGGTCCAGGAGATCGTCCGCGGCGTGGTCGGCCGCATGCGCAGCGCGGGCCATGGGCCGGGCACGGCACTCGGCGCAATCTTGTTCCGGGTTCGCCGCCCCTACGCCGGATACCTGGTCCATCTCGGCGTCGCCCTCATGTTCGTGGGTTTCGCCGGCCAGGCCTCTCAGCGCGAAGAATCTGTGGTCCTCTCAGTCGGCCAGGCCCGCAGCTTTGGCAAGTACGACATCCGACTTGACGGGTTTTCCCAAACCGAGGATCGCCAGAAGCAGATGGTCACCGCCGAGCTCACCGTCCTGCTCGACGGCAAACCCGCGGGCCAACTGCTGCCCGCGCGCTGGGTGTACAGCAAGCGGCCCGAGGAGCCGGCCACCCAAGTCGCCATCCTGCGCGGCCTGGGCGAGGACCTCTATGTCACCATGGGCAAGCACGACTTGGACGATGGCACGGCTGCGCTCAAGCTGGTCATCAACCCTCTGGTCGACTGGATGTGGCTGGGCTTCCTGATCATGGCCGCAGCCACGACTCTCGTGCTCATGCCCGACGGCCGATCGGTCCGCGCCGTGACACGCACGCACTTCTCGTACGGCAGCGTGGCAGTCACCCTGCTGGGCGCAGCCGCCGCAGTTGCTTTTGGCGTCGTAGTCACCCGCCTGCCCCTGGGAGCGCCGCTGGCGATACTCGGCCTGGGCGGGCTCACTCTCGGGCTGACGGCGCTTGCCTTCTACCGCGTGCTGGACCCTCTGCTACGGCCGGAAGTCACCACCAGCGCAGAGCGCCGCGCCTTCATCGAGGAAGAACTGCGGGCTCGCCTTGCTGCCGGCACGGAGGCGAGGGAATGAAGGGGTGGGTCTGCGTGCCGGTGCTGGCTGCGCTGCTGCTTTCAGCATCACCGCTGTCGGCACAAGCAAGCGATGCACAGGCCATGGCGGCGCGTCCACTGATGGTAGGAGACTTGCCGGTGGGCACCGTGACCGTACGGGTGGGTCGGGGCTCGCTGTCCAATGCCGCCGTGGGAGTCCAGGTGGTGGCCACGGTGACTCTTCCGGGAGGCAAGGCCAGCCAGCGGACGGAGGAGACAAAGGCGGATGGCCGCGCGACCTTCTCCTCCCTCCCCGTGGGCGCCGAGTTTCATGCCAAAACCGTGGTCGACGGCGAGCAACTGCAAACTGCGTCCTTTGCTGTCCCGGGAAAAGGTGGCGCGCGTCTCATGCTGCTTTCCAGCCAAGGCGAAGGCGAGCAGGCAACCGCGCCGACCAATCCCCACGCTGACGGGCACGGGCACGGCGGCAGCCCAGCCGAGGCGTCGGTCGGTGCTCTGGCGGGAGAGGTGGCGGCAAAGGATGCCCTCGCCGCGGGGACTTTGGAGCTGCGCCTGGTGGATTCCGACGGCGCGCCCATCGCAGGTCAGGAGGTGAGGCTTGGGCACAGCGCCGGCAGGCCAGAGGCAATGGCGTTCGAGGCCGGCAACTGCGACAAGGATGGGGTCGTCCGCTTTCAGAAGCTCGAAACCGGCGACCCGCACCGATACATGGCCGAGGTCGACCGCGACGGTCTGCGGCTGCACAGCGCAATCTTCGGCCTTTCGGCTGACCACGGCGCCGCAGGGAAGCTCCGCGTACCCGGCCGCACCAGCGACTCGTCGGTCGTGCAAATATCCAGTTCGTCCAAGCTTCTCATCGACCTGCGCGAAGATGCGTTGGCTATCATGGAAAACCTGGTGCTGGAAAATACGTCCGACCGGATCTTCCGCGCTGGCCAGGAAGGTCTTGCCATTCCACTTCCCGCAGGGGCGAACAACGCGGAAGCCATCGAGGGCGGCGCTCGCCTGGAGCAGGTGCAAGCCTCGACCATGCTCGTGCGCGAGGCGGTTCCGCCATCAGAGTCGCCGGGGATCCCGGTGCAGGCCCGCTTCGGGTTCTTCGTGCCCACCGCTGGCGAAACCAGCATCACGATCCGCCAGCCCATGCCGCTCGGAATCGAAAATCCGGTGGTCATGGTGCCGGAGAATGCTCACCTCAAACTGGCGGCGCCCGGTCTGCAGACCATGGCTCCCCAGACGGATGATCGAGGAGCGCGAGTCCAGACCTTCCAGCTCGCCAGCGTGCCTCGCAACGGTGTCCTCACCATCACCGTGTCCGGCCTGCCCGCGCGTGGAAGCCTGGGCAGGACGATCGCGACGGCTCTGGTCACTGCGCTGATTCTCGCGACCCTGCTGGGCCTGCGCCGGCCCAGGGTCGAGAGACACCCCAAAGAGCACGTCAGAACCAACAGTCGACGCGACCAGCTTTTTGCTGAGCTGGTCGAAGTGGAACGCGCGCGGCGGGCCGCGCGAGCCGACCAGGCGCCCATGGTAGAGCGACGGGCTGAGTTGGTGGCCGCGATCGAGGCCGCAGATGCGGCGAGCCCTGCCGGCAAGTCGGGGTGAACCCATGAGCGACCGTGTGCTGCGCCTGGTGAACGTCGGCAAGATCTTCGGCCGGCATCGGGCGCTGGCCGACGTGTCGTTGGCCTTTGTCCCTGGTCGGGTGGCAGCGCTTCTGGGCCCGAACGGTGCCGGCAAGTCCACCTTGCTCGGCCTGCTTTCGACTCTGTCGCAACCGTCGCAGGGCCGCATCACCCTGGGCGATGAAGATCTGTCGCGCCACAGCCCCTTGCGCGCCAGAATCGGCTACGTGGGCCACGAGCCGGGTGTGTACGGAGATCTCTCCGCCCGGCAGAACCTGCGCCTGTTTGCCTCACTCTACGGGCTTGCCAGCGCCGAGCGCCGCATCGACGAGATGTTGGCACGCGTGGGCCTGGATGGCGTCCGGCGTGAAGCGGCGGCACGGACCTTTTCGCGCGGGATGTTGCAGCGCCTGGCGCTGGCGCGTGCCCTGCTGCACGAGCCGGAAATCCTGCTTTTCGACGAGCCCGGCGCCGCGCTCGACCCCGCAGGCGCGGCGTGGCTGGCAGGCGAGTTGCAGCGCGAGCGTGAGGCCGGCCGCCTGGTGGTGTTGGTTACCCACGATCTCGTGGCGGCCGCCGCCATCGCCACGCATCTGGTGGTGCTCCGGCGTGGCCGCGTGACACTCGACGAGACGCGCGCGAGTTTCTCCGCCGACGAGATTCGCCCGATCTACGAGGAGGCGACTCGTGGCAAGGTGTAGCTGGATTTCCCAAGCCGCGCGCATCGCGTGGAAGGATTTGCACATCGAGGGACGCAGCCGCGAGGTGCTCTACACCATGGGCTTTTTGGCCGCGCTGGTGGTGTTGGTGTTTTCCTTCGCCTTCATCTCCGGGCAGGAAGGCACGGTTGGCCCCGACGCGGTCGCCGGCATCCTGTGGGTCGCGGTGCTGTTCTCGGGCACGGTGGCCCTGTCGCGCACCTTTGACCGCGAACGGGAAAGCGAGGCCATCTGCTCGCTGCTGCTGTCCCCGGTTCCACGCTCGGCGATCTATGCAGGCAAACTGGCGGCCACCGCGGCCGTTATGCTGTTGGTGGAATTGCTGCTGGTTCCTCTGCTCGCGGCTCTCTTTTCCGCCGCCATCTGGCCGCACGCGCTTTGGCTGGGCCTGCTGCTTCTGCTGGGAACCCTCGGCCTCTGTTCGGTGGGCGTGATCTTCTCTGCGGCGCTTCTGCGCGCGCGCAGCCGCGACGCGCTGCTGGGCGCCCTGCTCTTCCCCATCGTGATCCCGGTGCTGTTGGCGGCCAGCCGTGCGACGGCGTATTTGCTCGACCCTGCGGCCCCGGATCTCGATCCCGCGCTCTTCTGGACGCGTTTCCTGGCCGCCATCGATGTCGTGTTCGTGGTGGTGGGAGTGTGGACCTTCGAGCCCGTGGTCACGGGAGAGTGAGCTATGCTTTCGCCCATGCCCACGGCCCGCAAGTCCCAAGCCCGTTTCCTGGTGGGCCTCCTTCTGACCATGCACGGGTTCTTCGTCGTGCCCTGGCTGGTGGCGAACGCGCCGCTGGAGAAGACCATGGGCATCGTGCAAAAGATCTTCTACTTCCACGTGCCTTGCGCCTGGCTGCTCATGCTGTCCACCTTCGTGTGCGCCGGTGGCAGCCTGGCGTACCTTTTCCGCGGATCGGAGCGTGGGGATCGTCTGGCCCAATCTAGTGCCGAGTTGGGCGTCCTGTTTGGCCTGTGCGTGATGGTGACTGGTCCGCTTTGGGCGCGGGCCGCGTGGGGCGTGTTCTGGACCTGGGACGTGCGCCTCACCTCGTCGCTGCTGCTCTGGCTGATGTTGCTCGGCTACGTGCTGGCGCGACGCTACGGTGGCGCCTCGGCGCGGAAGCTGGCCGCGGCCCTGGCACTCTTCGCCGCCATTGACATTCCGCTGGTCTACTTCAGCGTGCGCTTCTTCCGCAGCATTCACCCGCAAACCACGGTGGTGTCCAGCTTGGGCCCCGGCATGCGCGGCGCCTTCTGGTTGTCCTTGGTGTCGTTCACGGGGTTGTGGTTCATCTTGATGTCCGTCCGCCTGGCCGCCGAGAACGTCCAGGCCCGCATCGTCGATCTGGAGATCCTGCTCGACCAGGCAGAGGAGAAGCAGTCATGACCATGGTGGCGCTCGCCTACGGGTTCATCTGGCTGGCCGTGTTCGGCTACGTCTTCACGGTGGGGCGCAAGCTCGGCCGGCTCAATGCCGAGCTCGACGAGTTGCGCCGGCGCCTGGATCGCGCCAAGCCCGCGTAGGCGCAGCCGAGCTTTGCTCGGCGGAGCCAGAGCGCGGGAGGGAATGGCGAGGCCGCGCGCAGCGCGGGGGAGGCAGGGTGGGTGGC
>PMCR01000429.1:1146-13465 GCA_003155465.1 Myxococcales bacterium | reverse complement strand
AGGCCTACTGCGCAACTTCGGCTAGCGTAACAGCAAAATCTATTGCCAGGTTCGTGCAGAACTGGCCGCACCGGGGAAACAGCGAGGCAGTTGGCGCTCCCGACCGCCCTCTCACTCCGCCCATGGGCGAACATGCCTCCGTGGCCCCCCCTCTCGTCTCTGGGGCCTCAGGCGCGGATCGAAGCCAAGATCGATCCGTTCGCTAGGGCACCGTCCCGAGGCTCCGACAGAACGCAAACGTGCGCCGCAATCCCTCGTCGGTGCTGACGATGGGCTGCCAGCCCAGACTCTTGAGCTTGGCGTTGCTGAAGCGATTCCCGCCCCAGGTGGTCGCGGTTCGGTAGCGAGTGAAGAAGGCGGGAAGCTGGCCCTGGGAACGTTCGTGGTAGCGCTCGCACAGCCACGATAGCGCCTGGCTGACCGGGTAGGGCAGGCCCACGGCCCGTAGGGCGCGGACCTCACGCTGGTACTGGCGAAGATAGTCAGCGCATGTGGGCAGGTCGTCGTCGACCACGTTGTAGGCGTGTGCGTCGGTCGCACCCCGCTCACCAGCGACGACGATCGCCTCCGCACAGTTGTCGACATAGGTTAGCGGCAGCAGATTTCTCCCGCCCAGGTGAAGGAAGAGGCCGGCGACGGACAGCCCGACGCGGCTCGAAATGGGGGTTCCGCCCGGACCGTAGATAACGCCGGGACGCACGACGACCAGCGGGAATCCGTGCCGCTCGTGGTACTCCCGGAACAGTCTCTCCTGGCGCAACTTGGCCTGCGAGTAGAGATCGCGGCGCGCGGGATCGGGCTCAAAGGGCGTGTATTCGTCGACCAACGCCCCGCGCGCCATCGTGGCCGTCCCGTACACGCCGAACGAGCTGACCAGAACCACTTTGGGCAGGCGCGGCCGACACAGCATGGCTTCGAGGAGGTTCTTCGACGCCACCACGGAACTCAGAAACAAATCCGCGGCAGCGCCGCCCGTGCCTGCGGCCAAATGGTACACGATATCCGCATCGTCGAGAGCTGCGAGGGCCGCATCTGGGCTGGCCAGGCTGCCGCGCACCAAAGACAGCCGATCTTGGTCAGCCGCCAGCCGTTCAAGCACCGTCGTGCGCGAGCCTGCCCGCACCAGGCAGCGGATGCGCTCGGTGCCATGGGCAAGCAGGCGCGCGACAAAGGCTCCGCCGAGAAATCCGGTTGCTCCTGTTACCAGCGTGGTCATGTGATGCCCTCCACCACGGGACTTTGCGCGCCCACTTGGCGAAAGATCTCATCCATCATATTGGAGATGCGCAAGATGTCCCGGTAGGCGATGGGGACCGGCCCGTCATCCACAATGCTGTCGAAGAACAGCGACATCAGGCGGCGCATGCCCGCGAAATACTGAAAGTCCGAGCGCAGAAAGCGGCCGATATTGGACAGGCCCTGCCCGACCAGGGCACTCGCCTGCTCGAAGGGTGGCACCAGGCGACCGATGGCGCTCGGTAGCTTGGGACTGGCTTCCAGGGTGACGGTGCGGGCTGCAAGATCCACATGCGCAATGTTGCGCGTTCCGTAGACACGCACGAACTGAGCCGCGGGCCGGATGTGCGACGAGAAGGTGCCATACCCGGTGACCCGCCGACCGCACACCAGCACGCGCAACTCGTCCATCATTGCGTCGCGCTCGTCACCGGCGCGCTCGGGGCGCAGGGCGCGCGCAATCGCGGTGACCTGCGGAACGTCGTCGGGCACGAACTCGATGATCTTGTTCAGCATGTGGTCGATGATATTGTGAAATAGCTTGCCCGGAAGCCCATGCACCCAGTGGCTGGGATCGGCGAGCAGCGCCTTGCCAAATGGGCCGTCCAGGTTGTAGCCATAGAAGCTCTCCACGTGCAAAGGCTCGCCCAGGACACCCGCGGCCACCAGTTCGCGCAAGCGCAGAACCGGCGGGTCAAAGAGACTGGAGTAGCCCACAGTCAGCTTGCGCCCCTGGCTTTCCGCGGCCGCAACAATCTGGGCCGCCTGCGCGCGATCGAGGGCAAAAGGCTTTTCCACGTAGACGTGGCAACCTGCAGCCATCGCTTGCAGCGCCAGTGCCGCGTGCGACTGCGGGGGCGTGGTGATATGGACCACGTGCGGCCGCGCTTGCGCCAGCATCTGCTCGAAGTTGTCGTAGTGGGCCGGGATGGCGAAGCGGGCAGCCAACTGTTCGGCCATCAAGCCTTCCCGATCGCAGACCGCCACGGTCTCGGCCTGCTCGGGCATCTTGCGGATCTCGTCGACATGGCCGTCAGCGATCTTGCCGCAGCCGACGATGGCCACGCGCAGGGGTCGCTGCGCACGCGAGAGGCGAGGTTGTGGATTCCCATTCATGTTTTCACCCTGTATGAAAGCGCGTCTTGACAGACATCGAGGTAGCGGTGGGCGGTTGCCGCGATGGTGTGGGGAGCCATGGCCCTTGCGATCGCGGGCCGGTCCCAGTCGCGCGCCAGGGCCTCACGCAATGCGTGGGCCAAGGCATCGGGGCGGGCGGGCGGCACGGTCAGGCCGGCGCTGGTCAGCGCCATGATGTCAGGCACGCCACCCACGCTAGAGGCCACCGCCGGGCAGCCGCAAGCGAAACTTTCCATGAGCACGTCGGGCCAGCCTTCGGCCAGACTGGGCAGGCAGAACAAGTCAGCGGCCGAGTAGTAGATAGGCATGCGCGCCTCGGGCTGGAACCCGTCGAATCGCACGCGGTCGCGCAGGCCTCGGCGCCGTACTTCCTGTTCCAGCTCCCGGCGTTGCGCCCCGTCGCCGACGACGAGCAGGCGAAAGGGACAGCGCTCGCCAGCCAAAGACATGGCGGCCAGCAAGTGCGCAAGGCCCTTTTCAGGGGAAAGCCGCGCAGCCACCAAGACCAGCGGTCCTGGCGCAAGGCCCAGCGTGGTCCGCGCCAGCGCCCGATCGCGTGGATAGAAGAGCGCGGATTCGATGCCTGTGGGAACGACCGCGATTCTTTCGTCGGGAACGCCCAGGTCGGCAATGGCCTGCCCCAGCGCGCGACTCACCGCCACCACACGGGCCGCATGGCGCAAGGTCCAGCGAACCTGTGTGCGACGCCCGGGAGTGTGCGCAACCTGGTTGATGTCGCTGCCCATGGCCCGTACCACCACCGGGACTCCCACCATCTGGCCCAGTGTCACGGCGGCGGTTCCGTCGGGAAACACCCATGGCGCCAGAACTATGTCAGGCCGGAATCGCTCCACCTGTGCACGGACCATGGATGCCACCGACATGACATAGAACGCGGCATTCAGAAAACGTGCCACGCCAGGGATATGAAACGTGCGTGGGTGGAAGATGAGAGAACCGTCTTGATCCACCTCCACCGCCGGGATCTCGCCGGCCAACCCGGCGAGTCGGGTCGGGAACATGGGCACCGGGATGATCACGCGGCAGTCGGCAATGGCGCGCAGGGCGCGCAGAATGCGGGCGTTGCCCGGGCTGAGGTTGGGCAGCAGCGGTGTCGAGCAGAGGCTGCTGAGAAACAGGATCTTCATTACCGCGGATCCTCAGCGGGATTTCCCGCCCCGCGAACTCTTCCCGCGGCCCCGCCGCCCAGTAGAGGACGCAGGGAAGAGTACTTGACCTCGATGCCCAACATGACCAGGTTGCGCCGAAAACTGAAATAGGACGGGGCCTCACCGTTCCCGGCCGCGCTCGCCTGCTGATCGGTGAAGGCATATTCCAGACTGACCAGGATCGGTTCCGTCACCCCGTAGGTCATGAGCATCCGGGCCTGCCACACCGACGCGCCTCCCCGGTTTTCGCCCGCGCGCCCGATGGCCGACGCCCGGTCGAAACTGCCCAAACCCCTCAGCTGCAGCTTCTGCAGCTGGCCGAACCCGGCCGAGGTGTTGACCACGACGCGCGTGCTCAGGAAGATGTCCCCGGCAAAGACGTTGGGTGTAACGACGCGCTCGACCCGCACGCTGAACTCTCTCGTCTCCCCGCGTGCCAGAAGCTCGGCCCGGCCGACTGGATGAAAGCGTGCACTCGAGCCGGCAGGGGCTTGGACGACCGTCTCGCCGCCGGAAAGGTAGTCGCTCCACACCGGCGTCCATGTATGTCGCCAGCCCAGATCGCCCTCGACCACGGTGCCGCGTCGCTGTGGCAGGACCACCACGTTCTGGGAACTAACCTCATTGCTTTGCATCGCCAGTCCGCGCGCATTGAGCGAGAGACCGTCGCGGATGTAGCTGCGTTCTAGGCCCAGCCCAAGCTCGCCCGAATAGCTGCTCGGGCGCTGCGTGTTCGCCTCCAGCGGCCAGAAGCCCTGGGCGACCAGTGACTGCAACAGGCGCCAGCGCGGAGAAAGATCCGCGCTCAGGCCTTGCCTGGCGTCGGCCGAGGCGTAGAGCAGGGGCGCCGCGGGGCGTGGTCCGGTGGGCCCCGACGACATCCCGCCCGTGGCGGATGCGGAGGACACATCTAGCGAGGTGAGGCGACCCTGGGTCGCGGCCAGGGACGTTGTGAGGCGTAGCGAGGCGAGCGGTTGGAACCAAGCTTCCCAGCCCAACGAGTTGGACAGAGTGTCGCCACCTGACTGGCGCATGTACCGGCTGGCAGTGAAGGCATAGGCCAGACGGTGCTCCGAGAACTCACGCGTGAGCGCCAAGCCGCCGTCCACGCGGCCCAGAATTAGGCCATCGCTCCCCGAACCAGGATCACCGTTCGGCACGCCAAGCGCATTGTCGGTGAATCCGACGTAGACCCCAGCGCCCACCTGATAGTCGAGCGTGCCAGCCGCGGCCTGCCGGGCCATGGTCGCCATACCAACTGCCAAGGCAAGGACTTGCCAACCCCGTCGCGGGCTCCGCGTCATGTCGAGAACAGATTTTCTTCGCTTGCGTGGCCGCCGTGGCGATCCGACAACCACCGACCGAATTCTGACCGACACTGCGGCCTCCCTGGTTTATGCTTTGCTGTATCTTGGATGCCCGAGGTGCAGAAAACAGTTCGTCACGGGTTGCCGGGGCCGTCGATCCTGAAGCGTTGGCCGCCGCGCGACGGATCCGGGCGCAAGTTTGCGCCAAGGTGGGCCTCGTGCCCCTGCACGCTGGCCTCGAAGTCATGCCCACGGCACGGCGACTGGCCCGTGCGTTCGAGCTTCTGGGCGACCAGGTGGACATCCTTGATACGCAGTCGCCGCCATCTGCGGCCGGGCGGGCTGGCACCCCGGACGCGGACGATCGGCCCGCCGCTTTGGAACGCGCGCTGGATGACTCTTGCGCCCGCGCTGATCGCGTGTTGGTCGCCTTCGGCGCGCCGGACGCGACGGGTCCGGCGGCCTCGCTGCTCTACGCGTTGGACGGCGTCGTACTCATCACGCGCTCTGGCGGTGCGACGGAGTTTCGCCTGCACAAGTGGCTGCGTAAAATCGAGCCGCAACGCCGGTTGGGGGTTCTGTTCGTCGAATAGGATAGGCCCAACACGCGAACGCGGGGAGGCTTCATGTCGCCCTGGTGCATGCGCCCTCGCCGACCACCGGCTCCGCCCCTCGGCCCTGCCCCAACCAGCTACGAGCCTGCGAGACGCGGTCGGGGCCAACCGTGCTGACTCTGGCCACGACTAGGTCGACAACCTTCCGGGGCCATCGCGGGACTAGGGCCAACCTGGCCCGGTTTGCTATCCTTGTTCCCAAATGCCCCTGGACATGAGTTGGGAGAGGAACCTGCACACCTGGATTCGCGGCTGGGTTAGGCATCGGATCGGCCGCGCGTGGGCGAGCCGGTTTCGGGATAAGCGCCACCTGCTGTTCGCCTTCTGCGACCATCATGAGCCGCTGTGGAATGGCGTCGACGCCGCCCAGAGCTGCACGCGCATGCAGACATGGGCCGATGGCTACCCGGCGCTGGCGCGCAACTATCGAGACTCCGACGGGCTGCCCCCGCGACACACTTTCTTCTTCCCGGGCGAGCAGTACCGGCCCGAGCTTCTCGATTCCCTCGCCAAGCTGCTTGGCGCGGGGCTGGGCGAGGTCGAGATGCACCTGCACCACGATGGGGACACGCGGGAAACCCTGCGCGCCAAGTTGGAACAGTCGCTGCGCTTGTTCGCCGAGCACGGGCATCTGGCCCGGGACCCCGACGGCCGCCCTCGCTACGCCTTCATCCACGGGAATTGGACCTTGGCTAATGGGCGGCGTGACCGCCGTTTGTGCGGCGTGGACGATGAGATCCCTCTGCTTTTCCAGACCGGGTGCTACGCCGACTTTACCTTCCCTTCTGCGCCTGATGAAACCCAGCCCAACATTGTCAACTCCATCTACTGGCCCACGGGCGATTTGCGCCGTGCCCGCGCCTATGAGCAAGGCGAGCCGGCACGCGTGGGCCACATGCGCGAGGACCGCATCCTGATGATCCAGGGCCCGCTGGCTCTCCATGTGCGCGCTACGCGCATGCCCCTGCGCATCGAGAACGCTTGCATCACCGCCAAAGATCCTGCCACCCCGGCGCGCGTGCGCAGTTGGGTGGACGAGAATATTCACGTCGCGGGTCGGCCCGAATGGGTCTTCGTCAAGGTCCACACACATGGCGCGCCTGAGCACGAGGCGGCTTCCCTGTTGGGGCAGGGCGGGCGAGAACTGCACCGGGCACTGACCGAGATCTTCAACGACGGGGAGAACTGGGTCTTGCACTACGTGACAGCACGCGAGATGTACAACATTGCGGTGGCCGCCATGGAGGGGCGCGCGGGCAATCCTGCGCAGTACCGCAACTACCGCTTGCCCCCCCCGCCGGCAGCTGGATGACGCCGTGGCTGGCCTGGAAACTCTCTTCCTGCGATCGCTTGCCGACGCGCCAAAACTGCGCATTGTGGCCGTGGCCGACGGCCCGCGGCTAGGCCGACCCGAGTCGGCGGCCTTGCAGCACATCGAACTATCGAACTTCGCGACCCTGGTCGCGGCGATTGTGGCCGGGACGCCGCACGACGCGAGCCAATCACTCGAATCGTTGCAGCCCGAAGTCACGCCGGTGCTGCTGCACCAGCTTTCTTTCCGCGTCCTCGAGGCCTGGGACCGCCGGGTCTATCCCGATGTCCGGGCGCTTATCGCGCCGGTGGATTGCTCGGACGTGTTTGCGCGTATTCCCAACCTGCCCGCGGAACGCGCCGATCAGTTCGGGGCGCTGGCCTTTCCCGCCAGCACCATCGCCGCCTTGCAGGGGCTGAAGCCCGACGTCATTCTGCATTGTGCGCCCGGCCCGGTGCCCGATGCCTTGTGTCCGCTGGCCCGTTTCGGGGTGTGGTCAATTCACCTGGGAGAGCCGACCGAGCCGCGCTCGCCCACGCCCTGTTTCTGCGAGGTGCGCGACGGGCGGCTGCTCTCCAGTGCGGCCTTGCTCATGCACGGGGGGCCGTCAGGCGGCGTGCATATGCTCATCCAAGCGCTGGTCGCCACCGAGCACAGCCTTTTCCGCAGCAAGAACTGTGTGCGACCCACGTTGACCGCCCTGACCTTCGTCATTTGCAAGCTGCACGAGCTGCATGAGCGCGGCTGGGACAAGTTCGCGCAGGACCTGGTGGCCGTGCCGCCGGCGAGCCTTGCAGCGCCCGACAGGTGCGACAATCCGCGCAACCGCGACATCGTGAAGTTTCTGGCCCCGCGGATCGCTCGCCGTGTGGTCAATCTGGTGCGCCGGCCGCCTTCGACTTTCCACTGGCGGATCGCCCTGCGGACTGCTTCCCCGCGCAATCTGATCGAGAACGCATCGGCCGAGGGGTTGGGGACTTTTCGTTGGATCTTGCCGCCGCAGGGAGGGTACTTCGCCGATCCTTTCCTGTGGCGCCGCCAGGGCCGGCTCTGGCTGTTCTGTGAGGAGCTGAGCTTCTGTGAAGGCAAAGGGGCGCTGGCCTGCATGGAAGTGCTGCCCAACGGTGAGCTGTCGGAGTCGGTGCGCGTGCTTAGCCGGCCATACCACGTGTCGTATCCGGCGGTGTTCGAGGCTGAAGGCGAGATGTTCATGATCCCCGAAACCGCGGGGAGCGGGTGTGTCGAGCTGTATCACGCGGTGAATTTCCCCCACTCGTGGGTTAAGGTGCGCAATTTGCTGCCCATCCGGGCGGTTGACAGTACGCCTCTTGTCTTTGAGGGGCGCATCTGGCTCTTCGTCACTGCAATCGAGCCCGCTGAGGCCAGCTACCATCTCCTGCTGTTCCATGCCGACCGGCTGGATGGCGAGTGGACCATGCATCCGTCGAGTCCGCTTTCACTCGACGTGCGCTACGCGCGCTCGGCGGGCGCGATTGTGTCCCACAACGGCAAGCTCTTCCGCCCCAGTCAGGACTGCGCGCCCTACTACGGGCACAGATTGAATTTCCACGAGATCACCCGCCTCGACACGCGCGGCTATCAAGAACGACTGGTTCGAGCGATCGACCCTGAGGCCTGGCCGGGCATGCGCGGCGTACATACCTACGCCGTGTGCGGTGACCTTGAGGTCATTGACGGACAGAGATGAGTGCTGGTACCGCCTCTCGCAAGTTCGAAGCTGGTTGAGCGGCCGGGCTGCCCGCCAACTACGGCACGAAGATCCGATCCTCCTTCAATATGACCACGTCCATCTCGGGGTGGCGGCCCGAGTAGATTTCCTTGATATTGACAGGAATCGAACGTGCGCCGGTCGGGCTCTGGCGGAGGATGAGCACCTTGTCCAAGTCGGCATACCGGTTTGGGCCCCCGGCCAGGGCGACGGCCTCGGTGACCGTGACGAAGTGCTTGGTGGTGAACATGCCGGATTTCTCCACGTTGCCGGCCACGGTGAAGCGGTAGCTGTTGACCGTCCCCACAATGACTTCGACCGGGTTGTCGTCGCGCAGAAAAGCGGTGAGTTTGTGCCTAATCTCGTCGCGCAGCGCACTGGGGGTGCGGCCGGAAGCCGTCACGTCGCCGATCAGGGGTAGGGTTATGGTGCCATCCGGCCGCACGGTGACTTCCACCGAGAGATCCGGCGTCTTCCAGACGTTAATCCGCAGAACGTCGGAGGCGCCCACCACGAACTCCGACTGCCGCGGATCCGGTTCCCTGCTATAGTCGAAACTAGGCAGGGACGTCCCGCATCCCAGTACAGAGAGCGCAAGGCACAGGGCACCAATGAACCGGATTCCTTTCCGGCCCAAGATATTGGCCACAATCGAAACCACGCGGGCGGGATAGCCATGTTTGCCCTGCCAGGAATTCTCACTCTGATTGCATTTGTCTACTTGAGGCCTCACGAGGTCTTCCCCTTTCTGGGTCGAGTTCCTTGCATTCCCATTCTTTTTGCCGTCACCCTGCTGGGGCTGGTGCTCGATCTGCGGCTGCGCCTTGCGCGCCTCCGGCCAGCTCCCCACGCACTGCTGGCAGTTACGCTGTACCTGTGGGCTCTGGTCGCGACCACGCTGGGCGCTGCCGCTTCGGTTGGTCAGGTGGCGGCGGCCCTGATCGTGTCGCCCGCGCTCTACTTTTTGGTGGCCCATTCCGCCCAGACCTTCCGTGCCCTGGAAAGCGTCTCTTGGCTGATCGTGGCGGTCGTTCTGGCCCTGTCGATCATGGGTCTGGTGCAGGCGCAGGCCCCTCTGCAGTGCATCCGCGTCGAGCCCGGGCCAGCTGCGGACGAGATGGCCGGCGTGCCCGAAGACCGCCCCTGTACCGGGCCCAACGAATGCGCCCAAGGGGGCGAGCCCGGGTTTGAGTACCTCTGCGAGAAGGCCGGCCTTGCCGGAACCACCTCCATCGGCGGCAGTCGCGTCCGCTACCGCGGCATTCTGCAAGATCCCAACGATTTCGCGCTGGCCATCGGGCTGGGACTGCCACTCGCACTCACCCTGTGGGCTCGCCGGCGCTCGCTCTTCACCACGTTGATGATGGTCGCGATCGTTGGGCTGGGCGTCACCTGCATAATCTTCACCGCGTCGCGAACCGGACAGGTGGTGATTGTGGCGGTTGCCGTGGCCTACTTCGCGGTTCGTTTCGGCTGGAAGGGCATCGCGCTGGGCGCGGTCCTGGCCGCGCCGGCGCTCATCCTCGGCGGGCGTTCGACCGGTGAGGCCAGCGCTTCGAGCCAGGAACGACTGGAGGCATGGGCGGTTGGACTGCGCCTTTGGCGGGAATCGCCCTTGTGGGGCGTGGGCCAGGGCCAATTCCCCGAGCACCACTACATCACCGCTCACAATAGCTTCGTGCTCGCGGCTGCCGAGATGGGCACCGTCGGGCTCTTGCTGTTTGTCGGGCTCTACTACGTGGCGTTCAAGGTCGTGCTGACCGGCATGCGACGCTACCGACAAGTCCCCCAGGCGGCGGTCGCCTATCTGTGGGGGCGCGGCCTGCTGGCGGCCTTGTGTGGCATGGTGGCCGGGACTTTCTTCTTGTCGCTGACCTATCATCCGGTCATCTGGTTGTTCTTCGGTTTGACCGGCGCGTACGGGTTGGCGATTCGCAGCCACGATCCCGACTGGAGGCTCTCCCTGGGCCGGCGCGACTTGGGCGCGGTCATCGGGATTGCGGCGGTCTTGCTGGTGGGGCTGCAAGTTTACACCAAGGTCAAGGGTTTCTGAGCAAGCGATCCTGCCCGACAGCGGTGGTAGAGATCCAGGTAGCGGCTGGTCATGGTGGCCGCGGAAAAGCGTCGGCTCTCTTGTTGTGCGCATCGGCCCATCTCGGCAGCCGCGGTCGGGTCATTGCGAAGTTGGTCGAGCGCCTCGCGCAGCGCCGCTTCGTCTTCGCTAGGAATCAGACGGGCGCTGAAGCCATCGCGGACCACGTCGGGGACACCGCCGACCGCCGTCGCAACGATGGGCAAACCCACCGACATGGCTTCCAAGAGAGCGAGCGGAAGTCCTTCAGTGCGCGAGGACAGGGCGAACACATCGAGCGCAGCCAGCAGGCGCGGCACGTCCTGCCGAGCACCCAAGAAGTTCACCCAGCGGCTAGCCGGGTGTCCCGCGGCAAGGGCCCGCAGGGTCGGGGCCAGGGGTCCGTCGCCCACGAACACCAGGCGCGCGCCCGGGCCGAGCAGCGGCAGGGCGGCGCGCAGAAGCAATTCGGGATGCTTGTCCGCCACCAAACGCCCCACTGTGCCCACCACCCAGGCCTGCTCGGGCAGTCCCAACTCGGCGCGTACCTCGCGGCGAGCGCTCGTGTCGGGGCGAAAGGCGGACAAGTCCACTCCGTTGTCAATGACCAGCAGCTTGGCCTCGGGACACTCGTGATGGGTGCGGGCGCGCGCGGCGATGCGCGGCGAGACCGCGACATAGGCGTCCACCAACAACGAGGCCAGCCGGGTCAGCCACACTCGGCCGGCTGCAAGCGAATTCTGTCCATGACAGGTGTAGACCACCGCAGCGCCAGCCGCCCTGCCAGCCGGCGCTGCGTAGATGAGGGCCTGCGGGTTGTGCGCATGCACGACGGTCACACGGTTGCTGCGAAACACATCCGCCAGGCGGCCGGGCAGGCTCAAGTCGAGCCCGCGGCCCTGTTTTGGCACGGTCAACGCCTCGACACCGTTCTTGCGAAACTCGTCCGCCATGGGCCCTGCGGAAAGCGAGGCCAACGACACCGCCAAGGCGCGATAGCCGCTCGCCCGTTGCTCGCTGGCCAGGCACACGGCCACCCGCTCCTGCCCGCCCAGCCCGAACGAAGGCAGCACATGCGCAATGACCAGCGGAGCATCATCCATCACCAGGTCACCTTCTGCGCTCCCGCCAAAAACCGCCACAATCCCACCACGGCCGCAGCGTTGAGCACCACAAAGGTCCGCGCCACGGTCCCAACTCGGCCCATCCGCGGTCCCACCAGCGCGCCTGCGTAAAAGAGCACTTGCCCGGCCAGTAGGGCGGCCAGCAAAGGGGACTCCCCCACCCCGCCGTACCACACGCCCAAGGCGCAGGCCCCGAACAGCACCGCCAGGGCCCAGGGACAGAAGAGGCGCATGATCTTGTGCGACCAAGTCTCGAACCACGAGGGATTGACAAAGGGGACGAGCAGGGCCGGCATGAGGGCGAAGATCTGGTAGTTGCCGGCCAGGGTGCGCACCTTGCGCGCAAACTCGCGTTCGTCATCAAAGGCCCGGTCAAAGGCCAGGGCCTCCTCGCAGAAAAGGATGCGGCGGCCTTGCAGGCGCAGGCGCATGGGGATCCACACGTCGTCGAGAATCAGGTTGCTGGGCAGGGGTGCAAGGTCAGTGCGCCGAATGGCCGAGAGCGGGCCGGTCATGCCCACCACGCTGCGGAAACGCGCCTCGCAGCGCCGGATCCAGTTCTCGTAGCGCCAATACACGCCGCTGCCGGCCTGGCCTTCCAGCCGCAAATTGCCGGTCAC
>PMCR01000429.1:0-1097 GCA_003155465.1 Myxococcales bacterium | reverse complement strand
TCGGTGCGATCGGTGGAGCCGTCGGAGTAGACCAGAATGTCCAGCTTGTCCGCCGGGTAATCGAGTGCGGTCAGGCTGGCCAGCTTGGCCTCCAAGCACGCCTCGCAGTTGTAAGCGGCCACGCAAGCCGTTACCGTGGGCGTCCAGGTCGAATCGCGGCGTGGGTGCAGGGGGCGCGCGCGCCTGAGCAAGGCGAGCAAGACGGGATAGCCGGCGTAGGTGTAGACCAGCACCGCCAGGGCCAGGGACGCGGCTAGAAGGGGGGTGACACCGCTCATCGCCCCAGTCCCTTTCGTCGCAAGCCCATCAACATGACCAGCGGCGTGCGCAGGATAATCTCAGTTTCCATGCGCGCAAACGCGGTCCACTTTTCGGAGGCCAGACTGTAGGCGAGGTCGCAAAGCAACTTCATGCGCATGTCATCGGCCAGAGCCCCTTCGGTGCCCTCGATTTTGAAGGGATTGGTCAGCGCGCGCGCCATCTCGGCCAGGACGCTGCCCTCGGGCGGCCGGCCCGCATAGCCGAGCGAAACCTGCGCCAGACCGGTGATGCCGGGCTTGAGCGCGCGCATGCGCTCCTCGAAGAACGGGATGGCCATGGCCAGGTCTGCCATCAACTCGGGCCGCTCGGGTCGCGGGCCGATGAGGCTCATGTCACCGCGCAAGACGTTCCAGAATTGCGGCAGTTCATCGAGGCGGGTCTTGCGCAAAATGCGGCCGACAAAGGTGATGCGCGGATCATTTTCTTCCGAAACCACCGGCCCGGTGTGTTCCTCGGCATTGGGCCGCATGGTGCGAAACTTCAGCATGTGAAATTCGCGAAAGCGGAAACGTCCACGCTCACCAGCGACCGGCCCGAGCAACTCGCCAGCCCGACGCTGGCGGAAGAAGATGGGCCCCGGAGATTGCAAATAGATGGCAGCGGCGATCAAAGGATAGAGAGGAACCGTCAGCACCAGTCCCACGATTGCGATGGCCACGTCGAGGGTGCGCTTCGTTCTTCTGACCCCGCGTGTCATGCAACTGCTCCCTGGTTTTCCAATGATCCTTCAAGGTATGATGGTATGGCTGTCGCCCTGTTACATCATGGCTTGCGCT
>PMCR01000430.1 GCA_003155465.1 Myxococcales bacterium | reverse complement strand
CCTGGCCGATGACGATGGGGCCGGAACCGATGATGAGGACGGACTTGAGATCTGTTCTTCGAGGCATTACTCGGACCGCTTCCGGTCAAGAACATGGCCCTCGCGGTCGAGCTGGAAACCCTCGGGCAGTTTCTTTTCCACGCCACCCCGGTGCCCATGCACCAGCCAGCCGAGTTCGGCGAACCCCTCGGCGATGCGAATGCGCAGTCGCAAGCTCTCCTCGGTGTCGGAGACGAAAACCTGCAAGAGCGCCTCGCGCGCCACATCCTCGTTCTTCAGGCGCAACAGACTTTCCACCGCGGCGAAGCGGACGCCCTCGTCCATGTCAGCCAGATAGGGCGCCACCAGCGACGGCGCCCTTGGGTCTTTTTGCTGGCTGAGATGGCGCAGCAGCTGAATTTTCTTGGTTGGGTCGCGTTCGTAGCCCGGCTCGTGCTCGGCCAAGACCTCCTCAACGATGGTGAATTCCTCTTCCTTGCTCGCCACCTTGGGCAAAAGGCGCAGCGGCCACGACACTGAATCCGAGGAACGCAGGTAGCGTTTGACCGCTGGCAGCGCCGCGCGGCCCTTGGCCGCAACGGTGTCGAAGACCCACTCCTTCTCCTGCTCGTCCTCGATGGACTTGTCGTACGCCATGCCGAACCGGCACAGCAGGCCGTAGAGGGCTGCATCGGAGCCTTCATTGGCCAACCCTTCCATGGCCTTGTAGCGCTCGGGCGACTGCAAGTACTTGTGCGTCGCGCGCCGGATGAGGTTCGCCAGCGCGCGTTCTTCGCGCTTCTCCTTCGAGAAGAGATCGAACAGGCCCATGGGTCGGCGGAATCTATACCACAGGGCAGAGTTACGGCCGCAACCAAAGGGAGCCAGACGATTCGTCTCGTCGGCTACCCGCCGTCGAGAACGCACAGGAGACACAGGCCTCAGAGTGGCGGCAGGGGGAGTCTCGGCGACATCCATCGGCACCCAACGCCCGATTGTCCGTCAGTTTGGTGTATACACAGCCGGTCACTTGGGCTTTACAGAGTTGAAAACACGCCTTGGGCGCCGGCTTGTCTATGGCCTGGACGCGGACGCCAAGATCTTCGGGGTCTGTTTCCTGGCCCTTCTGCCCCTGTACTGGGCTCCGCTCTTCGTTACCAAGGTTCTGCCCGGGCTGGACCTGCCTTTCCACCTGGCGCTGGCCGACATGCTGGGCAAGCACGGCTCGTCCGCCTCTCCCTACGCGGCATTCTACCAGGGCAGTCTCCGTGTGGCGCCCTATGCGGCTCACTACCTCCTGCTGGTCGCGCTGGGCAAGGTGATGAACCTGCTCGCCGCGCACAAGCTGATCGTGGCGCTCTACATCGCAGCGATGCCGCTCTCCACTGGTTCACTGCTTGTGGCCTGTGGGCGCAGTCGCGTTCCGGCGCTGCTGGCTTTCCCGCTCGCGTACAACCTGACGCTGCACTACGGTTTCATCAGTTTTGCGCTCTCGCTGCCGGTGCTCATGTTGCTGCTGGCGCAAACGGTCAAGCACCTCCACAGTCCGACCGGCCAGGTGTGGCGAAGCTGGATCTGGACAGCCGCGGCGGCCGTGGCCCTCTTCCTGTGTCACCTGCAGAACTTTCTCTACGGTGTGGGCGCGGTCCTGGCGTTCGCGTTTCTGGCCCCCCTGTCTTGGCGCCGCCGGTTGCTGGGTTCGAGCACGCTCTTGCCGGCTCTCGTCGCCCTGGCGTACTGGCAATTCCTTGGCTCCGTGTCTGGTGCGACCGGACCCGCCAAGACCACGTTTGCCTACGCCTGGGAGGTGCTCAAGCGCCATCGCCTGCAGGACCTCAACCGGGGCAGCTTCCTGCACGATTTCGGTCTGCGTCTCTGGGCCATTCCGGCGCATGCCATGCGCGCCTTTACCGACCAGGTGGACATTCGAGCCTGCCAAGCCTTGCTTGTCCTGACCGCCGTCTACTTGGTCGCCGGGCTGGTGGCCTGGAGGGGCCTGCCGGCCCCGACCCCGTCGCGCCCCCGCCTGCGGATGGGGCCAGCTATCGGGGTGGCCTTTGCCGGTGCGATGACCGCCTATCTGATGTTGCCGCACCATTTGGGCGAGCTCGACTTGATGACCTTCCATCCGCGCTTTGCCGTGCTGGTCGCGCTGATGGCCATCGTGTTGGTGCCAGCTGGGCTTGGACGTGTGCGTGGCGTTCTTCGGTTTGTCGTTCCCGTGCCGGCCGTGATCCTGTGCACTATCTACGGCTACCAACTGATCGTGCACTACCGCATGTTCGCACGAGAGACCGCGGATTTTGTGGAGGTGATGCGCAAGACGCCGCCGGGAGGCAAGGCCCTGGGGGTGGTGTTCAACCGCAGTTCGCACGTGATGCGCATCGAGTCGATTCTGCTTGGCCTGCCCGACCTCTACGTGGCCACCCGGTCAGCGCCCGGCAGCATGGCGCCTTTGTCCTACTGTGGGATGCGCCACATGCCTTGCGCGCAGAAGCCTGCTGGCGCGGACCTGCCGGACCCGTGGAGGCCCTACGACATCCACCCCACCACAACCGTGCCGATCTTCGACTACTTCTTCGTGCGCAGTCCACCCCCGGGCGCCAACCTCTTTGGGCCGTATCGCGACAGCATGGAAATTCTGGCCCGCAGCGGAACCTGGACCGTATACCGCAAGAAGCCTGGTGCAGTCTTTCCGACGCAGGCGCCGCCCCCTCCGGTTACGCCGGTGCCAGCGCGCTGATGCCTTCGGCCGCAGGGGTCCTTCGCCACGCGGTCATCCGCACCACCTGTTTCCCGACGGCGGAAAGGATTTACCGTCGCTCAACAAGCTACGAATTCTCGAGCGGTTGTACTAGCCTCTTCCCACAATGCCTCGCCCTCCTGACCAGGCCACGCTCGAACGACTGAAGCAGATCGCCGGTCCGGCCGGCTGGAGTGACGATCCAGACACCTTGGCGCCGCATCTGGTGGAATGGCGCAGTCGCTACCAGGGCAAGACCTCGCTTCTGCTCAAGCCAGCGAATACCGCGGAAGTGGCGGCCATCGTCCGGGTGTGCGTCGAGGCCGAGGTGGGCATCGTGCCGCAGGGGGGAAACACCGGCCTAGTGGGTGCGCAGATCCCAAACGCCAACGGCCACGAGGTCCTGGTCAACCTGTCGCGCATGAACCGGGTGCGATCCGTGGATCCAATCAACAACACCCTGACCGCCGAGGCGGGCTGCGTGTTGGCGGCGGTCCAGCAAGCTGCAGCCGAGAAAGACCGGCTCTTCCCGCTCAGCCTGGCCGCGGAAGGCAGTTGCCAGATCGGTGGCAATCTTTCGGCCAATGCGGGAGGCATCCACGTGCTCCGCTACGGAAACTCGCGCGACCTGGTGCTGGGGCTGGAAGTCGTCACCGCCCAAGGCGAGATCTGGGATGGCCTGCGCGGGCTGCGCAAGGACAACACCGGCTACGATCTCAAGCACCTCTACATCGGCGCCGAGGGCACGCTGGGGATCATCACCGCCGCCGTGTTGAAGCTGTTCTCGCGCCATCGTCAGGTGGAAACCGTGTTTGCAGCGGTGCCCACCCCAGAGGCGGTGCTCGATCTTCTGACCTTGGCGCGCGAGGTGTCGGGTGACGGCGGGGTGCTGGCTTTCGAGATGATCTCGCGCTTCGCCCTCGACTTGGTGGGCAAGCACGTGGCGGGATCTATTGATCCGCTGGCCACGCGATCGCCATGGTACGTCCTGGCCGACCTGACGGTTCCGCGCTCCACCGCCGAGGCCTTCATGACAAAGGCCCTGGAGCACGGCCTCGTCACCGACGCGGCTTTGGCGGGCAGCGCGGCCCAGGCCGCGGCGCTGTGGAAGCTGCGTGAATCCATCTCCGAGGCGCAGAAGCGGGAAGGCGGGAGCATCAAAAACGACGTGTCGGTGCCCTTGTCGCAGATCCCGGGCTTCATCAAGCAGGCGCTGGCCGCGGTGGCAGAGCTGGTTCCCGGCATCCGACCCGTGCCCTTTGGTCATGTGGGCGACGGCAACCTGCACTTCAACTTCAGCCAACCCGCGGGCATGGACCAAGGGGCGTACCTTGCTCGCTGGGAGGAAGTGAGTCGCGTCGTGCACGCCATCGTGGCGGCCCACGGCGGGTCGATCAGCGCCGAACATGGCATCGGGGTGGCCAAGCGCGAGGAGGTGCGGCGCTACAAGAGTGCGGTCGAGTTCGACCTCATGCGCCGGATCAAGCAGGCCCTGGACCCCAAGGGCATCATGAATCCGGGCAAAGGCATCGTATGAGCGGGTGAGGTTGGTTCGTCCGCCAGTGGACGAAAACGCGTCGCATCCATTGGTTGTGGAGTTCCCGTAATCATTGACAAATCTTACGCGCCAGACACCCTTACAGCGGCATGTAGGGCCATGAAGGCCGCGGGATGCAATTGGGCCTGCGATTGGGGTGTCTGGAACAGCAGCAACCGACTCAGGAGAAGCAAGAGCTATGACGAGAACAAGACTGGTACTCTGTCTGGCAGTGATTGGTGCGATGGGCGCTTGTGGCGGACGCAGTGGGCTTCACGTGTCAACCGGAGACGGAGGTCGCGTCGGGGATGGCAGTACCGATGCTCGCTTCGATGGCACAGGCCAGGACGGCCGCTTCGAAGGCGGCCTTGGGTCGGATGCCGGGGCCGATGTCGTGGCGTCGGATGCCAGGTTCGACGTCGTGGCGTCAGATGCCAAGGTCGATGTCGTGGCGTCGGATGCCAGGTTCGATGTCGTGACGTCAGATATCGTGGTTTCTGACAGCAGGATCGAGGGCGGCACATCGGACGTGCGCGCCGAGGCTGGCGGTCCCGACGTTGGCAGAGACGTGGCCCAGACCGATGCAATCCGGGCTGATGTGTCTCCTCCCACCGACGGACCGCGCGACGCCTACATCGACGCGGCCCCGACCGTGTCGAGCCTCGAGATCTCGCCGGCCAGTCCGAAGGTCAACGTGGGAATCCCACTCTCGGTCGTGATCACGGCCGTCTACTCTGACGGGAGCACGAAGGACGTGTCCAGCTCCTCGACGGTGACATCCAGCGCCACCACCATTCTGACCGTGGCCGGAACCGCCCTCAACGGTGTCAAGGCTGGAACCGCGACCATTACCGCGACTTACCAGGGCAAGACCGCGACCGCGACCGTCACGGTGGTCGATACGTCGCTGCAGTCGATCAGCATCCAATCGGTCGCGCCCCTGTCCATCGGTGGGACGGTGAAGCTAGTGGCCACCGGGGTGTTCGCCGACGGCACTAAACAGGACGTGACCTCCCAGGCGACCTGGACCTCGTCCAGCCCGGCCATAGCGACCGTCGGCGATACCGGCACCAGCAAGGGCCTGGTCACCGGCGTCGCGGTGGGCACGGCCACTGTGACAGCCGCCGTCCAAGCGATCAGCGGGACGGTTCAGATTAGTGTAGCGGCGAAGAAGATCGCGAGCATCGGGATTACGCCCACCCAGCCGATCCTGCAGCGGGGCGTGACCCAAGCTTTCAAGGCCACGGCCGTCTACGATGACATCTCCACCAGCGATGTGACCCAGCAAGCGACATGGTCGACGGGCGATGCCGCCGTGCTGACCGTGGTCGCCACGGGAACCGATGCCGGCCGGGCCACGGCCCAGGCTGCGGGCAAGACCACCATCACAGCCACGCTGGCCGGGATCACTGGCACGACCTCGGTGACGGTGACCAGCCCGCGACTGACCTCCATCACGGTGAGCCCAGCCACGGCCACGATCATGGTAGGGGGCACGAGGTCGTTCACCGCGCAGGGAAACTATGCGGATCGTTCGACCGCCGACCTCACTGACTCGGTGACTTGGTCTTCAAGCGACACGACCCTGTTGTTGGTCTCCAACGCAACCGGGACCCGGGGCCAGGCCACAGGACAGGCGGTTGGCACTTGCAACATACAGGCCGCGCTGTCGGGAGTGACGGGGACGGCTGCGGTGACCGTGTCTGCGGCACCGCTGCTCAGCATTGCGGTGACCCCCAATCCGCTCAACCTGCCACTCGATCTGACTCTCCCGCTAAAGGCCACGGCCACCTACGGGGATGCGACCACGACCATCACCCAGGACGTGACGGCCTCCGCGACCTGGACGGTCGCGGAGAGCTCGATCGCCACGGTGGGCAACGCCGGGACGGCGGCCGGTAAGGTCACGGGCAAGGCGGTTGGCACCACGACCGTGACCGCGACCCTGTCTGGGATCAGCGGGTCGGCCACGGTGAACGTGGCCAATCCCAAGCTGCTTTCGATCACCCTGACGCCTGCCACCGCCACGGTCACGGCGGGCGGCAAGCAGCCCTTCATCGCGACAGGGAACTACGACAATTTGACCACCGCGGACCTCACGACCCTGGCGACCTGGTCATCCAGCAACACCGCGGTTGCCGAGGTGTCGAATGCAGCCGGAAGCGAAGGCTTGGCGACCACCCTGGTTCGGGGTACGTCGACCATAGCGGCGACCTTCTCTGGCGTGCAGGGGACGGCAGCCCTGACGGTTGGCGATCCCCTCTTGGTCGGGATCATGGTGACACCGGCGACCGCCACCATCGCGGTAGGCGACACGCAGCCTTTCACTGTGAGGGGCGTCTACGCCAACGGTACGACCGGCGCCATCACGGGCGCGAACTGGTCATCGTCGTCTGCCGCAGTGGCCACCATCGCCGCTACCGGCGGTGGTCGAGGCGGGGGCGGCGGGGGCGGCGGGGCCACGGCCACGGGCGTCGGCCCGGGAACGGCCACCATCACGGCAAGCTATGGCACCGACGGCGGCACCAGCTTCAGCGATACGGCGATACTCACGGTGAACGCAGTGGTGACAAGGAATCCGACAGCGATCCGGCTGACGCCTGCCACCGCCTCGATTCCGGTCAATGGGAACCAGCCGTACACGGTCTACTTGGACTATGACAATGGAACCACCCAGCAGATTACGACCGGCGTCACATTGACCACGTCAGACGGCACTGTGGCGGCCGTGGCGGGGGGTGGCCGTGGCGGGCCGCCCGGCGGCGGCTTGGTGGTCACCGGTGTGGGCGCAGGAATCGCAACCGTCACCGCCACCTACACGACCGGCGCTCAGACCTTCACCGATACGGCGACGATCACTGTCACGGTGTCCACCGTCACCCAGGTCGGCCTGTACATCACCCCAGCCACGGCCTCGGTGAGCGTGAATGGGACGCAACAGTTCCAGGCCTTTGCCACCTACAGCAATGGAACGAGCACCGCCGTGACCAACAACGCCGGATGCACATGGACCACCTTGAACGCGACCCTGGCCACCATCACCAATGGCGCCGGCGGCGGTCGGGGCGGCGGCGGGGGTGGCGGTCTTGCCACCGGCCTGGCCGCTGGCAGCGCGACCATCAACGCAAGCTTCGGCGGCTTCAGCGACACGGCCACTCTTACCATCGCTGCGCCGCCGGTGCTCAGCAGGCTGGTGGTAACCCCACCAACGGCCACCATTCAAGTCGACCTGACCCAGCCCTTCACGGCAACGGCCGTCTATGACAATGGCACTGCCGCTCCGGTGACTGGGACTGCCACTTGGAATTCGTCTGACCCGGCCGTCGCAGTCATGGGTGTCGGCGGCGGCGGCCGAGGCGGGCCTGGGCCCATCGTGGGTGGCGGCACGGCAACCGCGCTCGCGGTTGGCACCGCGACCATCAGCGCGACCTATACCGAGAACGGGGTCACGGTAACCGGAACCGCGGTGCTGACCGTTACCGATCCCCCGTTGCTGTTGCTCGAGATCTCGCCGACCAACCCGACCGTAAGCCTGCTGAACCCGAACCAGCCCTTCGTGGCCACCGCCATCTACAGCGACTACAGCGTACGGAATGTGACCGCGTCGGCTGCCTGGTCGTCGTCGAATGGCACCGTGGCGATCATCTCGACCTCGGGCGGGACCGCTGGCCGCGCCACCGGGCTGACTGCAGGCACCAGCACGATCACCGCCAGCTACGGCGGGATGTCGGCTTCCACCACCCTGACCGTGGTTTCCAGGAAGGTGACCACGATCCAGGTGACCCCCACCAACCCGACCGCCCATATTGGCATCAATCAGCCCTTCGTGGCCACGGCGGTCTACGACGACACCACTACCGGGACGGTCACGGGAGGCGCGACTTGGACGTCTTCGGATTCCACCGTGGCGCCTGTCGGAAGCACGGGCGGCTCCACCGGGGTGGCCACGCCTATCAAGGCCGGCACGACGACCATCACCGCCACCTATCAGGGCGTGTCCGGGACCACGCTGCTCACGGTCAGCGGCGCGACCCTGACGTCGATCGCCATCACGCCGTCGCCCCTGAACGTCGTTGTGGGCGGGCACCAGCAGCTCACCGCGACCGGCACTTGGGCCGACGCGCCGCCCACCACCGCCGACATCACGAACAACGTGACTTGGCTGACGTCCAACGGTGACGCCGGCGGCGACGCGATCGCCACGGTTTCGAACGCGGCTGGCTCGCGCGGGCTCTTGACCGCGATCAGCGCCGGCTCGGTCACCGTGTCGGCCATCTTCCGGGGCGTGACCGGCACCCTGGCCGGCACAGTCACTGCCTCGCATTAGGATCGCGCTGCGGTGACGGTGTCGGACTCGGCTCCGTAGCCGTTGGCAAAGATCGTCAGGACCGACGGCGCTCCCCGCTGCCGGGTGACGGTGACTTTGGATAGCTCTGCCCCACAGCAGTACGGCCGAGGAACGCAACCTGCATCACTACTACAGACGGGACAGCTCAATAGCCCGGCGCAACCAAGGAGGAACACATGGACTTGCCATCTGCCGAAGGTCTACGACCGGGAGCTGACCGGCCGCGGACTGATTGCGCGGCGACACAGGATGGGGTTCAGGGAGCTGGCGACATAGTGGAGGCGGAGAGTGAACCGCGGCAGACGGCAGCGCCCTGTGGGCAGGCAGACACGAAACCACCTGAGCCGGCGGCCGGCGGTTCGCAGGATTCGCCATTGCTGACTGCAGACTCTGCAACGGAAGGCGCGGGCATTTTCGACCAAGCCCCTCAGGCACAGCAGGCCGACGACCCACCCGCCACGGAGGAGCAAACCACAGCGTCTAACTCGTCGGCTGAAGAGGAGCTTATCAGGAACTGGCCCACCCTTGACAAGCCGGATAGCGGCCTTCGTTCCCACGCGCGCCGATGGCCCCTCTTGTTGCTGACTCTTGCCCTGGTTGGCGGCGGGAGTCTCTACGCCATGCGGATTGGCCCGAACAAGAGCCGAGCCTTGGCATCTTCCGCAGCAGCCGCGGCAGCAACCCCGACTGCAGATTGTGCGCCGGCGATCGACATGGGCGCGGGCGAGACCAATCGAGCAGGCGGGCAGCCTGTCGACCAGATGGCAGGCTTGCAGCCGGCGCTCGCGCCGGTCAGCCCAGAAGACCAGGCTGCGGCCTCGGCGGATGCTGAGGCCAGCCCGGCGAATCCGGCCGAGCAGGAGGCAGGAGGCCGACCCCAGGTGGCATATGGCGAGACACCGAGCCAGGCGGTCGACGGTGTCGAGGCCCATGCGCCCACAGAAGGTGATGCTGCGTCGGCGACAGAGGAACTGGGTGAGCGCTGCCGCAAGGCCGATGCCAGGGGAAAGGGCAAGCCCCTGGGGGTATTGGCCGCATGTCGTCCAGCCATCGAGGCTGAGCCCCGGGCGGCCGATATCATGGTGATTCTAGCCCGCGCGGCGATCGATCTCGGCCGCGCGGCCGAGGCGAGGTCTTGGGCGAGGAGGGCGTTGCAGGTCAAACGCGATCTGCCCGACGCCTACGTCTTCCTGGGTGGGGCCGAACAGGTGATGGGCAGATCAGCCGAGGCCAAGGCTGCATACAAGAAGTACCTGGAGCTTGCCCCCACTGGCCGCCATGCGCGCGAGCTGCGCGCCATTGTCGACAGGCTGTAGCAACAGAGATTGCGGCCGCAGGGCGTGAGGTGAGTCACCTCGTCGGCCACCCAGTCAGGTTTGCGCCGCCGCACGTATCCCTTGGATCGCCGCGGCCACGCCTTGCTTGGCTGCGTAGACAGCAGCCCCGGCGACGAAGACGTTGGCGCCGGCCTTGACCAGGGCCGGCGCGGTCGTCGGTCCAATGCCTCCGTCTACTTCGAGGTCGCAGCGAAGCCCGCGCCCATCCAGCATCTGCCGCAAACGCGCGATCTTGGGCAGCGTGGTTTCGAGGAACTTCTGACCTCCGAAACCGGGATTCACGGTCATGATCAGAATCTCGTCCACGTCACAAAGGATTTCCTCGATTGTCACAAGCGGCGTGGCGGGGTTGAGCACCACGCAGGCCTTCTTGTGGAGTTCGTGGATCTGCTGAATCGTCCGGTGCAGGTGCGGGCAGGTTTCCTGGTGTACCTGGATGATATCTGCGCCCGCCTTGGCAAAGTCGGGGATGTACTTCTCGGGTTCGACAATCATCAAGTGGGCCTCGACCACGGCCTTGGTCGACCGCCGCACAGCCTCCACTATGATTGGCCCGAAGCTCAGGTTGGGAACGAAGCGTCCATCCATGACATCGACGTGGATGCGCTCGGCGCCGGCCGCCTCGGCTTCTTTCACCTGTTCAGCCAGGCGTGTGAGATCAGCAGACAGGATCGACGGTGCAATCTCGACAGTGGGCATGCAAGCGACTCCGGGTTTGATGGTGGGGATCAAGCATGGCTGGGCGTCAGAGTCGGTTCAACTCCTCCCCACTGATTCGGAGCAGGGGGCCGGGGCGGGAGCGGAGCCAACGGGGCCAGCAAAGCGCCCCCGGCCTTTTGGCTGCTTAGGGTTTCGCCTCGACCCCTCGTCTCAGGAGCCGTGTCGGGAACATTGACAGCACCCAACCTCCTAGGCCGAATTCCCGTAGGAATTTTCGTGTTGACTGGTCCGGCTTGATAGCGATATATCTTTGAACCATCGCGAAGGGTCGCGATACCAAGGCTCACATGTTGGCTGGACATCTGCACAAAGGATCGAACGGGCCATGCTTTCCCGGATCGGTCTTCCACGTCACCTTCTGGGCGGGCAGCCACAGCCGGCATTCCGGAAGCGGAAAGGGCGCATCTCACTTTGGTTGGGGACCGCCCGGCGGTGGCTTTCCCCCTTTCCCTCCCTTTCCCCCGTTTGGCGGATTTCCCTGGTCCTTGTTCCGGCGCGGCGTTCGCGCCAAGCGCGGCGACGTGCGCGCGGCCATCCTGGTCTTGCTGGCCGAGAAGCCGACCAACGGCTACCAGATCATGCAGGAGCTCGAACAGCGCAGCCGCGGGGCCTGGCGACCGAGCCCGGGCGCCGTGTATCCCGCGCTGGCGCAGTTGGAAGACGAAGGCCTGGTGCGGGCCGAGACCACGAACAGCGGCCGGCTTTACCACCTGACTGAGCGTGGAAAAGCCCACGTGGAGAATCATCGCGACACCCTGTCGACACCCTGGGAGGCTGCTGACCAGCCCGAGAGCGACGCGTGCGTGCTTGGCCTCTTCGGTGAGCTGAAACATATCGCCGCTGCGACCTTGCAGGTCGTCCACACCGGCAGCCCAGCCCAGATCGCCGACGCCCAGAAGATACTCAACCAAGTCCGTCGGGCGCTGTATCGGCTGCTGGCCGAAGACGCCCCTTCTGACGACGAATAGCGAGTCAAACTCATGAACCACATCGTTTCCGTCAGCAACGTCAGCAAGAACTACAACCTGGGCCAGGTGGTGGTCCCGGCCCTGCGCGGGGTCAGCCTGGACGTGGCCGAGGGCGAGTTTCTCGCCATCGCGGGACCATCGGGCAGTGGCAAGACCACCTTGCTCAACCTGGTGGGCTGCGTGGATACCCCCAGCGCCGGCACGGTCATCGTCGACGGCAAGCAAACCGGGCAGCTCTCCGAGCGCGAATTGACCCGACTGCGCCTGCACACCATCGGTTTCATCTTCCAGAGCTTCAATCTGGTGTCGGTGCTCAGCGTCTTGCAGAACGTGGAGCTGCCGTTGCTACTGCAGCGGCAGCTCACCTCGCGCGAACGGCAGCAGCGCGTGCTCACGCTGCTGGACCGTGTGGGCATTCGCGAATACGGCAAGCACCGGCCCAGCGAGCTCTCCGGCGGACAGCGCCAGCGGGTGGCCATCGCACGCGCACTGGTCACGCGGCCCAAGTTGGTCCTGGCCGACGAGCCGACCGCCAACCTGGATTCGGTCACCGGCACCAACATCCTGAATCTGATGAAGGAGTTGAATCAGAGCGAGAAGACGACCTTCATATTCTCCACCCACGACGCTCGCGTGTGGGCCTATGCCAGCGCGGTGGTGCGGTTGGCCGACGGCCAGATTCAGGATCGGGTGTCGGCCGAAGAGGCAGTGCGGGCGGGCGGGCTGCCAGCGGGAAGGCCGGCCTGATGCGCGGGTATTTCGACACCATCAAGGTGATCGTTCAGATCGCCTTGCGCAATCTTTTCGCCAGTCGGCTCAAGACCCTGATCGTCGGCGGCATCATTCTGTTCGGATCGCTCTTGGTGGTGGTGGGGACCGCGCTGGTGGACAGCGTGGACGCCTCCATGAGCCGCAGCGTGATCGGGTCGGTGGCTGGTCACATCCAGGTCTACTCGGCCAAGTCCAAGGACGAGCTGACCGTGATGGGCAACATGACCATGGAGGCGCCTGATCTGACGCCCATCGATGACTTCGCGGCCTTGCGCCGGACGCTGCTGGCCGTGCCCAACGTCAAGGCCGTGGTTCCCATGGGTCTTTCCGCGGCCACCGTGATCGCGGGTAACACGGTGGACGTGGTGCTGGAACGGCTGCGCGCCCTGGCCCGGCGCAAACTTGCGGGCGAGGAGGTGCGGGTTGCCTACGACTCGGAGAAGGATCACGTGCGCCAGATCATCACGGTGCTCTCCGCGGAGATCGACAACATACGTAAGATCCAGAGCGAGAAGGCCATCGCACAGGACGACCTCGACGCCGTGGCCAAGGCCGTCTCGGCTGAGTTTTGGGCCGGGTTCGACCGCGATCCATATCCGGCGCTCGAGTTCTTGGAAAATCGCATCGCGCCCTTGGCCAGCGATGCGGACATGCTGTTCCTGCGCTACCTGGGCACCGACGCCGACGCTTTCGCCAAATCCTTTGACCGTATGAAGATCGTGGACGGCAAGGCCATCCCGCGCGGTGAGCGGGGCTTCTTGTTTTCCAAGTGGGTCTATGAGCAGCAGGTCAAGCTGAAGACCGCCCTGCGCCTCGACCGGATCAACGACGGGCTCAACAAGCGCAGCAAGACTATCGCCCGCAGCGAGGAGCTGCAGCGCTATATCAAGCAGAACACCACCGAGGTGAAGGAGATCATGCTGCAGCTCGACGGGCAGAAGACGGCCAGTTTTCGCCGTCTGCTGCAGGGGGAGCTGGGCAGCCAAGAAGCCGACGTGGCCAAGCTGCTGGCCGAGTTCTTCCGGGTCGACGACGGCAACTTCGCGCGGCGATACCGTTTCTTCTACGACCAATTGGCGCCTATGCTGGAACTCTACCGCGTGCGGGTGGGCGACACGCTGACCATCAAGTCCTTCACCAAGAGCGGCTACGTTCAGTCGGTGAAACTGCGCGTGTACGGCACGTTTGCCTTCGAGGGCTTGGAAGATTCGCACATCGCGGGTGAGCTCAACCTGATGGACATGGTTTCCTTCCGCGAACTGTACGGCTCGCTCACCCCGGAGCGCGCGCGGGAAATGGAGGAAATCAAGGCCGTGGCGGGAATGAAGGAGGTCTCGCGTGAGCGAGCCGAGGCCGAGCTGTTTGGCAAGCCGGATGTCGGGGAGACGGCGCCAGCGGGCAGAGCCGAGTCACCGGTCGACCAGGCGGAGGCCGCCTTGCGCAGCCTGGCCGGCAGGCAGCAGCGAGCGGATCGGGCCAGTCAGTCCTACGATCCGGCGCAACTTGAGCAAGGGGATGTGCTCAATGCGGCCGTCATCGTCAAGGATCCCCGACGCATTGCCGCCACTATCAAGGAGATCGAAGCGGCTGGCGCCAAGGCCGGGATTCCTCTGCACGCCATCACCTGGCAGAAGGCCTCGGGTCTGGTGGGACAGTTCGTGACCATGATCCGCGCCGTGCTCTACATATCGGTGTTGATCATTTTTGCCGTCGCTCTGGTCATCATCAACAACGCCCTGGTTATGGCCACCCTGGAACGCATGCCCGAGATCGGGACCTTGCGCGCGGTGGGGGCCCAGCGCCGCTTCTTGCTCGGCATGTTGCTGGTCGAAGCGCTGGCCGTGGGCGTTCTGTTCGGCAGCCTGGGCGCCCTGCTGGGGGCCGGTATCGTGGGCGTGATCCACGCGGTGGGCATACCGGCTGCCAACGACATCCTCTACTTCTTGTTCTCCGGCCCGCGCCTGCATCCCAGCCTGAGCCCAGCCAACGTCGTCATCTCGCTCGGCATCGTGCTCGTGGTGAGCGCGATCTCCAGCATCTACCCAGGCCTGCTGGCCATGCGGGTGAGCCCGCGCCAGGCCATGCAATGGGATGACTAGTCATGGGCTTTCTTCTCGATATCCGGATCGCCTTTCGCAGCCTGCTTCAGCACGGACGCCGCACCTTTTTCCTGGCTGCGGCCATCGCCGGCGTGACGTCTCTGCTCATCCTGCTCAACGCCTTGTCGACCGGCGTGAGCGAAACCATGATCCGGGCTGCCACCACGCTCTCCACCGGCCATGTCAACGTGGGCGGCTTCTTCAAAGTGACCAGCAGCGCTGGCGGTCCGGTGGTGACCGAGTATGAAAGGGTCATCGAGGCAGTGAAGAAGAGCGTGCCCGAGATGGAGAGCATGGTCCATCGTGGCCGGGGTTGGGCCAAGATCGTCTCGGATTCGGGCTCGACCCAGGCCGGCATCACCGGCATCGACATCAAGAATGAGCCCGCCTTTCGCAAGGTCATTGAACTGGTCAGTGGGCGTCTGGAGGACCTCGACGAACCCAACACCATGATGGTCTTCGAGTCGCAGGTGGAAAGGCTCAAGGTCAAGGTGGGCGACGCGGTGACCCTGTCGGCGCAGACCACGCGCGGTGCAGCCAACACCATCGATTGTCGCATCGTCGCCATCGCCAAGGACATGGGGCTGATGAGCAAGTTCGGGGTCTTCGTTCCGGTCGAAACCACGCGCGCCCTGTATCAGCTTCGCTCCGACACCACCGGTGCGATCCACATCTACCTCAAGCCACAATTCGTTCCCGACGTGACCGCCATCGCGGCCCGCCTGCGCGGACAGCTTGAAAAACTGGGATGGGCTGTGATGGACGCGGATCCCAATCCGTTCTGGATGAAGTTCCAGACCGTGGCGCGCGAGGACTGGACCGGGCAGAAGCTGGACGTGACCACATGGGAGGACGAGGTTTCCTTCCTCACCTGGACCCTGAC
>PMCR01000379.1 GCA_003155465.1 Myxococcales bacterium | reverse complement strand
ACGATCACCCGGATGAACTGCGCGCGCTCGGGAATCTTGTTGTCGATGCCCAGCAACTTCTCCACCGCCAGGGCGTAGCCCACGTTGCACAGCATGGGCGACACGTAGTTCAGGCGGTCGGTGTAGGGGAAGATCTGGGTCCAGGTGGCGTTCTCGGCTTCCTTTTCGAAGCAGCGATGCAGATACCCGATCTGCACGTCGACGGTGCGAATCTTCTCGCCCTCGACTTCGAGAACCATGCGCACCGTGCCGTGCATGGCTGGGTGCGAGGGCCCCATGTTGAGCGGCATTGATTCCGTGGGAAGTTCATCGGCCTCGGGAAGATTGGCGGCATCACCAAACCCCATCACCAAGTGGCGGGACGGCGGAGGGGAGTGGTCATCCATGGCGCTCGATCCTAGTCCACGCTGCCGGGCAGCCGGCGCAAGAGAGGCTGGCGCCCTTCCTTGGGGAAATCCTTGCGCAGGGGATGACCTACGAACTCGGGGTACATGAGAATGCGGCGCAGATCCGGATGGCCCACGAAGCGCACGCCATACAGGTCAAAGGCTTCGCGTTCGAACCAGTTTGCGCCCGGCCACAGCGCGACCAGGGAATCGATGCACGGATCGTCCTCGGGAACGCCGGCGAGCAAGCGCACCCGGTGCTTCTTGTCGACGGAATACAGGTGCAGCACCACGTCGAAACGCGGGCTGCGACCCAGGCGATCCACGCAGGTCAAATCGATGAACATGTCGAGCGCGGTGGTGAAATCGTCGCGCAGAAACTGAGCCACGGTCCGCCACTTGGCCGGCGTCACGCGCGCCCACTCGTTGCCGTGCTGCGATCCGGTTTCAAGGATTTCGCCCGCGACGAAGTGCTGGGCGAGCCGGTCGAGGATGATCTTGGCCATGGGCCTAGCGCCCCTGTGCTTTCTCTGCGTCCCCGTCGGGCCGGACGGTCGCGTCGGGCGCCAGATAGCCCCGCTCGGCCCTGAGCACCACCTGGCTGTGCCCCTCGCCTTTCTGAATCCGTTCCTGCAGCAGAACCAGGGCGTCCAGCATCTGTTCGGGCCGTGGCGGGCACCCGGGAATGTATACGTCCACCGGAATGACCTGGTCGGCGCCCGGCATGGCCGAGTAGTTCTGATAGAAGCCGCCGGTCGACGCGCACACACCGTACGCGATCACCCACTTGGGCTCGCACATCTGATCGTAGATGCGACGAAGCACGGGGCCCTGCCGCTCGGTGATGGTCCCCACCACGATGAGCAAGTCCGCCTGGCGCGGGGAGAAGCGCGGAAGCTCAGCCCCAAAGCGCGCGATGTCGTACTTGGGCGCCCAGGTCGCCATGAACTCCATGCCACAGCACGCGGTGACGAAGGGATACTGAAACAGCGAGAACTTGCGGGCCCAGTTCACCGCCTGGGCGAGTTTCGAAGTGTAGACAGAGAATGGCATGTCCTAGTCCCATCCGATAGCGCGCTTGCGCCACACGTACGCGAGAGCGACCAGCAGCACCGCCATGAAGATCACCAGAGCGCCCAAGCCCAACCACGAAACTCCCGCCTGGCATGTGCCCCTCAGTAGCGGCTCCGCACACGACAGTGAGGCGTAGTTGACGGCCCAGGGGTAGAGGAACGCCACTTCGATATCGAACACCAGGAAAAGAATCGCGACCGGATAGAAACGGACCGGCATGCGCACCCGCGGGCTGCCCACAGGATCCGAGCCAGCCTCGTAGGTAATCTGCTTGGCCAAGGTCATGCGGCGCTCACCGACGAATCTGGCCAGCGCGCTGAAGGCAACTGCCATCCCGACCCCGGCAAGGATCGCAAGTGCGGCGGCAGTATAATCCGACCCCATGGTGGTGTCGCCGGCTCTCGCGCGGCGACGGTCTAATACTGGCCGGCGCTTGGGGCGTCGTCAATCGTGGCGTGTACGCGGCTCGCTTGCCGCGTACACCTGGCCAGCGATGCACGCGCAGACATTCGCCACGGGTTGCATTTCACACAGCTACGGGCAAATCCCCGCGCTTGCTCCGAGCGCACACCTGTCCCCTCCGAGGATCCTCCGCGCTTGCCACGACCACACCCCGTGGAGCAATATCTTGACACAGTTGCCAATCCTTCCCAGAAGCCTCCCTTCGAAAGAACGTCGACCCATGCGAATCTTCTCCCTCTCTTCGATTCTTTTTTTCACTCTTGCTTGCCTTCCCCAGGCCCAGGCCGCGGGCGGCGCCGGGGCCAGGGCCAAGGCCGCCAAGAAGGCTTGCGCTGCCGGGGACCTTCACACGGGGGTAGAGCTTCTCGCCGGTCTGTATGTGGATACCAACCAGCCGACATATCTCTACAACCAGGGACGCTGCTACGAGCAGAACCACCAATGGGCAAACGCCATCGACCGTTTCCGCGAGTACTTGCGCAATGCCGAGCGCCTGACCGCCGGTGACAAGGCGGACGCAGAGAAGCACATCGCAGATTGCGAAGCCTTCCTGGAAAAGGAACAGCCCAAGACCGCGCCTGCTCCTCTCCCACCACCCCCGCCGGCGCCACCACCGCCGCCGCCCCCTCCTCCCGGGCTCCCTCCTCCGGTCAGCACCACCACCGCGGCCGAGCCGGCGCCCCGCGCAAGCTCGCAGGGTGCTGGCCTGCGTGCGACCGGGATTGTCATCGCGGCCATCGGCGTCGCGACCCTGGCAACTGGCGGCATATTGAATCTAAAGGCCAACAACCTGGCGAATGACTTCAACAAGACCCACGACCCGTCCACCCGATCCAGCCAATCCTCCTACAAGACCGCCTCGTTCATCTGCTACGGCGCAGGTGCCGGTTCGCTGCTCCTGGGCGGCATCCTCTATCTTGTGGGACGTCCAAGCCACGACGCCAAGCCGGCGCCTGTCGCGCTTGTGCCGATCTTGGCACCCGAACAACTCGCCCTAACCATCCAGGGGACCTTCTAATGGTAACGCAAATGCACACGAACATCACTGCCTCAAGACTCATCCTCCTCTTTGCCGCGACTTCTCTTTCTGCCTGCTACACCGCGCTCAAGCCCAGCCTGAACCAAGATAGCTCGGCCACCGACGCAACGGTTCTGGCCGACAGTGGGGCCACAGATCTCGCGCTGCAGACCCTGGATGGAAGTCCGGAATCCCACCCCGCTGACGTCGCGCCATCGGATTTGGGCCGCAGCGAGACAGTCTCTCGGCCCGAGGTGCTCCCTGATGCCCAGCCATCCGACCTAAGGCCGGATCTTGCCCCGCCCGACGCCGCTCCGCCCACCGATGGTCCCGACCCGTGCCTGCCCAATCCCTGCACGAATGCCAGCACGTGCCTGGTTGACGGCGCCTCCTACCGTTGTTCCTGTGCCGCGGGTTTTGAAGGCAAGAACTGCGAAACCAACATCGATGAATGTGCCTCGGCCCCTTGCAAGAACGGCGCTACCTGCCAAGACGGGACCGCAAGCTACACCTGCAAGTGCTTGGCCGGCTACGCTGGGACCAATTGTGAAACCAACATCGATGACTGCACCCCCAACCCATGTCTCCACAGCGGCACCTGTGTCGATGGCGTCGCAAAATACACATGCCAATGCGCCCACGGCTTCTCCGGGCCGACTTGTGCCGTGCCGGTCCAGACCTGCGCCGAAAATCCATGTCAGAACGGCGCCACCTGCACAAACGGAGCGGGAAACACCTACACCTGCACCTGTCAAGCCGGATACACGGGCACCAACTGCGAAACCAACATTGACGACTGCACCCCCAACCCTTGCAAGAACGACGGCGCATGCACGGATGGGGTCAGCACCCACACATGCTCCTGCCGGCCGGGCTTTTCGGGTACCAACTGCGAAACCAACATCAATGACTGCCTCCCCAATCCCTGCCAGAATGGGGGTACCTGCACCGACGGCATCAACACCCACACCTGTACCTGCCCCGCGGGATTCACAGGCACCAACTGCCAAACCAACGTCGATGACTGTAACCCCAATCCCTGTCAGAATGGCGGCACCTGTGCTGACGGCGTCAACACCTACACCTGTTCCTGCGTGACTGGATTCACAGGGGCCAACTGCCAGACCAACGTCAATGACTGCAGCCCCAATCCCTGTCAGAA
>PMCR01000283.1:11637-11811 GCA_003155465.1 Myxococcales bacterium | reverse complement strand
CGGAGCGTCGGCCGCGGGTGGCAGCATCGCCTCGGGCGGAACGACGGCCGCGAATGGCAGCACTGCCTCGGGCGGATCCATCGCGGTGGTTCCCACTGGCGGCACCACCATGGCCACGGGTGGCGCGGCGCCAATTTCCACGGGCGGTGCGACGGCCAGCGGAGGCCTACCCGC
>PMCR01000283.1:0-11596 GCA_003155465.1 Myxococcales bacterium | reverse complement strand
TGGCTGATTCGCTCGCGACGACGACGATAGTATCCTGACCGAATAGGCGCCGCGCACCACTCGTGCCATCCGTAGCTACGAAGGAGGGCGGGACTGGTACGCGGCAACCAGTTGCACCGCGGTCGCCACCGATCCTGCGATGACCAACTTGCACGTCACGTACTTGAACTCCATGATGTCGGCGGGAATGGCGGGGCCGTTGATGCAGTACACGCATGTCGGCGATTGCTGGGGACTGAAGATGGAAAGCAGGGCGCGTGCAACGTCAATAGCGTCAACAAGACGACTAGAACTCCACGGCAGCCGCCAGCAGGCGTATCTCTTCAGGGCTGAGCGCGCGGTTGTACAGCGCGATCTCATCGAGGCAGCCGGGAAACCACTCGGTGATCCCCACCTTGTTGCCGTTGCCGCCCAGGACCACCGGCGTCGTGTCCTGGACAAAGGTCCCCGAGATCGATCGCGAGCTGACCTCGACGCCGTCAACGAACAAGACGGCCCGGCTGCCGTCGTAGGTTCCCGCCAAGTGGGTCCAGCGCCTGGGCTCGATCACTGTGGCGGCGGTTGCCCGCACGGGCACCCCTTTGGCCGACAAACCGATGAACAATGTGGGGGTACCGTCCTGAAACAGCGACAGGTGGTAGTACTGCAAGTCTGAGGCTCCAATCTCCCGTGAGATCGCGGTTCCATAGTCCACCGGAATGACCCCATCGAAGTAGACCCAGGCAGAGACCGTAACCTGAGCGGTAATCCCGTCGATGCTGGCAGAGTCTTCGACCAGGGCGTACCCAGCGCCGTTGGTGGCCAGAGCCCCGCCCTGGCGCCCGGCAACCCAGGCCACTGTCGGGTCCAGGCCCACCAGCGTCGCGTGGTTGCCGTTGCCGGATGAGTCGAGCGCGACCTTGCTGCCGACGCCATCATCGAGGTGCCATAGGCCAACCAGCCCGCGCAACAAGGTCGCAGGGGTGGCGGCATCGGAGGCGCGAGCGGCGTCGGAGGCATCGGAAGCGTCACTGAAATGGCCGTCGATCGGAGTGGGAGCAAGTCCACTGTCGGCAACAAGATCCACCAGAACCAAGGTTCGCGGTGCGCAGCCTGCCACGGCCCCCAGCAAGGCCAGACTAGAAAGTGACTTGTAGCCCAACATTTGCGAGAACTCCAGGGCGGGAAAATGGTCTTGTGTCGGTGTCGGCGATGCGGATGACCAGTGGTGGGAGGGTCGCGATGCAGTCCAGTTCCGCCGCCAGCCACAACCTATTGACGAGGCGAACGGCTGCCGCAATTCCGGCCGCGCCCAACGCCGACCAGGCGGCGCCTGAGCGCGGAACCGCTCGTGCGGGATCAGTGATCGCTCCTTCACCGCTCAGGTGCGCCACGCCGGCCGACATCACGATGAACGACCGAACCTGCGTCCGCCGCAGGAAGGTCCAGGCCAGGCCCAGCGAAGCGTGCTGACGGTGCAAAGCAGCGGTTCCATGGCTTCCGTTGAGCACAAGAGCCGGGCCAAGGCCGCTCACCTCGGCCTTCATCCCCAGCCCACGCGGCCAGGTCACCATTGCCATCAGTGAACCCATCCACTGGGGCGAGGAAAGCCCGATGTCCTGCTGTGCGGCGATTCCAAGGCCAATGGCAACCTGCGGCCGTTGCGACGGCTCGGCCGCGCGGTTCAGGGGGGCTGGCGCGATGACCTGCGGTGGCGCGGGCCACAGGCCGGCCAGGCTGACGCGAATCAGTTCGATCGCGTTGAGGGCCAGCACCGCAGCGTCCTGGCTGATGTCGTCGCCTTGCATCGCCATGCGCACGATGTTTGTCCGCCGTCCCACCCGATCCGAGACCCAGACTGCAATCGTGCGGCCGTTGGGCTCGCCGAAGTGGGCTATGGCAAACGCGGCGACCGCGTGGGACTCCGGCGCCACGGTCTCGACCTGCGTGGTTGGATCCGCAAGGGGATCGAGAGTGACAAACGTGGTTTGGAACTCGGCCGCGGTCAGCTCCCCGGTGACTCGGGCCAAAGCGGTGCGGGTCAACTCGTCGACGTCGGCCGGCCGCAGGACGATGACCAACCCGCGCGACGGACGCCCCCCGGGCAGGGCCTCGGGTCGAGGTGCGCCGTTCTCCACGCCGTCGCCCGTGATCGCCAGCAGGGATATCAGCACGGGAACAAACGAGAGCATGGACGGCCCGGATTCTCACATGGCAAAGTTCAGGTTGGGGAGGACGGGACAAGCCCGGCCATCAGGGTCAGTCTACCCCATCCCGCCCATCCCTGGCACGCCGGGCCCAGTCCCCCAATCCCGTGGCAGGCGCAGCGACGCCGCGGGGCGCCTGACGGAAGGCGGTAGCCCAAGGCGAAGTAGCTCGTCCGGCCAGCCAATGAAGGGTGATCGTAGTCGTGGTCGGGGCCGGATGAACACCCTACATCGCCGCCACGCGCGCCAAGAGGCGCGCCACGCCCTCGGCGAAGACATGCTCTTGCACGATGAGGCTGAGTACCAGGGTGGCACCCATGGCCAGATCGAAGAAGTAGCCCGGCTGAACCAGGACGCTGTCTTGCTCCAGCAGGGCGCTTGCCCAGGCCTCGTCGCTCATGATTTCCGGAACGCGCAGGATGGCGCACCAGCCAGCCTCGGCAGGCAGCAGCGAGCACGGCGAATGCGTGCCCAGGGCCTGGGCCAAAGCGCGCCGGTTGTGCTGCACGCGCTCGATGATTTGGCGGCGAATAGCAGCCCCAGCCTGCAACAGCCCGGGCAGGGCCAATTGCACCGGCGTTCCCACTGACAGATACGTGTCCGCAATCAACTCCAGGCGTGCGAGTGCATCATTGACCAGTGCGGTTGGACCGGTGGCCGCTAGCCAGCCCAGTTTCAGGTGGGGCAACCCGCACGACTTGGACAGCCCGCCCAGCGAAAACACCAGCGCCGGCGAGGTCCGGCCCGCCACCGCAGTGACCGCGCCGGCCGCTGGCGAAATCGGGAAGTCGGCAAAAACTTCGTCCACGATGAGCGCTCGCCCGTGCTCGGCTGCCAACCCGGCGAGACGATCGAAATCGTCACTGGATACAAATGAACAGGTGGGGTTGTTGGGACTGACCAGGATGATGGCGGCCGCGTCGGCGAGATCCAGGCTGGGAAAGTCGATGTGCCAACCCCCGTCGAAGCGCAGCCGATAGGGTCGCGGGGTCAAGTTCTCCAGTCGGGCCAGGTACTCGAAAAGGGGATAGCTCGGCTCAGGGCAGAGCACGCTTTGGCCCGGATCGCCGAGCAGCTTGAACAGCAGCGCGTACGATTCGCTTGAGCTGGCGGTGAGAACCACCTGGCTGACATCCACCTCGACACCACGCCGAGCATAGTCTCCCACCACGGCCGCGCGTGCACCGGGCAAACCGAAGGGCGTGGGCTGATAGGGACTGGTCGTGGCATTGGCAAAGGCCCGGCCGATATCGTCGTCGGGGTAGGGCAGACCCACTTGCGTGGGGTTGCTGACGGTGAGATCCAGAAGCGGCCGGCCCGAGGCGCGTGCGGCGGCCTCAGCGCGGGCCAGGGCGTTCTCGGTCGCAGCCCATGCCAGCCGTCGGGAAAAATGCCATTCCATGCGAGCGCCCGCCAAATGACTCATCGTAATGTGGGGACTGGGGCATCCGGGATGAGCCCGAATCGCACGGCCCTTGCGCCCGAATTTTCGCGCGGCAACGCAGAACGACGGTCGCGCCGCCAGCTCACAGGAGATTCGGCTCGCATACTCCTGCCTCTCCCTCCGGGAGAGGGCTGGGGTGAGGCTGCTGTATCGGACATGAACCCATGCCTCGGATTTGTGGCACAACACCGGCGTCGCTTCAGCGTCTGGCCTAGAGAAAGCATCACCCTCACCCCCCGGCCACTCTCCCGGCGGGAGAGTGGAGAACAAAGTGCTTGTCCTCGAATCATGACCGGTCGCTTAGAGTCGACCCACGTCTTCCGCACGCAGCCAGCCTTCGAGTCCATTGGCCAGACGGACACGCACCCAGTCCTGATCGCGATCCAGCAAGCGCACGCGCAGGCCGGCGTGCACTTCGAAACTGGTGCGGTACGCGGCGTCCGCGCCTTCTTTGACCGCCACCACGTCGGGCAGGACGATGCCAAAGGGAATGCGGTCCAGGTTCATGCGCCCGAGCAGCAGGATTCCCGCCAGCAGCGCGCCCGTGCCCAAGATGGCGGCGCCCGCGGTCAGGGCGGCGCGCGAGTCGTCGGCCGCGCGCCGGCGCAGGAACAAGAGAACAAAACACCCGAGGTACAGCCCGACGAAGAGCCAGGTCTCGGTTGATGCGGTGAAGAACGTCGCAACGCGAATCCACAGAGGCTCGCGCTCCGCGCTTTCGATCTTGTCGAGCACGCGGCGTTCGGCCAGTTTGCGCGCCTGGGCCAGGTTGAAGCGCGCGTCTTCGTCGTCCGGGTCCACGCCCAGGGCGCGTTCGAACGCCCAGATGGCGCGACCCAGGCTGCCCTGGCGGAAGTGGGCGACGCCCATGTTGTAGTAGAGATCGCCAGACGCCACGTTCTGTCGGTCCAGTTGCTCATACGCGGCTATGGCGCCCGCGAAGTCACCGCGAAAATAGGCATCGTTGCCTCGCTTCCACGCTTCGTCGAGCAGGTCGGCACGCGCTTGCCGCGCAAAAAGCGCCAGCAGGACGGCAAAGGCGAACAGGAGGGTTGCCGGGAGCCGGACGCCCGCTTTCACGACCGCACCTCCGGCAGCGAGACCGGCCGCAAAGGAGCCTTTTCGATCTGCAGGATGATCTCGCTGGCTCGATCCCGGGCCGCGCGCACTTCCTCCACCGACACGCTGCCCGGGGAAAAGCGGACGCGGTCGCAATCCTCAAGTGCGGCAAGCGTGGCATCCACCAACCCCGGCGCCAATCCCGCCTGCGCCAGGGTGGAGCGCAGTTCGTCCCACGACAGGCCCGCGATCTGGGTGCCCAGCTTTCCGGTCAGGAACTCACGCAGCACGCGTTCGATCTCGCCGAAGGCCTGCGCCAGTCGACCTTCTCTGAGATGAAGCTCGGCCGTACGCAGACGTCGCCGCGCCAGCCGGCGCAGCTTGCGCCGCCGCGTGCCCTCGGTTTCCTTGCTCAGACGCTCGCGCGCGAACGCGATGAAAGCGGTCAGAGCCAGCGCCAGAGGTGGCAAGACGACCACGGCTGGAAGACCGTGCGACTGGTAGAAACTCACGCCCAGATCGCGGCGCAGGGTGGGGCGGTTGCGCAGAGGTCGGATGTCCAGCGCGAGAACATTCTCACCCCCGGGCGCGGCCGAAGCCGAAGCGACGGTTCCGGTCGCAGCGCTAGCTGGATGCGCCCCGGCCGGCTGCGAACCATCCGCGCTTACTTCGATGCGCAGCGGATTGCTCTTCTCGCTGCCGTAGGTGCCGCGTTCGGGATCGAAGAAGGCCAAGGTGAAAGGCGGAATGGTGGTCACGCCCGCCCGCTCGGGCAAAAGCAAATACTCAACTACCTTGGTCCCCGCCACCCGTTCACCGGGGTCAAGCGTCACCGACACCTTGGGCTCGTAGGTCTTCCAGCCGCTAAGAGGCGGCAGCGCCGGCGCGGCCAGCTTGCGCAGATTGCCTTGGCCGCTCACCGCCAGCTTCAGCGTGACCGCCTCGCCCACGTTGACCCGATCACGATCGACCTCGGCGCGCAAAGTGAAATGGCCCACCGCCGAGGCATCGAACCTGGGCGGCTGGCCCGCGGTGGGCAGCGGCAGGACTTCGATGGTCAAGGGTTCGGTCTTCAGGCGCTCAGTGCGCAGGGTCGCGCCGAAGAAGTCGACCCGGGAGATTTCGGATTCGAGCGGGCTGATGGTCAGGCGCCCGGGATGAAGCGGAAAGAGCGCCTTCTTCATCAGCGGGGCGACCAGATAGGTGCGTCCTTCGTAGGCCTGTTCGGTCAGCGAAAGCCCGGCGTGGGGGTTGGCTGGGGTCCGGTCCTCGACCCAGAACCCGTCGGTACGCGGCTCGGCGGTGGTGCCGTACTTGTCCTGCCGCTCGGTCAGGTACAGGAGCCACTCCACCGCGATCTCGTCGCCGACGTAGGCCTTGGTCTTGTTGGATTGGACACGGAGGAAGTTGCGCCGGCCACGCCCCGACTGGGTTTCGGCGGGCGGGGCATCGTCGCCCACGCCCAGGCCGGGGAAGGGCAGGCCGGGATTGGGAATGCCGTGCGGAAACCCGCGGCCGGAACGTCGGGCCGGCGCGGCCCCACCGGAATCAACCACGGCAATGGCGATCTTCTCCGTGCGAAGCTCCTGACCGTCCACACGCACACGTGCCGGACCGACGGTGAAGGTGCCTCGGTCGGGCGCCAATACCTCATAGCGCCAGCCGTACACCTGGCGCACGAAGGTGCCGCCGCCACCCATCTGCATCTGGGTGGACTGGCTCGGTCGTTCGGCCAGGGTGCGCATGCCGCGCACATCCGGCGGGCGATAGCCGTCAACCCGGCCCCCCTCGACCGACAGGGTGATCTCCAGGGTGAACGACTCGCCCACCCCGACCTGGGTGCGGTCCACGCGCGCGACGAAGCTCGGCTCGGCCGCACCGGCCTTGTCCGCGACCATGGCGATCATCAGTCCGGCGATCGCTAAACGCCTGATCGCGATGTGCGGACTGGGGTTTCTGGAATGGGTCTGAATCGCACGGCCTTTGCGCCCCGGTTTCGCCGCAGCGGTGCGCAACGGCGGTCGCGCCGCAAGCTCAAAGGAGACTCGGTTCGCATACTTCTCCCTTTCCCTCCGGGAGAGGGAGAAGGTGAGGGCACCGCATGGGACGTGAACCCATGCCGCAGACTCGTGGCCCAACACCTGCGTCGCTTCAGCGTCTGGCCCAAGAAAGGCATCACCATTTTTCCCTCTCCCGGAAGGAGAGGGGAGAACCAAGTGCCCGTCCTCGAATTGCGACCGGTCATCTGGAATCCGCATCGCTACCAATCCTTGGCTGGTGGCGCGCGGCGCACGGCGCGCAGACGGGCGCGCATCTTTTCCAGATCTTTGGGGCTTCGCTCCAGGCTGTCCAACACTGCATCGATCTCGCTCATTTCGGGCGCTTTGTCATCCTTGGGCTGGGCAGCCGGTTCTTCCTGCGGCGGCGGCTCGGCTCCTGCGTCCTGGCCTTGGGGCGGTTTGGGCGGCTCTTGCTTGGGCGCGCCTGCATCTGGTTCCTGCTTCTTCTCGTCTCGCTTCTCGTCCTGCTTCTTGTCCTTGTCCTGCTTCTTCTGATCGTCTTGTTTCTTCTGGTCGTCTTGCTTCTTCTTGTCCTTGTCCGGCTGCTCCTGCTTCTTCTTGTCTTCGTCCTGTTTTTTCTGCAGGGCCAGCTCAAGATTCCACTTGGCGCGCAGGTCGCCGGGTGCCAGGCCCAGCGAGCGTCGGTAGGCAGCGATGGCGTCCGCGTAGCGTTCGGCCTGAAAATAGCCGTTGCCCAGGTTGTAGAAGGCCGCCGCCTTCAGCGACGGAGACTTGGTTTCGGTAGCCCGCAACAGCTCAGCAATGGCCTCGTCGTAGCGAGACAGCGCAAGCAGAGCCGAGCCCCGGTCGAAGTGTACAGCCGGGTCCCCCGGCAGGGACGCCGCCGCCTGGTCGTAGTGGGCCAGTGCTTCCTCCGCCTTGCCCTTCTGCAGGCTGGCGTTTCCGTCGGTGACCGCGCGGTTGGGACGTTCCAGCGGATTCCACGCAGCGACCAAGGGCAGGATCGCGACGACCATTCCAAGAAGATGTTCGGCGGTGGCCGGCCGACCCGGGGTTGGCAACTTCGCCTTCATGCCTTCCTCCTGCGGCGTTCGTTCAGGCACGCCTCGCCGACCAGAATCAAGAACGCGGGCAGAAGCAGATACTCGCACACCTCGTCGTAGCGCTTGACCAGGCGGGCCTCGCTTTCGGTGCGCTTGAGCCCGGCCAGCGCCGCCTCGATCGCTTCCACGCCGAAGTGGCGGGCATCGGCGCGCAGGTACTCGCCACCGGTTCGCGCCGCGAGCTTGGACAGCAGATCCTCGCTCAGCCGCGAGGTGACGTACTTGCCGTCACGATCCTTGACGTAGCCCTGGGGCTGGCCCTCTTCATTCACTTCCGGCACCAGTTCGCCCGAGCGCGAGCCGATACCCACGGCAAAGACCTTGACCCCCAATTTGACCGCTTCGTCGGCCACCTCCATCGGCTCGCTTTCCGTGTCCTCTCCGTCGGTGAGCAGCAAGATCACTTGTCCGCGCGTCTCGCCGCCGTTGGCGCGCAGGCGCTTCAACATGTCCAGCCCCGCGCGCAGTGCGCGGCCGATGGCGGTGCCGCCCACGGGAATGTCCGAAGGGGTCATGTCGCGCCAGAAGAGCTTGACCGCGGCGTAGTCGGTNNATGTCCTTGGCCAACATGGACTTGGAGAAATCCAGCGCCACCACCAAGTCGAGGCCGCGTTGTTTCTCCAGACGCGCGCGTCCGCCCGCCTGGGGTCGCGCCAGGGCCAGGGCCAAGAGCGCCACCGCCAACACCACCAGGGCCGCAGCCAGCACCTTGCGCGGCACGGACGCCGAGTCGGCCATGCGCGCGATGAGCGCCGGCTGGCCCAGCCGGTTGAGCAACCGGCGCCGCCGGGCAAAGGCAATGGCATAGGCCAGCACCACGGCCGGAGTCGCCAGAAGAAGCCACAGCAGGTGCGGGTTGGCTATGCGCATTTACGGCAGCCTCCGCAGGCGGGACAGGCGCAGGGCAATTTCGAGCAGCAAGATCGCGAAGGCCGGCCAGAGGAAGCGCGGGTAGAGCTCGGCGTAGAGCACGCCGCGATCGCGGATGCGCGACTTCTCCAGCTCTTCAAGGATGTTCTGGAATCGCCGTGCAAGCGCGCGTGTGTCGGTAGCCAGATAGGGCGAGCCGCCGGTCATGCCCGCGATCTGTTCGAGCAGCTTGGGATTGACCGCGTAGCGCTGCTGCTGCTGGTTCGCGTCGTCTGCCTCGCGGTTGCTGTCGTGAGCGCCGGCCAGGATGGTGTAAACCTTGACCCCCATCTTCTGGGCAAAACTGGCGGCCTGCAGGGGAGAGATGTTGCCGGAGTTGTTGTCCCCGTCGGTCAGCAAGATCACGACTTTGGACTTGGCGTCGGACTTGCGCAGACGCGCCAGAGCCACACCCAGTCCATTCCCAATGGCCGTGCCGCGTCCATCGACGATGCCTGGCTGCAACTCGGCCAGCATGCGCAGGAAGGTGCCGTGGTCGAGGGTGAGCGGCGTGTACGTGTAAGCCTCGCGGCCGAAGATCACCAGCCCGATGCGATCCCCGCGTCGGCGGGTGACGAAGTCTTGGATCACAGCCTTGGCCGCTTCCAGACGATTGGGTTGCAGGTCGGTCTCCTCCATGGAGCCGGACATGTCGAGCGTGACAACGATGTCGATGCCTTCCAGCTCCAGATCGTCGTCCTTCTGCGACGTCTGCGGTCGCGCCAAGGCCAGCGCCGTCGCGACCACGAGGAAGAGGCGCAGCACCACGGGCAGATCCGCGAGTCGCGCGGCCCACCCGGGTCGCAGGAGGCGCATTTCGCCCGCCCGCGAGTACACCAGCACGGGATGGCGTGACGGCGCACGCCTGATGCCGGCCCAGACCACCAGTCCGACGGCCAGCGGGATGAGAGCGAGCGCCGCCGGATGGGCAAAGCGGAACAACTCGAGCGAACGAAACCACCAAAAATAGATCAATCCCGCCGGCCCGAACACGGCAGCAACCAGCGCGTAGGGAATCGCTCCGCGCGCCCCTCGGTTCTTCTCGGGGCGCTCAGCCATGCGGCGCCTCCTGCGGGGTGGTGCCGTCGGCTCCAGGGATCGTGACCGGCGGCTCGGGGCGTGGACGTGACGACTCCACGATGCGAATCCCAGTCTCCAGCGCCCCGCGCGCCTCGGCCATCGAGGGCGAGACCTTGGCGAACTTCACCAAGTCGCAGCCCGCCAGCCAGCCTTCCACCTCGCCAAGCACGAAGCCGCGCATCTCCTTCATGGGACCTCGTCGGCGCAGCCTGAGCACCAGCTCTTCGGTGGTCAACTCCAGCGAGTCGAAGGCGAAGCGAGCGCCCAGGTATGCGCGGATGATCTCGGACAACTCAAAGGTGAAGGGCCGCAAGTCTTCACTCGACGCCAGAGAAGCACCCAGGCGATCGAGACGTTCCAGCGCCACCTCGTGCGCCGGCCGCGGCGGAGGCGCCGGGCGGTGCGCGGCACGCGCACGCAGCCGCCGTCGGATGAAAAGAGCCAGCGCGGCGCCCAGTCCGGCCGTCGCCAAGCTCCCCGCGATATAGGCATAGAGGTAGTCGCGCTGGATCACCGGCACTGGGCCAGCGTTTTCCTTCAGCTTGGGTTCGGGTTCGTTGGCGATCAGGCTGACAATGGTGACGGGAATGGGTGGTGTGCGCGCGCTTGACACCTCGCCGCCTTTGCCGAAGTAGGTCACCTCCACAGCGGGGATCTCCAGCGCACCCGGCTGATAGGCCGCGACGGTCAGCACGAACTCACGGCGCATCTTGCCGTCGCCAAGGTCCTTTTCTTCCAGACGTCGCTCCAGCTCGGAAAAGGGCGACAGGTCGATGTTCTCGGGCAGAATGACCGGCGTGGTGATTGGACTGACCGCGGTGATGGACAGGTGGAGGGCATCGCCTACCCGGGCCTCAACCTTGTCCACCCGTGCGGTCACCGTGGGCGCGTCGGCAGGCGCTGGGGCTGAAAGCGCGCTCGGCCGCGCGTCCGCCTGGCCCCTGGCATCGGTCGGCATGGCGGCGAGCAGGCCGACCAGAACCCACTTCATCAATGCCGCAACCTCCGTGCCCGCGCCTCGAAGAAACTGGTCAAGGCGGGCAGGTAGGGACGATCGGTCCGCACCGCGATGGCGTCGAGAGAAAGGCGGCGAAACAGGGCCTCGCGTGCCTCGCGGGCCGCCCGGTTCTTTGTGGCGAAGGCTTTTGCCTCCGGGCCCGAGGTGTCGAATACTACCACTTCACCGCTCTCCGGGTCTTCCACCTCAAGCAACCCCACGGGCGGGATCTCCTCCTCCAGCGGATCGGTCACCGCCACCGGAACCAAATCATGGCGCCGGGCCGCGATGCGCAGCGAGCGCTCGTACTGGGCAGGGGGCGCCAGAAAGTCCGAGACCAAGAAAGCCACCGCCCGCCGGCGCGCGATCCGACCTAGGAAATCCAGCCCCAGCCCCAGGTTGGTGTGGGGCGAGCGCGGCGCGAACGACAGAATCTCGCTGATCACGCGCAGGACGTGCTTCCTTCCTTTCTTGGCCGGCACGAAGCGCTCGACTTGGTCAGTGAAGATGATCAGGCCGACCCGGTCGTTGTTGCGGATGGCGGAAAAGGCGAGCACCGCGGCCAGCTCGGCGGCCAGCTCCCGCTTCTCCTGCCCCGCCGAGCCGAAGCGACCCGAGGCCGACATGTCGACCAGCAGGAGCACGGTCATCTCGCGCTCCTCGACGTACAGCTTGACGTACGGCGCGTTCATGCGCGCCGACACGTTCCAGTCGATAAGCCGAATGTCATCGCCCGGGATGTACTGCCGCACCTCGGAAAACGCGATGCCCGCGCCCTTGAACACCGAATGGTACTG
>PMCR01000509.1:2435-11717 GCA_003155465.1 Myxococcales bacterium | reverse complement strand
TGCAGATAGATCACACTGCTGTCGCCTGGACATGACCCATCCAGACCGCACACCAGTGCCGGCGATATACCAGTGCAGTCGAGATCCTTCTTGCACCCCCGGCACTGGTTTGTGGCGCACACGGGCTTGGTTCCGACGGTGCAGTCGGTGTTGCCGATGCATTCCACGCATTGGCCGACATAGCCGCCCGTGGTGGCGCACATTGGCTTGGCACCGGTGCACGCACCTGTCCCAGCTGTCTGGCAGCCTGCGCAGGCGTGGTTCACGCAGAATGCATTCGCCGGATCAGCCGTGCAGTTGGTGTTGTCGTTGCACTCTACGCACTTGTTCGTTGCAGGGTTGCACACGCGAATCCCTGCGTCGCCAGTACAATTGCTATTGCCCGTGCATTCCACGCATGTGCCCGTGTCTGCCTTGCACACCGGCAGGGCGGGGTTCTTGGTCGCGCAGCCGTCGATCGGCGCAGGCTGCAGGCCGCAGCCCACGCAGGCGTGCAAGCTGCCACAGATGGGCCTGGTGGGATCCTTGCAGTCCGTATGCGCAAGGCACTCCACGCACTGGTTGGTCGTCAAGTAGCAGAACCCCGCGACCACGCCGCCGTCTGCCCCGCCATCCATCCCGCCATCCTCTCCGTTGTCCACCCCGCCGTCCGTGCTGCCCATGCAGTGGTCGTTGCTCAGGCAGCCGACGCATTTCCCGCTGCCCTGGTCGCACACCGGTGCGCCGCTGCTCTTGGCGCGGCACTCGTTGGCTGGGCTTGTGGCAGACTGGCAAGGCGCGCATTGATTGGCCACGCAGATGGGTTTCGCTGGATTGGACGTGCATTCGCTGTTCTGTACACAGGCTACGCACCGGCCGGTTGTGGTGTCGCAAACGCCGGCGCTGACGCCGCCGTCACCTCGTAGAGAGCATTGGCTGTTGGTTGTGCAGGCCGCGCACTGGTTGGCCACGCACACTGGTCTCGCTGGGTCGGCTGTGCATTCGCTGCTCTTCACACAGGCCACGCAACGGCCGCTGGTGGGTTCGCAAACCCCGGCGCCCGCGCCGCCGTCGCCACGGCCGGCGCAGTCGTTGGCGGAGGTGCACTTCGCGCACATGAAGTCGAGACACAGGGGCGCGCTGGCAGGACATTCGATATCGCTGCTGCAACTCCCTTGGGCATCAACCGGTCGGGTGTCCGCGGGTGCGTCCGCCGCGGCGTCGGTCACGGCCACGTCTTCGGCCACGTCTACGGTCACGGCCACGTCTACGTCCACGGCCACGTCCAGGGGGGCGTCCGTCGAATCGGCGCTGGCCGTCTCGCGGCCGCCGGCCTCTGAAGACGCATCGGCGCCCTCGGCTGCCGCCGCGTCGTGCGCATCCGCTCCTGCATCCACAGGAACGCACAGGTAGGACGGGCGGCTGCAGGTAAAGCCCTTCTTGCAGTCGTTGGTCTCGCTGCACTTGCTCCAGTCGCGCTCGACCTTGTCGCAGGCGAAAAGCAAACACAGGGGAAGGACATAGTGAATTCGCAGATTCATGGGTTGCCTCACCAGGTGAAGTAGTAGAAGAGGATGCCGCCGGCCAGCACGGCGCCGATGCCGCCGGCCAGCAGGCCGGCACCACGCCCTGCCGTGACGTGGTGTTGGGTGCAGTGGGGTGCTTCGCCTGCTGCGCATGCCACCTGGCCGTTCAGATGCAAGAGATATCCGCCGTACGCCGCGGCAGCCACGCCGAGCGCCACCAGGGTCAGGCCGCCCCCCTGGCCGACGCGCTTGCCAGCAGAGCCGGCTGACTCCGGAGCCGGAGGCGGCGGGTTCACGTCCACATGTGGCGGTGGGGGTGGTGGGGGTGGCGGCGGCGGGGCCAGCGCGGCTTCCTCAGCCTCGAACACGCGCGAGCAGAGCGCACCGATCCGGTCGCGCAGGGCCGAGCGCAGGTCAGGCAGGGTGCAGATGTCGCAGCTCTTGCCGTCCGAGCTGAGCGTCCGGCCGATGCGCGCGTCCCACATCTGTAGCTGCAGGGTGAACGCGCCTCTCTTGAACACCGATTCCACACGCAGCACGTGGGTTGCGCCGGTGGCGCGGTGGAGGGCGATCATGCACTCGGATTGGTTGCAGTCTCCGCCAGTCACGGCCTTGGCCTCGACGAAGGGCACCACTTCGGCACCCAGCGAGCGCACCACGTCTTCGATCTCAGCGCGCAGGGCGGCCACCTCGCCGCGCGGGACCTTGCTGGTGACTGCCTCAACGACTGCCACGCGATGGGCGGCGGCTGCGACTACGCGAGGAACCAGAGCCGATGCCAGGATGACCACGGACAGGCCGGCGCGAAGGAAACGCATGCGCCCACGATCGCGAGATTCGGCAATGGCGTCAAGGGGTTGACCGACGAATTCCTATGAACTCCCGCAGTCTCCTGTCGAAGGCGAAGGGCGCGCGGTGCAGGACCCAGTCCCATCTCCAGGCTGGATGCTTCGAGTTGAGCATCAGATTGGATTCACCGCGCGTGACCGCGCTCGGAACCCTCATCGCGGGAGACAATCGCCGGTCACACCAGCGGTTCCCGATCTTCTGCGCGGCCGGCGAAAGATCCGGCAACCCGCGTGTCTGAACGACATGCCGACCGCCCCTACTTGCCTTGCTTCGCGCGCACGACCTCCAATTCGCGGGCGATGTGGGGGTTGACTGGATCGCGCTGCAGGGCCTTGCTGAGTAGGCGCTCGGCCTCGTCAAGATGCCCGCGTTTGAAGGCGATGGCACCCAGCAAGGCGTCGGCCTCGCGATTGCCCAGGGCGGCGGCGCGGCGGGCCTCGCTTTGGGCGCGGTCCAGGTTGCCTTCGTCGAAGGAAGCCTGGGCGCGTTCGAGCAACGCGCTTCTTTCTGCCTGGGAAGCCTCGGGGCGAGGTGAGAGGGTCGCCGCCTCAACAGCCGAGGCCGCAGGTTGAGAATTAGCAATGGGTTCTGACCGAGCCGGAGCTGGTGGCGTGGCTGCAACGGGCGGCGGCACGGCCGAAGGCGGAACCATGGCCTCGGGCGCGGCGGGGCTGGATGAAGCCGCGGGCGCCCCGGCGGCAGCAGCCGGCGCAGGCACATCCGCAACTCGGCGCAGGCGGAGAAAGTCGTAGGCGACAAGGCCCGCGACCAGAAGCGCGCCGAGGATCGCAAGCAGGACGACCCACCAGCCCCGCCCGGCCGCGTGCGCCGCTGCCCTCCGGCGACCTCTCCGCCCGGCAGACAAGGCCGCTGCACCGGCCACCGACGCGCGTGCGGGCAGCGAAGCATCAGCGCTGGCGCGCAGGGAGCGCTGCGCTGATGTGACCAACCGGACGCGCTCAACCCGCTCGGCCTTGGCGTCAAACGAGCCTTGCAGCAGCTCAGACAGGATGGCCTCGCCCGAGGGAACCACCGACGCAAACGGCGCCAAAGCGGCCGCCACATCCGCCGCGTTGGCAAAGCGGCCCTCGCGGCGCTTGGCCAGCGCGCGAGAGACCACCTCGTCAAGCGCGACCGGCACGGAAGGGTTGAGGCGCGACGGCGGGGTTGGATCGCGCTTGAGGATGTCTTCCGGAAACCGTTGCGGGTCGGTCGAAGGCGCGACCACGCGATCACCGTCGATGGTGGTGCCCACCGGGCGGCCGGTCAGCATCGCCCAAAGCACCAGGCCCAGGGCGTAGATGTCGGTGCGCCGGTCGAGGGTGCGGTTCTGCGCCTGCTCGGGCGACATGAAAGCCAGCTTGCCCCAGCGCTGGCCGGGCACGGTCAGGCCCGCGGCCAGTTCGGAACGCGCGATGCCGAAGTCGAGCAGCTTGACCTCGCCCGCGTAGGTGACGCGGATGTTCCCGGGTGTGACGTCGCGATGGACGAGATCCAAGCCTTCGAAGTCGTGTGCGTAGGCCAGCGCGCGTGCAACCCCGCACGCCACCTCTACGGCGGAGGCCACCGGTATGGGCCGGTGGTCAGTGACCGCGCGATCGAGCAGTTCTTGCAGATCATGGCCGTCGACGAATTCCTGCGCGATGAAGAGCTCGCCTCCGATCTCGCCCACGGCGTGGGTTTGCGCGATGTTGCCGTGAACCAAGCGGCGCGCGATGTCTGCCTCATGGCGGAAACGCCGCAAGAAGTCCGGATCGGCCCGCCGTTCCCGCAGGATGCGTTTGACCACGCACAGAGTTTCAAGACCGGGGGGGCCGGACATGGCCAGGAAGACCTCGCCCATGCCGCCCTGGCTGAGCGAGCGCAGCAAAACATAGGGCCCGAAGCGCGCCGGAAGTTCGTTCACCGGGCGCAAGGCTAGCGCAAGTGGGGCGCGGGCGGAATCATTCTAGAGTTGGTCGCAGGCCGCGGCCGCCACGCTCTCGATGGCGATGGCCGCGACCGCCGAGGCGTAGTCGAGGTCGATATTCTTCATGGTGTCGAAGGTGTCGTGGTAGCCGGTGCGGTTGATGTCGTAGTTCTCCATGAAGAGCACGACCGGTATGCCCAAGTCCGAGAAGATCTGGCCGTCGGTGTTGTACAGCGACGATCGCGGCTCCCATTCGACCCGCACCTCGCCGGCCACCGGCAAGTGCGCGAAGGGAGGCGGCACTGCTTTGCCGTCGGCCATGCGCAGGGCGCGACCCAGGCCCCGCCGCGGCGGGGTGGCGTTGCCTTCCCGTGCCTGCTGATTCCAGCGCTGGTTGGCCAGGTGGGCGTAGAGCGCCAGCCGCGCCGAGCCCGCACCCTCGCCCGAGGCAATCTGGAACACGTCGCGATCGTGGCTGTTGTTGTGCCCGATCATGTCTAGGACAAAGGCGCCGACCACGCGCACCGCGGACGCATCCCGGCTGGTGCCGTCTTCCGCGGTCAGGTGCAGACTGCGTTCCACCAGCGCTTGCGCCAGGGCGCGCGCACCCAGACAGTCGGACGGGAATTCTTCGCCGGTCAGGTGCACCAGCCAGATGTCGCGCAGAAGTCGGCCGGCGCGCGCGAGCGGCAAGAAGACCTCCGCGGCGGCAAGCAGGGTTGCGGTCGCCGAATGGTTGTCGTCTGCCCCGGCTGCGGCCGCCCGCAAACCGTCCCCGCCGCGCGCTGCCTCGTAGACATCCTCCATGTAGGCGGTGTCGTAGTGGTCTGCCATGATCACGGCCTGGGTGCGATCGCGGCCGGGAATGACGACCACGATGTTGCGCTCGTGCGCTTGCCCCTTCTGGTTATCTGCCCACGCCTCTGACCAGGAGAGGTCGAAATCGGTGCGCCAGGCAAAGGAATGGTCGAACACCTGGGCGCGGCCCTGCATGCCGTGGCGCTCGATGGCTTCGCGATACCGATGGTGCAGGTGCAGGCCCAAGCGATCGAGATCGCGACGCGTGCCGGCCTCGACCTGGGCCGCCCGGGCAGCCGGTCCACCGGTGCGTCCCTGATTGATCACCACGCGGTCGGCGGTCTCCTTGTGCCGATACTCTCCCTCGGCCAAGGTCGAGATGGTCCGCCAAAGCGTTTCTTCGAAAGCGCGCGTTCCGGTTTGCCCGAAGGTGAGTCCTAGACCAAGCGGGACCTCGGGCGCGATGTGCGCGTGCAGATCCTCGACTAAGTGGGCAGCGCTCTTCTGATCGCTCGCCAACTGTGGCAGCTTGGCCAGCCATGCGTCGAGGGTGGTGTTCTTGGCGGTCCGAAGCAGCGCGCGGGCGAACGAGCCAGGCAAGGGGCCCGCGAGATATTCGCGAAAATCGAGCAACTTGCGCAGGTTCTGGGCGGTGGTGTGGCGGAGCTGACCAGGCTCGCGGGCAAACAGGCGTGCGGCCTCGCGATGGCCCGGGCGGTCGAGGAGATTGACCGCGAGCACGAGAGGGCGCCCGCCTGCGGGCGCGGTCGCTTCGGCGGTGACGGTGCCTAGGTGGAGCGTGTCTGCATGGATCTCAGCCTGGTCGCTGCCGGGGTGCAGGCGCGCCAGCAAAGGCAAGTGCCAGAAGATCTCGCGGTTTCCCGCGCGCATCGGGGGATAGTAGATGCGGTAGCCGAACCGGCCGCCGCGGTCGAGCAGCTCCGCAACGTGTTTCAGCTCGGCCTTGCTCGCGCAGGGGCCGTCGAGCAGGAGTTCATAGTCGTGGCTCCAGATCTGCGAGTTTCGCGCCATCGGCTTGCCGTAGAGCCCGAGATCGTCCGGGTTGGTGGAGAAGAGCGCGACCGTGACCTTGTCGGTGAACGCGCCGTCGCCGACCATGGCTTGGTCGCGCGGCGTGCGCTGCCATCGGTGGGTGCGCGCGATGTGGTGGACGACGCGATGGGACCCCGCGGGCCGTGCCTGACTGGGATCGTGCTCGTCGAGCCAACCCGACTGGGGAATGCGAATCGTGTAGCCCTCTTGCACGCGGGGAAAGAGATGCAAGAGCGGAATCTGCGTGGCGCGCGGCAGGGCAGCGGCCAGCTTGCGATACAAGGGATGCCAGGAAAGCACATGGCTGGCGGGCGTGGGCAGAATGCGCAGCGTCCCGTCGAGAAAGGCTTCTTTCAGCGAATCGGGCAGGGTGCCGAACGGCTCCAGGGTGAAGAGGGTGTGGATCTGACCAGCCGGCTCGTGCTGGCGCCAGAGCCGAGCGCGGGCGAACCCGGGCAGCCCGGCCGCGAGGCCGAGCACGCGCAGGCCTTCGCGCGGCGGCGGCTGGTCGCCGCTGGCCCATGCGATGAGGTCCAGGAAACGCTCTTCGTCGGCGTCAGAGAAGCCGCGCCAGAACACGGCAGAGGCTGGCTCAGGGCTGGCACCGAACAGGGTCCAACGGACGTTGCCCTTGTCGTCCTGGGTGCGCGACAGAGCCAGCGCCTGCATGACAAAGAAGGGGCGCTTCGGGTAGCGGCCGGCGCGCGCGGCCGCCGCCAGCGATTCTGGCCAGGCCAGGTTGTCATCCAGCAGAGTGTGGGAAAACTCGTGGGTCGAGCCCGAAACCAGCTTGCCCAACTCGTCGAGAAGGTGGCTCGCGATTCTGGCCAGGCCGGGCCGAAGCTCGTGCTCCTGCTGGTATTCGTCGACGGCAAGGCCGCGCTCGTCGCACACGCTGGTGGCGGCCGGGGCACTGGCTCGGTCGGGCGCGGTGAAGGGCTTGATGCCCACGAATGGGGGCGGCATGAACTCCGAATACGCCGACACCGGGAAACGCCCTTGGCCGAGAAAGGCATCTTTCGCTTCCTCTTCGATTTGAGACCACGCTGCCTTGTCCTGCATGTGGCTTAGGGTAGTGCCGGCGGCACGTTTCCGCTAGCATGCGCGCCATGTCCGCTGCTTTGTTCGACGTGGAATACCCAGACGCGCAGGCCCGGTTGCGAGCCTTCGAGCCGACCCCGGATGAGGTGTGTGCCGCTGCGGCCCAGCTTTCAAACTACTACAACGACCAGCACAACCGGGCCATGCTGACCCACGAAGACGACATGTCCGTCGACGAGGTGGTTGCTCACTATACCGAGTCGCGCGAAAGAGGGGACCGCCTGTTCCTGCTTGAACAAGACGGCGGCTTGGTGGGGGACGCGGACTTTCGCCACTTCGATGCCGACTCTGCCGAGTACGCCATCATGATCGGCGCGCGCAATCTGCAGGGCAGGGGACTGGGCCGAAAATTCACCACCATGCTGCACGCCTGGGCTTTTCGCGGGCTGGGCCTTGCGCGCGTGTACGTGACCATCCTGCCCGCAAACCGCCCCTCTCTGCGGCTGTTCGAGCAGCTGGGGTATGGACCTGACAATGGCCCCCGGGCGCGCAGCCTGATCGACGAAGAAAGCGACGTGACTTTGTCGGTGGAGCGCCCGGCCTTTGAAAGGCAGCACGGGGCGATGATGGACGCGGTGCGGTTCGGGCTGCGAAAGTGAGAAGCTAGACAGATGAACCTCCCTCCCGAGCTGCAGTGGCTTGACGGCGTGGCCGTGTCTGTCGTGGCGTGCGACACGGCCGGCTTTTGCACCTATATGAACGAACGCGCTTGCCAGACCTTTGCCAAGGACGGCGGCCGTGCCTTGGTGGGCCGCAGCCTGATCGACTGTCACCCGGAGCCTGCGCGGTCACGCCTGCTCGACATGCTGCGCACGCCGCGCGCGAACAGCTACACAGTGGAGAAGGCCGAAAAGAAGAAGCTCATCCATCAAACACCGTTCTTTCGCGAAGGTGTCTTCGCCGGCGTGGTCGAAATCGGCATTGACCTGCCAGCGCGCCTGCCGCACTTCGTGCGCGAGGGCTAGCTTCGCAGACTGGACAAGCCCGGGAACGACGTCACCGCCTGGATGACGGTGGCGGGAGGGATCTCGCCGTGGCGGCGCATGCGCGCGATCCATTCCAGCGCAGGTCCCGAGGCCGCCGGGGTGACCACGGTGGCGCGCAGACGACCTTCGCGCACCAGGCGCTGTCCGAGAGTCGGCGAACCGTCGCAGCCGATGACTGGGGCCTTGTCGAGCGGCAGGTCCAGTCGAACCGCGGCATCGCGCGCGGCCTGGCGCAGGCCCAGCGCCATTTCGTCATTCTGCGCGACGAAGACGCCGGGCGTTTCCGCGTCGGTGGGCATGTTCTTCAGCCAGCGCTCGAGCGCCAGTCGCGCACCCTCGCTGGTCCAGTCCGCGTTCAGCGTCACCAGTCGGTAGGGATCCGCAATGACGGACTCCAGGCCCCTGAGCCTGTCCCGAGCTGATGAGGCGGTGAGCGGTCCGGTCACGCACAGAACACAGCCGCCACCGGGCAGAAGGGTGCGGACCTGCCGGCCGTGGATGCGGCCGATCTCGGCCTGCTCCGGGGTCACCGCGAAGATGGCCCGATCGGTGAATTGCCGGCGCAGCTCTTCAATGAAGGTCGCTTCTCGGTTGAGCATCACCCACTCGACGCCGGCCTCGGCCGCTGCGCTCGCCGTCGGGGCCACGGTATCATCGCGGACCGGAGCGACCAGCACGGCCACCAGATTGGTGGCGCGCGCTTTCTCGATAGACGCCATGATCTGAGCTGCCTGGCGTCCGGCATCGTCCTGCGCCGACTCCACATCCACAGTGAACCCCGCGTGCTTGCCTTCGCGCAGAGCAACTTCTTTGAGCTGCTGCTGGTAGTCGTTCTCGGTAGTGCGAAGAAACAACCTGACAGTGCCTACCATGGCTGCGATTGTCGCACGAATCGGGCGCAATGATGTCGGCAACCATGCGAGCACGAGTTGGGCGCAGCGCAATGCGCCGGTTGGACCATTCAACGCACTCTTGCGGAAATCGACCTGTTCCGTCGGCGAGGCTTGTGCCTCCGGTCAGAAGAGCGGGCATGTCTTGGTGGACGAGGGGCCCGGACGGCAAGGCGCGACGAGGGCGCATA
>PMCR01000509.1:0-2379 GCA_003155465.1 Myxococcales bacterium | reverse complement strand
GAGGCAAACCGTTCGGCGCTCTAGTGTTGGACGCTGTCGATCCAGGTCGAAGGTGGCGCAGCCTGTGCTGGCTTCTGATCAAGGCTGAAGTCCCAGATCCTTCCGGAGCGCCACGACCATCTCGCAATGACCGATCAGGATGTCCAAGCCGGTCGCTTCGCTTTCGTAGTTGANNGTTGATGGCTTGCAGCTGCGCAGCGGCATTGATCCCGACGAAGAGGCCGCCTGACACATGGGTGGCCCACTGCGAGGCTGTCCCGATGCCCTGGGTGTGCCCGATCTCGTGCATGGCAGTCGCACATTGCATGTAACCCCGGCCGGAGCCGAATCGGATGGATCCGTTGATGTTGCCGTCAGCAGTAGGCACACTGGTGTCGTAGCTGACCCGGACGGACCCCGTGATGTTGGCGTAGCAATTGTAGTAGGCGACCGCCATATCCATGGCGCAGGTGATGACGTTGTAGGCGTCGGTTTGGTCCGCGGTCGGCGAGGCAGCCCGGGCGAGTGTGTAGGTGAGATGGCCCGTCGGCGTGCACACCGGAGCCGGTTTGCCCAGGCACGCGCATTTGCCAGCGATGGCATCCGAAGCACTGTCGGCCGCGGCATCGGGGCGGACGCTGGTGTCGCTCGGTCCGTCTCGCGCGACGGAGGCGTCACGACCCGCATCCGGCATGCCACCCGTGTCGTCAGCCCCGCTGTCTGCACCTGCGTCCGCCCGCGAGTCATTGATCCCGCCATCACTCGTGCTGGTCATGCCACCCGCTGCTCCGCCGGTCGAGCTGGTCGGGCTGGTCGCGCCGCCACTCGCGCTGGTCATTCCCCCTTCGCCGGTCGAGCCTCCCGCGGCGGTCGTGTCGGCGGTGCTGGACGTGCCGCCCGCGCTGGACACGCCGCCCGCGCTGGACACGCCGCCCGCGCTGGACGCGCCGCCTGCACTGGACGTGCCGCCCGCGCTGGACGTGCCGTCCGCGCTGCCGCCCTTGCCCCCGGCCCCGCCGGAGGTGCCAGCTGTGCCGCCGCCGCGGTCACAGGCCACAAGTCCGAAAACAACGATTCCCAATGCCAGAACGATTATCGGCCTGCGCGTGTCGTCTCCGGCTGCTCGGTGGAGGTTCAGGAATTCCTCAACAGCTTCTGCGGGGTGGACGGAACTGAAGACGTGTCCATCAATCGCCGTGAAAAGCGATCTTCGTCGCGCAAGTGATCGAAATCATTGGAACACAAAATCCAGGAGAGCCGATTTCTGGACACCTCTTGAAACGGGATCTGGGGCCAGGAACAATTCGCACGAACGCGGACTAGGCACTTATCCTACGGAAATAACTCGGCTTTCCTGTTGCTGTTCTGTCCACTACGTTACCCCAGTCTTCTTTGGCCTGCCACCAATTTGCGGCAACCTGGCCGCAGCGTCGAAGCCTTGCCGATTGCGGTGACAGAAACGGCCTTGTCCGGTGTCGTTCAGGGTTGCCGCGACGAACACGTCACATGAAGGCCTGGTCCAGGCATCTCCTTGCCCTGCCAATTCTTCGATGGGAATGACAATGAGAACACCTGCTTTGCTGGCTGCTTCGGTTCTGCTTGCGCTGGGCTGTGGCAACGACTTCAATCCTGAATACCGCCTGGTGAAGGCCCGCGTGCTGGCCCTGCAGGCGGATCCGCCGCAGCCGCAGCTCGGCAACTCGACGACCCTGCGTGCGCTGCTGTACCTGCCCGAGGGCGAGCCCCCCAGCTACCACTGGTCCTGGTGCCCAGTGCCGACGAGCGCCGACAATGGGTTTGAATGTCCGATTGACCAGGCCGGGTTCGACCAGATGCTGGGGCTTGGACCGGATCAGGCACCGTCGTTGGATCTGGGGACTGGCGAGACGGCGACGCTCACCAACCTGTTTCCACCCGAGACGCTGGCCGCACTGTGCACCGGAAATGCCGACGTCACCCTGGGCGGCGGGGCAGGGGCGGCCCCCGATGCCGGCGCTCAGTCGGAACTCTGGTCCTGCGCCAGCGCGGGTTTCCCGATCACAGTGCGCATGGAACTCCAGACTCCGTCCATGGCCGAGGTGGCCCCGGCGGTGTTCAAGGTCTACCTGCCCATCGATGCCACCCAGCCCGGCAACCAGAACCCGGTCATGGGCGGTCTGGCGACCATCGAGCCTGCCCCGGGGCAGGGGCTGGATGAGGCTGGCTCGGTCACGCTCCAGCGCCACCGGAAATACAAACTGCATCTGGATATGGACCAGTCGGTGTCGGAGGCCTTCGTCGGCTGGACGCGCGACGAGTTGGGCGGCTATGCGACAACCACCAACGGCGACCACATCATCGGCGGGGTTCAGGAGATCATCAGGCTCAACTGGTACGCGGAAGGCGGCGATCTTGGCGACG
>PMCR01000361.1 GCA_003155465.1 Myxococcales bacterium | reverse complement strand
GCTTCGCTGCGAAGCCGACAGCCCCGAGCGCCTGGCCGAGATTCGCGCCAATCTGGAGGCCAGGCTGCAATCCATTGTCGCCGATCTGCAACCCGGGAGCTAGACAGCATCTCGCGGAGGGCGATCCAATGCGATGCTGACCAGATTCCTTCTGAACCTACGTGCCAAAGGCCGGTGCACGTTGTAAATTTGTGGGTCTTGGGCGCGTTCACCAGCACATGTGCCCGGATTTCAGTTGGGAGGCAATCGCCATGCACACAATCCCCGTCAGTCTGACGTTTCTCCGCAGATTCTTGCCGTCTTGCGCGTTCTTCGCGCTGCTGTTCTGTTCACAGCCCGCATGGGCCGCCTTGGGAGAAGACGCGGCATCGATTGTCGCTGACCAGGCGCACCTGCTGGCCAACCTGCGCATCGTGCGTGCCGAGCTGTACACCTTGCACGAGCTCGAGGCGAAGACCGGCACCAAGGTGCGCGAGTATCTGGACAGCGCGGGCAAGGTTTTCGCCGTATCCTGGCAAGGTCCATTTCGCCCCAACCTGCGGCAACTCCTCGGCTCGTACTACGAGTCGTACCTGAAGGCCGCGGGCCCCCGCGCCGCCCGTGGCCCGGTCAACATCCAGCTCCCGGGACTGGTCATCCACATGAGCGGCCATCAGCGTGCCTTCTATGGCCGAGTGTACCTTGCGGATCGCGTGCCGCAGGGCCTTGCAACCGACGAGATCCAATGATGCGCAGCCATCGCATCCGACGAGCCGGGTTGGCTTGCACGGCCGCCGCGCTCCTGGGCCTGGGCGCGGCGTGCAGCGGTAATTCCGGCCTGGGCCGCAATCCCATTGCCGCGCCTGCTGACAACGTGGCCGAGCTCACCGTGGACTTCGGGGCGCCCGGCGTTCGCTACCTCAACGGTCTGTTCACCACCGTAACCGTGTGCGTTCCTGGCACCAGCGACTGTCGAGACATCGACCACGTGCTGGTCGACACCGGTTCCGCGGGCCTGCGCGTGTTGAAGTCGGTGCTGACCTTGTCGCTGCCAGCGGCGACGGACGACAGCGGGGCCGTCCTCGCCGAGTGCACCCAGTTCGTGGACAGCTTCATCTGGGGCCCACTGGCGATTGCCGATCTCAGAATGGCGGGCGAGCAGGCCAACAACCTCACCATCCAGGTTATCGACGAGATGACCTATCCTGTGCCGAGCGATTGTACTGGCTTCAGCGCCAACACCGCGCAAGGGCTGGGGTCCAACGGCATCCTCGGGATAAGCACGTTCCTGCAGGACTGTGGCTCGGCCTGCGCGGAGCCCGTCGGCGCCAAGTCGTCCAATCCGGGGATGTACTACGCGTGTGCTTCAACCACAGTGGGTGGCTGCCAGGCGACGGCCGTGCCTGTTTCCAAACAAGCGTCGAATCCCGTTGCGTTGTTCAGCCAAGACAACAACGGCACGATTGTCGAGTTGCCTTCGATTCCCGCTGACGGGGCACCCAGCGTAACGGGATCCCTGGTCTTCGGCATCGGCACGCGCGAGAACAATGCTTTGGACGGGGCGACGGTGATGCGGGTGAGCAAATGGGGGGGCACCTTCAAGACCACCTACCCAGCCAACGGCAACCCTGCGCTCGCCTTCGTGGACACTGGCTCGAACGGGATCTACTTCCTGGACAGCAACACCACGCACATCCCGACCTGCTCCAACCCGTACTCGGTGTTCTACTGTCCTGGCTCCACGCTGAACCTGTCAGCCAAAAACCAGGAGAATAGCGGCGTGGTTACCAGGACCGTGAACTTCAGCATCGCCAGCGCCGCGGCCTTGCTTGCCGACAGGACCAACTCCGCCTTTGCAAATCTGGGCGGGCCGAGCATCGACCCTCAGTCGGGAACCAGCCTCATGGGCGCGTATTTCGACTGGGGACTGCCCTTCTACTTTGGCAGGAACGTCTTCACCGCCCTCGAGGACCAATCAACTCCAGCCGGAGTTGGACCGCTAGTCGCTTTCTGATCCGGTGTGCGACTACTCGCCCGTCAGCATGCGCATGAGCGCCGCCCACGCCAGCTTTCCCACGAAGAGGTAGACGAGGGCACTGGCCGCCAAGAATGGACCAAACGGGACTTCCGCCCTGCGAATTGACGTGGGTGGAATGGGCGATGATTCGGCTGCGGTCGACGCCGGCGCCGCTGGCGGAGCCGCGGCCGCCCGACGCCGGCGCAGCATGAGCACCGGTACGCTGATCAGGATGCCCGCAAGCGACGCCAGAAACACGACAGCAGGAATGGCTTTCCAGCCGAACAAGGCACCCATGATGGCCAAGAGCTTGCCGTCGCCCAGGCCCAGACCCTCGCGGCCGGTGGCGTAGTAGTAGCCGTCGGCGACGACCCGGACCAGGAGATAGCCAGCGGCGGCACCCAGGGCGCGTTCCGACCAAGAGACTTCGTGAACCGCGAACCCGGCCAGGAAGAACACCCCAATGGCAGGCAGCGTGATGATGTCGGGCAGGCGCTTGGTATCTAGATCAATGAACGACAGCACGATGAGCACGGCCGCAAGCGCGAAGTACGTGGCGAAACGGGCGGCGCGCACGCCGAGCGGCTCGCCCGGCGCATCGACCACGAAGGTCCAGAAGATGAGGGCCGAAAGCGCGGCGGCGAGAGCCTCGACCAGCGCGTAGCGCGCCGAGAACCTTGCGCCGCAGCGGCGGCAGCGGCCGCGGAGAAGGAAGTACGAGAGAATGGGGATGTTATCACGCGCCGAAACCCGCTCGCCACACGCGAAGCAATGCGAGGGTGGCCTGACCACCGACATCCCGCGTGGGACGCGAGCAATGCACACATTGAGGAAGCTGCCCCAAATGGCGCCCAAGCCCGCGGCACCGAGGGTGGCGGCCAGGCGCAAACCGGGGGAGCTGAGCGTCGGAAATGCGTCCACCTGCCCACGTTACCACTCCTGCACTGGAACCGCGTGGTCGCGTGGAATCCCTACCCATGGGCAGCACGCGCCCGACGCAGTAGTGGTAAATTGTTGGTCTTCGTGCCAAGAGCCATCTTCCATAACCGGACCGTCGCTTTGCTGCTTCTCGTCGTAGCGTTGTCAGGCTGCCGCCGGACCACGCGCGACGGAATCTTGGCGCCGGAGCAAGAATTGGGCGCGGCCGTGCAACCAGCCGCTCTTGTCTCGGGGCTGCGGCGTTTGTCCGGCGCACACTTTCATGCCACAGCGGCCTTTCGCGTGAACGCAGCCGGTGGGCCGGATGCCGGTGGCAAGGACGCCATGACCACCACCACCGACCTGTGGATCGACAGGCAGGGCAACTTTCGCCTGGCCGAAAGCAACGACCAGGACGGCGGCCGCGAGGTAGTGCGCGTGGGCAGCGAGCTGGCCGTGGCCTTGCGCTACGGGAAGTTCACCCGCCGGCCCGCCCAGGATCCCGAACCACAGCGATTCCTGGAGGAAGCCGTCGGGGCGCCGTCCGCGGCGTGGGACACCGTGCGCAGGTTCGTGGATGTCGCGCCAGCCGGTAGCCGCGCCTTCCGCCTGAACAAGGCCGTGGGGGAGCGCCCGGCGCCAACCGCGGCCACGCCATTGCGCAAATGGCGGGAGACGGTCGACGTCCAGACACTGGTGGGCGATGCTCGGCTTGATGCCGACGGTCGTTTGCAGGCCTTCACGCTCAACGCCCGCTTCCGGGCCGACCGCGACGGAACCCCCATCGAGGGTGAGATCGCAGTCGCGGCCAGTGTGGACCAGGTCGATGCGCCGGTGACCATGCCGGCCGCAGAAACACTGCCAGCGCGACAGCGGACCATCTTGGAAGAGCGCGCCCTGCTGGGCGGCTTGGGTGGCCGCACGCCTCCTTTGCAGCCATCGCAAAAGAAGGGGATGGGCGAGCGCCGCTCGATCGAGGGCCTTGGGTCAGGCCAGGACAGCTCGGGGCAGCCCCGAAAGCCGTCTGCCGCCAAGCTGCCCACGGCGGGCAAGAAGGAAACCCGGTGAGCCCCGAGAAACCCGACGACCAGCCGGCCATCGAGGTGGGGGTTGAGCCGCTCACAGCGCTGGATCCGTTGTGGCTCTCACACCTGGCCCAGAACCGCGGGCTCATCGTGCGGCGCGCGCTCCTCGCCTCGGCCCTGGGCGGCCTGGTTCCCGTGCCGATCATGGACGACATCGTGTCTGCTCGCGTGCGAGCGGGCCTGTACATGAAACTGGCGGCGAGCCGTCAGGTTGACCTGCCCGCTACCTCGGCCACAGTGCTGGCCGAGGGCAAGGCCGGCTCGGCTTTGCGCACCATCACGTTTGCCGCCGCTACGCTGGTCGCGCTGAAGCTGGCCTGGCGCAAATTCTTTGCCTTGCTCGCTGCCGGCCGCAGCGCCGAGGACATGGCGACGATCTTCCAGGTGGCCACGCTGGTCGACCACTACTGCGCCAAGCTGCATGTGGGCGGGCCCATCAGCCAGCCGCAGGCCGCCCGGCTGCGCGCGCTCGTCCATCAATCCGTAGGCCGCGCCTCGAAGACCAAGCTGGTCGCCGCTTTTCGCGAGGGTGGCAAGATCCTGGGTCGCAGGCTGGTCGAAGCGCCGCGCTGGGTGTCGCGCAGTCTGACCCGCCACGCCGAGCGCTGGCTGCGCACCAGCGGCCATCCCGAGGTGGCGCCTGCCGGTTGGCCCACCGACGAGAGCGAGGAAGAGAGGACCTGGCTCGATCACGCCGCACACGCGGTAGAGGAACAGCTGGCCGGCCTGGGCAACGAGTACCTCGGCGGCCTGGTCGACGATTTCGAAACCCGCTGGCGCGACCACCCGGCGGCGGAGGGCTAGAGCACCCAGGGGACAGAGATCGGAAGAGGAGGAATGGTTCGGACGGCAGGTGAGATCAGTCCCGCTTCATGGATCTTCTGACTTGGATTGAGTAGCGCCCGTGGCTTTGCTACGATTGCAGCAAGTGAAGAAGAAACCTGCCGCACAGCCAAAGAGCAAAGCATCCAAGACCTCAGGCAAGCCCGGGCGTCGCGCGGGGCCCAAGGCGGCAGCGGGCAGAGGGATCGTCCCTGCGCGAGCGCACCGCAAGGAGACGGCCCGGTCGGCTCCCAGCAGCGCGAAGGAACAGCGCGAGGCCCTGACCGCAGCTCGTGCCGCCATCGACGCAGCGCTGGCCAAGAAAGCGCTTCTGCCCGTGCTCATCGACGTGTCGGGCCGGGCCAGCTACACCGACTACATCGGCATCGTGAGTGGCCGCAGCGATCGCCAGGTGGACGCCATCGCGGAGCACGTGCACAAGGTCATGCAAGAGCGTGGCCGGCGGCTCCTCGGCCGCGAGGGCACGCGCAACGGGCGATGGGCCTTGCTTGACTTCGGCGACGTAGTGCTGCACGTGTTCTACCACCCAGTGCGGGAGGTGTTCGACATCGAGAGCCTGTGGATCGATGCACCCAGGGTGAAGCTGCAGGTCCCGCCCGAGGCCATGATGATCCCGAGCGACGGTTCTCCTGGGCTGTGAAGATCCTGGTCCGCGCCGTCGGCAAAATGCGCGATCGCCGGCTGGAGGCGGTGTGCCAGGAGTATGTGGATCGCGCGCGACGCCACCTGCCCGTGGCGATCGAGGAAGTGGAGAGCGACGCGGACTTGCTGCGCAGTCTACCCGTGGGCGCCGAAATCGTCGCGCTGGAACCGGGCGGCGATTGCTGGACCACCGCCCAGTTCATCAAATACCTCGACCAACGCATGGTGCGGGGTGCGCGGGCCATCGCCTTTCTCATCGGCGGGGCCGAGGGCCTGACCCCGGCCACAGTCAAGGCCGCGCAGCGACGTTTGTCACTTTCGCCGCTGACCCTGCCCCACCGCTTGGCCCGCGTGATCCTGTGCGAGCAGATCTACCGAGCCATCTCGGCCCTGCGTGGCGAGCCGTACAACAAGTAGGTACGCCGCCAGTGTAGACTGACGGCGAAGGCCATGAGTATCAGCAAGCGGTTTCTCGACATGGCTCGCGCCGAGCTGAATGCGCTGCTCGACAAGGCGTCGACCTGGGATTCGCCCCACGATCCCGACGAGGATCTCTATCGCCGCTATGGGCTCGATGAATTGACCGACGAGCAGTTGGAGGCCGAGTTGGAACGGCGCCACCGCGCGCGTGCCGCGACCAAGGCCGCGCCCCCACGGCCGGCTGCGGCCAGCAGCGGACCACGACCCAGGCCAGCCCGCCCGTCGTCCAGCCCCTTGCCGCGCAGGTCTTCGGCCGAAGACGAAGTGCGCCGCGCCTACGCCGCGCTGGAAGTGCCGCTAGGCTCGAACTTCGAGACCGTGCGCAAGTCGTACCGTGTGCTCATGCGCAAGTACCACCCGGACCATCATTCCGAATCGCCCGAGAAGCAGAAGACCGCCACCGAGCTCACGCAGAAGTTGACCGAGGCTTACAAGCTTCTCGAACGCCGATTGCGGAGATAGGGCGCCCGCACCTCTCGGATGGCGGGCTGCTGTCCTGGTACGTCGCCGCTTTCGCCGAGTCCTCGTTACTTGGCTTTGCCTTGGTTCGCGACGGCCTTCATCGCCGCCTCGATGGCAGCCTGATCCCCGAGGTAGTAGTGCTTGATGGGCTTGAGGTTGGCGTCGAGCTCGTAGACCAGCGGGATGCCGGTCGGGATGTTCAGCT
>PMCR01000167.1 GCA_003155465.1 Myxococcales bacterium | reverse complement strand
ATGGACATGCCGTGGCCAGCGCCGAAATGGTTGTGGGCGATGACCAGGTGGTTGACCCCGGTGGCACTCGAACCCTTGATGGCGATCTGGTCGTCGCCTGTGCTGATCTTGCTGCAAACAATGTAGCCGTCGCTGGCCGCTTGTCCTGGATCGATCCCATCCGTGTTGTGCGCGTTTGAGTAGGTCAATGCCGTGCCGGCACTGTTGGTCGCCGCGGTCGGCGCCTTGATGGTCACGCCCCACACAACGAACCCTGCGGCACCCAACTTCACGTGGAATTTTGGGGAATTGTGCAGGGAAATTCGGTACAGGGTGAAGTTCGTCGCGCCTTTCACCAAGACCAGCGCCGGACTGTTGCCGCTACTGCCCGCATTCTGGTCCCACCAAGACTGACTGGAGCCGAGGTTCGGTTCGCCGCCTTGGCCATCAATCACCCCGTCTCCCACGATTCCCGAGTTCGATCCGGTCACTGAAATGAGCGCGGAGGCCGCACCCCACACCTTTGTGTCGCGGGTTGCGTAGAGTGTCGTGCCGGCGTCCACCCAGAGGCTCACCCCCGAGGGCAGCGTCAGCGGTCCAGTCACAAACGCATTGTTCGCACCGCCCGTCGTGAGCTTGACCGCCTGTCCCGAAGCGCATGCGGTAAGCGCCTTCTGGATGGCCGACGTGTCAAGACTGGCTTCACTCGGGACGCCTGCTGCGGGAACGTTTTGGGTTGCTGGCAGGGTCGTGCAGGCAGGCGGGATTGTCGGCTCCCGGGGCATGTTGGGATCACCGTCGCCGCATGCGCCGCTGGCGCCACCTGCACCCGCTTCGCCGCTTCCTGTGGCCCCGCCACTGCTGCTGGCGTCGCCAGTCGAAATGGGGCCGTCCGACGACATCGAACCGTCGGAGGCGGGCGATCCGCCCGTGCCGGAAGTGCCCCCGCCGGAATCCGCCCCGCCATCCAACGCAATCCCGCCCGTTGAAATGGCCCCGCCCGCGCCCGCGAGATCAGCCGTTTCCTGCGTGCCATCTGGTCCGGCCGCGAAGGTGTCTGCCGCGCCGCCGGTTGCAGATGGGGTATCAGGCTCGCCGCTGAACGCGTCGATGGGGCTCACCCGCGAGCCTGATCCGCTGCTGCAATTACCGACGAGCAGCCAGCACGAAAGCAAGAGCACTTTGAAGATCCGGGACATGAAACTCCTGAGCTTGATTCTCCGTCGCAACGCGAACGTATCTCGACGTCACCTTTGGTGCCCGCTCGCAGCGTTTCCTTACCTCTGCTCGAAAGGGGGCCAACTTAATGGGAAACCCGAGCTCGAAGGAAGAGGGAGGTCTACGCGAGCTCTTCCGACGCAATTGCGGCCGCCTAACGCCTATGCCACCGTGACCAATTGGAACACTTTCAACCAGTACCGGTACGGCCAATGGCGGAACCACCAGCAGTCCGGTGCCCGTGCCGGTGACCGGCCTGTAGAGGTGCCAGCCGCCACGGGTGGAACCACGGGCAGTCTTGCGAGATCGGGGTGCGGCCGTCATCTCGGCGCCACGGGAACCCTGGAAGATTTCGCTTCGCCCTTCGGCCCCCGCGGCGCCGTCCCTTGAAACGCGATGCTGGCGCTCGGCGTGGCCAGCCGGCCTCGGCGCCGTGGCAAGCGTCAACGTCGGTCGTCATGGTTGAAGAATAGAAGCCACACATGACTTCTGGGCGAATCCAACGGATGTATACTGTCTCGGGCAGCTCTCCCGAATCTGCCTGAGCCATGTCGCAAGACAAGAATAGCACACTGCGGCTAACAGACACGTCGTCGTTTCCAGGAGAAGTCATGAAGATGATCCGGAAAGCACGTCCCTTTGTCCTGGTACTGCTACTCGGCACGCCGTTGGCGTTCGGTTGCAGCGGAAGCGACAACTCGTCCGGTACTATTGCGGGCACCCAGGCCGGAGGAACTGCCGCCGGAGGTACCACCATCAATGGGGGCACGACCAGCGAAGGCGGGGTGACGACAGCGGGCAGCACCACACCTGTCCCGCCCGGTGGCACGCTTGCTGGGGGCGCTGGGGCGCCGGGAGGCGCCGGCTCAGGTGGCGACACAGGGGCTTTCGGAGGAACCACCGCAACGTCCAAAGCAGGCTCTGGTCTGGGCGGTGCCCCACGCGCTGGGACCACAGCCGGAAACACTGGCGCGGGCGGAATTACCCGACCAGGCGGGACGACGGCTCCTGGTGGCAACACCGGCGCGGCTGGCACGACTGGAGGAGGTGGTGGCGTAACCACTCTGCCACCGATCGGGGGGCGGGTCCGAACCATCATGCCGCTCGACAGAAACTGGCTGTTCAACAAGGGTGACGCGACTGGGGCGGATCAAGCGGCTTTCGCAGATTCCGGCTGGCACCCGGTCAGCGTGCCGCACGACTGGGCCATTGAGGGACCGTTCGATCAGAATGCCGCAACCACCGGCCGCGGCGGCTATCTGCCGTCGGGAATTGGTTGGTACCGAACCCACTTCACTCTTCCTGCAAGCGTCACCTCGGACAAGCAAGTCTTCATTGAATTCGACGGCGTCATGGGGAACAGCACCGCGTACATCAACGGCACCCAACTGGGAAATCATCCCTACGGTTACGTCAGCTTCCGCTACGACATGACGAAGAGCGTGAAGTTCGGCGCGGAGAACGTACTCGCGGTCAAGACCGACACCAGCAAGCAGCCCGCGTCGCGCTTCTACGCGGGCGCCGGCATCTACCGCCGCGTGCGCGTGATTGCGACTGATCCGGTCCATATTGATCAGTACGCCACCTTCGTCAATACCCCCAGCCCCACGGCTGCGTCGGCGACAGTTCACGTCACCACTTCGGTGGTCAATTCGGGTGCGGCGTCGCAGAGCGTGACCGTGCAGGGCATTGTGAGCCCTGCCGGCGGGGCGGCGCTGGCGCCCGTATCAGCGGCTGCCCAGGACATTGCGGCAGGGGCATCGGCCACTTTCGCCTTTGATGTCCCAGTGACCAGCCCCAAGTTGTGGGACCTCACCACGCCGAACATGTATCAGCTTCTCACCAACGTCCAGTTCGGTGGCAAGACAGTGGATGACGATGTCACCCCGTTCGGCATCCGAGACCTCAAATTCAGTAGCGGCATGACCCTCAATGGAAAGAGCCTGAAGTTCCAGGGCGTCGCCAACCATCAGGATTATCACGGGCTTGGACTGGCGGCGCCCGCGCGGGCCATGCAGCGGCGGCTGGCGCAGCTCAAGGCCATTGGAGTGAACGCCATCCGCACCGCCCATGATCCGCCGTCTCCGGAGTTCCTGGACTTGACTGACCGGATGGGCTTTCTGGTGCTCGACGAGTTCACTGATGTTTGGGGCGCGCACAAGTACAGCAACGTTGGTGACTATGCGCTCTACTTCAACGCAGCCTCGACGAAACCGACCGGAATGCCCCCTTTGCCGTCGTCTGCCACGGGAACGAAGTGGTGGGAGGTGGATTTCACCGGCTTCATCATGCGGGATCGAAACCACCCCAGTGTAGCTCTTTACAGCACGGGCAACGAAATCCACGACGGGATCGGGTCGCGGACTCCTATCCTCACCGAGATGGTCAAGATCAGTCACCAACTCGATCCGTCGCACTATGTGACCCAGGCCCTGCTTGACCCCGGCACCGCCGGCGACGTGGGGGGGGCGACCAATACCCTGCTGGATGTGTGGGGCTGCAACTACAACGTCGCGGTTGCCATTTCGGCGGCGCCGGCCACGATTACGAAATCGGGCTTGATTACCGAGAAGGGCACAGAAACAGGCACTTGGAGCCAAGTCACGGGCAACCCGACCTTGACAGGATTGTTCATGTGGACGGGCGTTGACTACCTCGGGGAGCAGAACGGCGGATGGCCCAATGTCGGGGGCATCGGGGGCCACCTCATGGACGAAATGGGTGCTGTGCGCTCGATCGGCTACCAGTGGGCCAAACTCTGGGGGGCACCCTCCACTTCGGCTCCGCCCAGCGGAGCGGTGGCGGGCAAGGTGGTCGTCACCGCGGATCACGACACGCTGCTGAACGACGTGAACGACGTGTCCTTTGTCAAAGCCGAAGTGTCGAGCGATACCGCCGTGACCTTCGCCATCACCGGGCCCGGAACCATCGTTGCCGTGGACAGCGGCAGCCAGACGCAGGAAAGCTTTCGAGGCCTCACACGCAACAGCTTCGGAGGGGCAGCCTACGCCATCGTTCAGGCAAGCGGCGCTGGAACTATCACAGTGACGGCAAAAGCGACTGGGCTGACCGACGGCACCGCGACGATCACGGCAACCGAGGGCACCTGGGTTCCCTGCTCCGGGACCTGCGACTAGCACTACTGGTTGAAGGTGTTCCAATTGGTCACGGTGGTTAAGAGACGTTCCCGCACCGGCCGCGCGCCCGGGGCCAGCGCGACCGCCCTGGTGCTGGCCGGCCTTTTGGCGGGCAGCGGACAAACGACGCAGGCGAAGCAGCCGGCGCCGGCGGCCCAAGCGGCTCCGGCGGCCCAGGCGGCGTCGTCGAGCGGCGGGCTCATGGTCGTCGATGCTGGGCGCTTTGCGGGCCAGACGACGTCCGAGAACGCGCGCCGGGACGGCCTG
>PMCR01000193.1 GCA_003155465.1 Myxococcales bacterium | reverse complement strand
CAGACCGTGCCCGCGGTGTCGACCGCAATCGTCGCCAGAAGGCCGATGCCGGTCTTCTCTCCGGTGATGGTCGCGGTCGGGGCCACGTTGCCGCTCGCCCCCGGGGCGTAGACGGTCACACTCGCTCCGTTGTAGTTGGCAACGTAGAGTCTACCCGCGCCATCGAAGGCAACCGCCTCGCAGCCGTGAAGCAAAGTCTTGTCTCCCGAGAGGACGCGGAGCGGCAAGACGTTACCCCTGGCGTTCGGCGCGAAGACAAGGACTTTCTGCGAATAGGAGTCGGCGGCATAGATGTTCCCGCCCGCGTCGACGCCGACGAACAGATCGCCCGCGTCGAGCCCCGTGTTGTCGGGGGTCGGGTACGGGTCGGGCGCAATGACCTGCTGGGGAGCCATGTCGCCATTGGCGCCCGCCGCGAACACCATGATCCCGGGGTGGGTGGCAGAGGTGCACGCAGCACACGGAATGGATCCGGCAACGTACATCTTGCCTGCGGCATCGACGGCCAGGCTCAGGGCTCCGACCAGCCCGGTGCTCGGGCCCGCAAGCGTCGCGATCGGCGCGACATTGCCGTCGGCGCCCGCGGCGAACACCTCGATGCTCTGCCCGGAATTCCCCAGACCGTTCTTCCCGAGAACGTAGATTTTCCCGCTTCCGTCGAGAGCCATCTGGACAATACCCGCGAGCTTGGTGCTCGAACCGGCGATCTTGCCGACGGGAGCGATGTCGCCTGCTCCGTCCGCCGGATAGGATGTGACGTTGTCGCTGCCGTTGGCACTGTTGTAATTGACGGCGTAGATGCGCTTGTTTCCAACCGGGCCGCCGCCGTCCTGGCTATCTGCGGGTGCGTCGGAAGAGGTACCGAGAACATCCAGGGCGGATCGCTCGGGGGTACCGTCGCTGCCAACCTCGGTTGGGATCGACAAGTCGGGCGTGGCGGAAGGAAAATCCGAATGCAGGTCGAGAGCACCGTCGAGGCCAACCGAGATGTCCACGGCACCGTCGGGAACTCCACTTTCGACGACGACCACATCCCCCGCCCGGTGGTCCGGGCTGCCAGCGCCACTGTCCAGGCTGCCAGCACCGCCGTCGACGCCCCTCACGTCGCCCACCGCGCTGGAGTCCCGGCCCGATCGGTCGAACGAGGCGTCGTTGGGCGGGGTGGAATTCCCTCCACACCCGACAAGAGAAAGGACAATCGCCAGTGCAGTGGGAGACGCCGATCGAAAATGCCTCATCGTGATTCTCCTTTGGGGGATATCCGAGCAACAGACCAAAATACTCTTTGAGTTCGTCGCGGGAGGATATGGGAACCCTTCCAAAGTTTCCATATCAGCTCAATGGCAATTCCACCACGCGGCGGCTTCCTGATCGCCGCGTCACCGGGAGACTCTGCCCGACTACCGCTGCAGGCTCGAAAGCTCCGGGAACGACGCCACTGGCATGAGCACGCGAGCCGGAGGAATCTCGCCGCTGGTGCGCGCACGGGCGATGCATTCGATGGCCACCCCCGATCCTGGGGGCATGATCACGGTTGCCCTCAGGCGCTTCTCGCGAACCAGACGTTGACCAAAGGTCTGCGATCCGTCGCAGCCGGTGATGGGGGCGCTGGCAGCCGGCAGGCTGCGTTGAGAATCGAAGTCGCGCAGGGCCTGTCGCACGCCTAGGGCCATCTCGTCGTTGTGCGCGACGAACATACCTGGCAGATCCTTCTCCGATGCAACGCCGCCGGCCCAACGTGCGACGGCCATGCGCGCACCTTCGCTGGTCCAGTCGGCATTCAGTTCGACGAGATCGAACCCGCCATCGAGGCCTTGCTTGAGTCCGTCCAAACGCTGCACAGCGGACACGTTCCGCAGGTGGCCGGTGACACACAGAACGCGGCCCGCGGTACCGAGGAGGGCATGGATTTGCTGCGCATGGATGCGGCCAATCTCAGCCTGATCGCAGGTGACCGCAAAAACGGCACGGTTGGGATACTGGCGTCGAATGTCGTCGACAAACGCTGCTTCATTGAGCAGTGCCCAGTCGAGACCAGCCTCGACCGCCTCCTGGGCGACGGGGCGCAACTCCTCATCTTGCACGCCGCTGACCAAAATTGCAGCAAGCTTGGTAGCGGAAGCGTTCTTGATGGCTTTGCGGATCTGCGCGACCTGCCGGCTGGCATCGAACTGCGCCGACTCCACCAGGAGATCGAATCCGTGGTGCTTCGCCTCGCGCAGACCGACTTCTTTCAACCGCCGCTGATAGTCGTTGTCTGTGCTGCGGAGGAACAACGCGATGGTGCCTAGCATTTCTTCATTTTTCGCATCAACGTGGGTCTGTCGCCGGGGGTGAAATGGGATCAGTCCTTGGGCCTCATGGAGAATAGCGCAATCTCGGGACCGACGCGAACCGTAGTCACCGTAGCCGTGTCAGACCGATGTCGCTTTCGGCACGGAAATCGCTCCCGATAAGCAGCATCCGACTCCCTGCCCTACGGTGACCATGATGGCCAGCGTCTTCTTTCCTTGCTACCCGCGCCGGGTCGCGCTGCTGATCTCGACCTGCGGCTGCGGTGACACACTGCTACTGGGCGGCACAGCACTGGCCACCGGAATCAGGTCGGCCCCTTCCCGCCGCTCGGCCCGCTCGCGCCGCTCGCCGGGCACGCGCCAATCAACCGCCACCGATGGTTCCTTGAGGAACTCCGACGGCTCGGGCACGGCCAGGGCGAGGCGCAGGACCTCGTCCATATGTCCCACCGCGACCACGTGCATGTTCTTGAGCACGCGCTTGGGGATGTCGCGCAAGTCCTTCACGTTGTCCCTGGGCAGAATCACGGTCTTGATTCCACCCCGGTGCGCCGCCAGGATCTTTTCCTTCAAGCCACCGATGGGCAACACGCGACCACGCAGCGTGATCTCGCCGGTCATGGCCACGTCCCGGTGCACGGGCATGCGCAGCAAGGCGGACACCATGGCAGTGCAGATGGTGATTCCGGCTGACGGTCCGTCCTTGGGAATGGCCCCCTCGGGNNGCCTGGGCTGACTCCTGCATGACGTCGCCCAACTGGCCGGTCAGGATCAGCTTGCCCTTGCCGGCCACGATGGATACCTCGGTGACCAGCAGATCGCCGCCGTGGGCGGTCACCGCCAGCCCGTTGGTCACCCCGACCTCATCCGCCTCCTCCTGCCGTCCCTGGCGGAAGTGGGGCGAACCCAGGTACTTGGCCACGCGCTTGGGCGTAATCTTCCACGCCGTCACGCTGCGATCAGCGAGATACTCCCGCGCGACCTTGCGGCATATCCCCGCGATCTCACGTTCGAGGCTGCGTACCCCGGCCTCCTTGGTGTAGCCGTGGATGAGAACGCGCAAGGTCTCCTCAGGCATCTCCAGCTTGATGTCAGCCAGGCCATGGTCGCGTTGCTGCTTGGGCAGAAGGTACCGCTCGGCGATGGCCAGCTTCTCGAATTCGGTGTATCCGGCGATCGGGATCACCTCCATGCGATCCTGCAGCGGCACCGGGATGCCCTGCAGGTAGTTCGCGGTGGTGATGAACATGACGTCGGACAGGTCGTAGTCGAGGTCCAGATAGTGGTCAGAAAAGGAGTTGTTCTGCTCGGGATCCAGGACTTCGAGCAGGGCCGCCGAGGGATCGCCGCGGAAATCGGTGGACAT
>PMCR01000148.1 GCA_003155465.1 Myxococcales bacterium | reverse complement strand
AGCCGCAGATTGGCCTCGACCATCTCGGCCTTGGCCTGCTCCGCCTGGCGTTCACCGTCCTCTATCTCCCGCACGGTCTCGCGCAGGATCTGCTCGGTCATGGTGGCTTCGTCCTCCACCTTCTTGACCTTCTTCTTGGCGGCGTCGATGACCTTGACCAGCTCCTCGATTTCGTCGGGACGCAGGTGCAGCTTCTTGGCCACCGCACGCTGGCGCAGCGGTGAGGAACGGATCTGGCGCAGAATCTTGCGGATTTCGCGCTGGGGCATGCCGACACGCTGCTCGCAATCGGCGATCTCGTGTTGGGCGGCCTCAATACGCGACAGCAGGCCCTTCAGCTTGACCACGATGCGATCAATCTGCTTCTTGCTAAGGCGCATCTTCTGCAGGACATCGATCATCTCCTGCTTGATGGCTGCGACCTCGGTCCTGACTTTCTTGCGCGCGGCCTCGGTGGCGGTCTTCTTGTCGTTGACCTTCTGCAACTCCGTGTGCAGCCGGCGCACCTTCTCGATCACTTTGCACACCCGCTCGACGTGCCAGTTCTCGTCGAACTCGACGTCATCCTCATCCGCGTCCTTGACCACCTCCTTGACCCGAATCTTCTGTTGGCGCAGCTGGTCACCCAGATCCAGGATCTCCTCGATGGCGATGGTGGAATTGAGCACCACCTGCAGCACACGGAACTCGCCTTCCTCCATGCGCTTGGCGATCTCCACCTCGCCCTCGCGGGTCAGCAGCGACACCGAACCCATCTTGCGCAGGTACATGCGTACCGGATCGCTGGTCGTGGCGTAGGCGTCCTCCTCCTCTTCCTCCACCTCAGGGATCCGCGCCGGTTCCGGCTCGGCCTCTTCCTCAGGAGCCACGTCGCCAGGTGCCAACTTCTCGCCCACCCTCGCGTGGGACGCGGAGTCCACGATCTCTATGCCCTCGCCGCCCAGGGTCGACAGCCAGTCGTCGATCTGGTCGGACGAGCCGATGCTCTCCGGCATGTGCTCGTTGACCTCGTCGTAGGTGAGGAACCCCTTGGCCTTGCCGATGGTGATGAGATCGCGCTTCTTGCGTTCGCTGTCCATGCTCGACATCGCCCGCTTGGCCGTCATCTTCCCGACGGTCTCGAGGTCCTCATCGTCCTGGTCGTCTTCGTTCAATTGCTTGTCGCCATCTTCGATCATACGGTCAGGACCTCTCACGTGGAAGGAAGAAGACCCATCTTCGTGCCATGCTTATCCGATTGCTTGCCGATATTGGTGTTGCGCCGCGCTGCCGCATCCGCCAAACGCTGCGGGTGACCGCGGCCACGGCGGCTGGTGTGACGGATAGTGTGTGGGAGATTGGGGAGATCGTCGACTTGGAAGACGGATGAGGACATAAAAGGGGGCCCATGACCCAGCCCGTGAGATCAGCTTCGGCGCGCTTGCGCCCGCTTCTCTGGGCGGTCGCGCTCACGGCTGCCACAGCGACGATTGTGGTCGTGCTCGGGTGGATGGCGTACAGCCGGAGACCGACATCTGACTCGTTCACGGCCGAACCGAAGCGGTTCAGCGGACAATGGCTTGTCAAGCCGGTCGAACGGAATCGTTTCTTGCGGCTCCCTGCGGTTGGTTCCGACCTGAACGGCCTCACGTTGACCGGAGATGGGCAGCGCATCTGGGTGGTCGGCAGCGAAGGAACGATCCTGACCACGCGCGACGGTGGCAACGCTTGGCAAGCCCTTTCGAGCGGCAGCCGGAGCTGGCTTTCCGCCGTGGCCTTCGCCAGCGATGGCCAGCGCGGCTGGGCGGTCGGCGGCGACGACACGGCTGGAACGATCCTGACCACCCACGACGGTGGCAACTCCTGGCACGCCCAGACTGGCGCCGCCCCAATCCGGCTTCACGGCGGGACCTTCACCAGCGATGGGCAGCGCGGCTGGGTCGTCGGCACCGAAGGAACGATCCTGACCACGCGCGACGGTGGCAACTCCTGGCAGGCCCAGGCGAGCGGCAGCAAGAGCTGGCTTTCCGCCGTGATGTTCACAGGCGACGGGCAGCGCGGCTGGGCGGTCGGCGGCGATGCTACGGCTGGAACGATCCTCAACACGCGCGACGGGGGCGACTCCTGGCACGCCCAATCGAGCGGCAGCAAGAGCTGGCTTTCCGCCGTGGCATTCACCAGCGATGGGCAGCGCGGCTGGGTCGTCGGCGACCATGGCACGATCCTGACTACGCCCGACGGTGGCAACTCCTGGCACGCCCGGTCGAGCGGTACCAGGAGCCGGCTTACCGCCGTGACCTCCAGCAACGACGGGCAGCGCGGCTGGGTCGTCGGCCGTGACGGGACGATCCTGAGCACGCGCGACGGGGGCGACTCCTGGCACGCCCAAACCAGCGGAACTACCAGTTGGCTCTCCGCCGTGACCTCCAGCAACGACGGGCAGCGCGGCTGGGTCGTCGGCCGTGACGGGACGATCCTGGGCACGGGCGACGGGGGCAACTCCTGGCACGCCCAAATCAGCGGGACTACCAGTTGGCTCTCCGCCGTGACCTCCAGCAGCGATGGGCAGCGCGGCTGGGCCGTCGGCTTCAATGGAACGATCCTTGGCACGCACGACGGTGGCAACTCCTGGTTCGCCCAGCGGAGCGGCACCCGGATCTGGCTGCCTGCCGTGACGTTCACCAGCGATGGGCAGCGCGGCTGGGCCGTCGGCCGCGAGGGAACGATCCTGAGCACGCGCGACGGTGGCAACTCGTGGCACGCCCGGTCGAGCAGTTCCACGATCTGGCGGCAACTTCTCGCCGTGACCTTCACCAGCGATGGGCAGCGCGGCTGGGTCGTCGGCCGCGAAGGAACGATCCTGAGCACGCGCGACGGTGGCAGCTCTTGGCAGGCCCAGCCGAGTGGCTCCCGCAACGAGCTTCGCGCCGTGATCTTCATGGGCGATGGGCGGCGCGGCTGGGCCGTCGGCGACCAAGGCACGATCCTGAGCTCCCACGACGGTGGCAACTCCTGGCAGGCCCAGCCGAGCGGTTCCCAAGACCGGCTTTGCGCCGTGACCTTCACCAGCGATGAGCAGCACGGCTGGGTCGTCGGCGACCAGGGTACGATCCTGAGCACCCACGACGGTGGCGACTCCTGGCAGGCCCAATCGAGCGGCAGCAAGGGCAGGCTTTGCGCCGTGACCTTCACCAGCGATGGGCAGCGCGGCTGGGCCGTCGGCGACCAGGGTGCGATCCTGAGCACGCGGGATGGTGGCAAGTTCTGGCAGGCCCAGCCGAATGGCTGCCCGCACCGACTTTGCGCCGTAGCCTTCACCAGCGATGGACAACGCGGCTGGGCCGTGGGCGGCGACAGTACGATCCTGAGTACGCGGGACGCTGGTGGCACATGGGTCATGGCGACCTATGCCCGATACCCAGCGCCTTGGTTCTATCCGGCCGCTTTCCTCGTTCTGGTTGCTGCCATGTACGCCGGATGGCGCAGGTCGTAACGTGACTGTTCCGCGTGATCGACACAGCGCAACAAGCAGCCGGAAACTGTGGTTGCTTCATTGCGTCAGCGCGAGAGCCGCTGTCTTGCGCCGCATGGAACCCGTCCCGGGTTCCCATCTCAATTTCGACGGTAGGCAAACCGTTCGGTGCTCTAGGCCCACCCACGTCCGCATGTGGACGATTCGGCCTCCAGCTGGAGTATTCTGAGCCAGAATCATTCCGGGCCACCACTATTCTGAGCCAGCACCATTTTGAGCCAGAAAGGGAAATGACAATGGCCAAGAATCCACACCCTCAGCGCCGCGACTTTCTCAAGACCGCCGCGGCGGGAGCGGCGGGCGCGATGGGAATCAGTGCCCTGAAATTCGACAAGCTTTTCGCCCAGTCGACTGGGGGGTGGGTCAGCGGCATGCAGATCAATCCGGCCATCGACAACAAGCGGGTCATCTGCTGCCACGACACGAAGATGCTCACGAGCAACCCTAGCAGCGCCTTCAGCGCCCAGAACAGCGCGGTCGACGCGAACCTGGTCTCCTCCAACCTCGACCAGATGGCAATGTACCTGGCCAACAAGACCACCGCGGCCGAAGCCTGGAGCACGATCTTCCGGTCGAGCAAACCGTGGACCAGCACCAAGGTGGCGATCAAGACGAATGCGATATTGGGCAGCAACGGGAACCATCCCCGCGTCGCGGTGATCAAGAAAATCTGCGACGTGTTCGTCGATCAGTTCAAGGTTCCAGCGGCCAACATCATCCTCTACGACGCAAATAGCGACGCTTCGGGGGCCTATTCCACCTATGCCGACCCGGCTGACGCAACCAAGATACGCGCGACTGTGAGCAAACTGGCGCAATCATTGGGCGGCATGGTGCCGGTCACCATTGCCTCCGCCACGAAATCCATGCAGGGCGTCGCCGACCTTGTCAACGGCGTCATCGACATTCTTGTGGATATTGCCATCATCAAGAGGCACAGCGGTCCGGGAACAGCGTACGCATACGGCAGTTGCTCCCTGTGCATGAAGAACCATCTCGGCACCTTCATCAATGCCGGTACCGGGACTCCGAGTGCGACCGGGCTGCACAATATTACCGCCATCTGCGACATCAACAAGCATCCCGCCGTCCTCGGCGGCGATCCCGTTCGGCAGCAACTGTGCATCGTGGACGGACTGCTGGCCAATGGCAACGGTGCCGGAGGCAGTTTCGATACCAGAGTAGACCGGATGATTATGGGAACCTTTGCCCCCATCGTCGATTACCTCACCGCGATGAGGATAATGAAAGACGTCATGGGCAAGCCCGACGCGAACAACAACCTTCCCAAGTTCCTCACGAACTTCGACTATGCCGAGACGGACGCCCTGGACTGGAACGAATACGTTCCCGGCAGCGGCACGGTCGTTCCCACTGGCGGTAGCGGCGGAAGCAGCGGCGCCGGAGGCACCCGCACCGGCGGAACCAGCGCGGCCGGAGGCGCCCGCACCGGCGGGACCAGCGGAGCCGGGGGCGCGGCCAGCGGCGGAACCACCGGCACAGGCGGCGCGCGCAGCGGCGGAACCACCGGCACAGGCGGCGCGCGCAGCGACGGACCCACCGGCCCAGGCGGCGCGGCCGGCGGTGGTACCACCGGGACAGGCGGCGCGGCCAGCGGTGGTGCGACCGCTGAGGGCGGTACTACCAGCGCTGGCACCACGTCAGGCAGCGCTGGCGCTGGCGGAACGGGCGGTCTGGCGACGAGCGCCACCTCGGCGACGGGGGGCTCCAAGGCAACTGGCGGAACGAGCGCCGGATCCGGGACGACCGCGAGTTCAGTGGGTGGCAGTGGCGGCAGCACCGAAACGACGGACGCCACGGCCGCCCCAGGGAAGTCAGGGGGCGGCTGTACTGTCGCCGGGGCCGATCACCGCGCCACCCCTTGGGGCGCGATGCTGGCGTTCGGCGCGGTGGTGGCCGGAAGACTTCGACGCTGGCTGGGTACCTGAGCCGCATCTCCCGACCTTGGAAACCCGCGGCTGGCTCTAGAGCGCCGAACGGTTTGCCTCCCGTCGTGAAATCGCGGATTTGCGTCGCATCCCTTCGTTGCTCGTCGGTCAAATACGTCGAGTATTCTCCCTCCTCGCGCCTTGGGCTGCTCGCAACTCCGCAATTTCACTCGGTCCGTCAAACCGTTCGGCGCTCTGGTTCCCGTTTCCGGGGCCAGAGCCGCCTTCGGTGGCCGAATCCACCTTCGGTGGGCTTCCCACCCCACCCTGTCCGCCCCGCGCGCTTTGCGCGCGCCCTCGCCGGCTCCGGCGGTGGAGCCGGCCATCAGCCCCGCCGCGGTCGACCCGGTCGCTCAACCAGCTGCGAACGCGACGGGACCTACGCTACGGCAGAGTCAGGTCGTAGTACTTGATCTTCGGCTTCGGCTGCGGCAGCGTCATGTCGTAGCCGATGTAGATGCCCGGCTCCGGCGGCTGGTTGTACGCGACATTCTCCGTGGCAACGCTCAACCGGTAGATTGGGTCGTGCATCAGTGTATAGAGACGGTTGGTCGTCGGGATGGTGGTTGTGTAGACGCGCAACTCGTTGCCGCAGGTGAGGACGGTTTCCTCACGCCAATCGCCGAAGAGGTCTGCATTGAGGCCCGGCGTGTTCTTTGTGCCGTTGTTCCCCTTGCAGCCGCTGGCGGACAGACCATTGAACGACGCCCCGTCTTGCGGCTCGCGCAGCGGACCGGCGCCCCACCAGATGGCAAAATTCTGCGAGCTAGGCTTGCTCCCTGCGCTCTTGTGGTTCACGTCCCACGGCCCGCCCACGCCGGACCAGAACTGCCAGCCTTTGGTGTTGGTAATTGGTGCCGCGCAGCCACGTCCGACGTCACTTGAGCCGGGGTCCGTCCAGTAGACTTCTCCGGTTCCGGCGTTGTGGAAACTCGCGCCTATTCCTCCATTGCTGTGTACCTGTTCGTGGACCATGTACACTTGAAGACCACCCCTTACGGGGTCAAAGGCACCAAAATGCATAGCATCCCCGTGTCTTAGACTCGTGGAATAGAGTCCTACGCCGTCATGGTCTATTACCGACTGGCCCATGACTATTTCGTCAAATCCGTCGCCGTCCACATCGCCTTGACGGATGCTGTGGGCACCCTGGCTTTGGTATCCTTGTGAGCTCTGATACTTCTTGCCGTCTTTTCCGACACCACCGGTGACAGTGTCGAACAGCCAGCGCTCGGTCAGTTTGCCGCCCCGCCAGTCGAGCGCCCAGCACGCCGTGCGCCAGTAGTAGCCGCGGCAAGGAACCACGCTTGGCCGTTCCCCGTCGATATAGGCAACTGAGGCCAGGAACCGGTCGACGAAGTTTCCGTTGGTGTCATCGCCCCACCCCATGTCACTGGCATCGGCAATGCCGGCAACCGCGCCCCACACCCCGGGTGCGCCTCGAAGCGGCTTGTATTCGACGGTGATGAGTTCCGCACCAGTCTTGCCATTGAAGATGGTGTACCACTCTGGCCCGGTCAGGATCTTGCCGTCCGCATTCACCAAGTTCACGGAATTGTCCGCGCCGACCGCGGGCCCGGTCTTCAAGTAGCTGCCAGTGCCGTCCTTGGTACCTGGCGCGGTCTTTAGGGCGACTTCGGCAATTCCATCACCGTCGAGATCGTACACCATGAACTGCGTGTAGTGGGCACCCTCGCGGATGTTCACGCCCACCTCGATCCTCCACATGAACTTGCCGGCAAGCGTATACGCGGCGAGTTTGGTCGAGCCGCTGACTCCTGGATACGCATTGTCCTTGGGACTCTTTTCCTCCTTGACCACGAGCTCGTACTGCCCGTCGCCGTCGAGGTCACCGGTGCTAACGTCGCCCGCCGTGTATCCAGAGGAGTTCTGCAATGCGATGGAGATGTAGTTCTGCGCCATAACATGTTCCACGGCGCTGGACTCCTGCTCCTGGCCTCCGACAACCGCCTTCACCGAGTAGTCAGTTCCCCCGCCGGCGCTATCCAGGTAAGAGGTGGCGTTGGTGATCGGCGAGGCATTGAGCTTTGTCGTGCCTCTGTACACATTGAACGCAATATCGGAACCCGCTTCGGTCCCGAACAACCTCCAGCTCAGGAAATAGCCACTCCCGGACTTGACGGCGACCAAGCCGCGGGAGAGCTTTTCCATGTATCGCACGGCGTCCGGGTTGGGTGGCAGAGAGCCACCGCTGGGCGTCACACCGCCGGAGCCTATTGCGCCGCCAGAGCTAGTTGTGCTGCCGCGGCTGCTGGCGCCGCCGGAGCTGGGGGTACCGCCGGTGCCATTTGTCCCGCCCGTGCCGGTTGTCGCGCCGGGGCCGGTTGTTCCGCCGGAGCTGCCACCACGGCCGGTTGTCACGCCGGTGTTGGGCGCACCCCCTGTCGCGACCGTACCGCCGGTCGCGGTGCCGCCGCCTGCAGTCGAGGAACCACCGATCGGGATACTGCCGCCGGTATCGGTCGGGCTACTGCTTACCTCCGAATTGCCCCCGGTCGCAGCAGACGAGCCAACGGTCCCAGTCCCGCTCGAGCCCGCCACGCCGGTCGAACCTGAGGTCCCGGCAGAAGGAACGGTCCCCGCGCCGGTCGAATCGCAGCCTTGTAGCAGGGTGATGGCGCCGCCGAGAAGCAGAGCCGTGCACCCTCGCACTAGAACTTGTATCGCGTTCCGAGTCCTCGTTCGCATCGCATCCTCCGTGATGTCGTTCTTGCGCATCCTAGCGAATGCGCGCTGCATGTTCCTAGACCATTCGTCCTAATCGCCGTTGCGTTGTGTCTTCCCGTGACAGCGGTTTGTCCCCACGATCCAACCTGTAAAGAGCGCAGTGACTCGACTTCTCCGCGCGGCTCATGCATTTCTTGCGTCGAGAGCAAAATATTGTGCCTACGCCATTCGCAGAAGACCTCCCATGTGCGGGCGCCTGGAGCAGCGCGTGAGATGCCGCCATGCTCCGGACGAGACCTTGGTCGTCAAGGGCTCCCGCATGCGCGAACGGGTCGAGTATCGGCACTGCCTCTGAGCTATACTCTAGCGCACCTCCGAACAGGAGGCCGGTTGCATGTAGATACCATCTCGAATAAAGAATAGGCGTCGCATGGATCGCGAGCCGGCGAGGCTCGAACAACGTTTCCGAGGAGGAATTAGATGAACCGAACCACTCTCCATATCCTTTGTGTCGCTGGCGTTACATTCTTCGCGGCTTGCGGTTCCGGGGGAGGCACCACCGAAACCTCCACGGGTGGCATGAACGGCAGCGGTGGCACCAGGGCGGGCGGCACGACCGGAACGGGCAACATGGGCGGCACGACCGGAACGGGCAACACGGGCGGCACGACCGGAACAGGCAGTACAAGCGCCACCCTCGACGCGGATGCATTTGGCAAGAAGTACAAAGTCAAGGACAACGAGTTGTCCGGTTGGACGCTGGTCCCGACATCCGATGATCCGACTGCCTTCGCCGTCTATACCGGCAACGACGAATTGGTTGGGAGAATAGACGGCGCCGCGGATGCCTATTCCGATAGGGGGTGTCGGGTGACCATGTACGAAGATATGCAGGGTCCCGATCCGCAGCTTTGCACGGTAGTAGCCATGGATTTCGTAACGAACGACCAGGCCAATTCGATGTTCAGCTATCAGAAGGACAATGGCGCTTCCGTTCTCATCCCTGGCTATGACGGATCGGTCGCGATTGCCTATTCGACACTAACCGGCCTTACCGCATATGCCCACTTCAAGGCGATGTATTTCGAAGTGCAATTGAGCGGGTATGCCGACCAGAGTTCGTCTTCTGCCGTGGCTGCGCAATTCCTCAAGTTGCTTGAGTCAAGGACCAACTAGGAAGGCGATGTAGCAATGTCAAGAAAACCACACTCCGGACGCCGCGATTTCCTCAAGACCGCCGCGATGGGCGCGGCGGGCGCGATGGGACTCAGTGCCCTCAGATTCGACGATGTTTTCGCCCAGTCGACCGGGGGGTGGGTTGCCGGTATGCAGATCAATCCGGCCATTGACAACAAACGGGTCATCTGCTGCCACGACACGAAGATGCTCACGGCCACGCCGGCGAACACGAGCTGGGCGAACCAGAACGCCAACGTCGACGGGAAGGCGGTCGGCGACAATCTGGACCAGATGGCAATGCTGCTGACCCAGAAGACGACCGCGGCCGAGGCCTGGAAGACGATTTTCCGGTCGAGCAAAGACTGGGCGAAGACCAGAGTCGCCATGAAGACGAATGGGATTGGTAGCAACACCACCAACCGTCCCCGGGTGGCGATCTACAAGAAGCTCACCGATGTACTGGTGGACATCCTCGGGGTCCAACCGGCAAACATCATCCTGTTCGACGCGTGCGACGATGCGTCGGGGTACTATAACCCCTCTACCAGTCTCACTGATGCAACCAAGATTCGTGCCGCCCAGACCAGCGTCAGGGCGGGATCCATGGGCGGGTTCAAGGCGGTCACCCTGACCAATGCCACCGCTATCTCCGTCGCCTCCGACCTGGCTGACGGCAGCATCGACATCCTGGTGAATGTCGCCGCGTGCAAGTCGCACAATGGTACGGGAGGCCATTACAACTACGGCAGTTGTACCCTATGCATGAAAAACCATCTCGGCACCTTCACCAGCGGCACGCAAGCGCAGCATTCGAACAATCTGCACGTTGGCAACTCCGCGGCCTCGCCGCCGCCTGCTCCGTTGGCCCTCTTCGAGATCAACAAGCATCCGGCCGTGCTTGGCGGCGACCCTGTCCGCCAGCAACTGTGCATTGTGGATGCGCTGCTGTCCAATGGCGCGAGCGGTCCTGGTGGGGCCTGGGACAACCGTACCGACCGTCTCGTGATGGGAACCTTGGCCCCCATCGTGGACTACTTCGCGGCAAAGAAGATCCTTCTCGACTCGACCGTCATGAAGAGTTCTCCCATGCCGGCCTTGGGAGTGACCAACGCGGCCATCATCCTTCCCATGTTCCTCTCCAACTTCGGCTATTCCGAGACGGACGCTCTGCAGTGGATTGAGTACACTCCCGACAACGTGCCCCCGATAACCCCAGGCGGTACCGGGGGGACGACGGGTTCCGGGGGGACTACCAGCAGTGGGGGCACGCCCGGCACCGGCGGGACAACTGGAGCTGGTGGGACTCCCCGAACTGGCGGAAGTCCCGCCACTGGCGGGGCTCCCGGCACAGGTGGAACCAGGGCCACGGGCGGAACAAGCGACCCTGGCACAGGCGGGACCACTGCTACCGGCGGGACGACGAGCGCTGGCGGATCGATGATGGGTGGCTCCTCGACGCCTGGCGACGCGGGGGGAACCGGCGGCACGGCCACAACGAGCGCGCCGGCAACGGGGGGATCGAAGGCAACTGGCGGAACCACGGCTGGAGCCGGGGGGACAACCTCGAACTCAGTCGGCGGCGGTGGTGGAAGCAAAGGAACGACCGCGGGTTCGACGCAAGCCACGGAAAGCTCAGGGGGCGGGTGCAATGTCGTCGGGGCCGACCGCAGCGTCGGCCGCTGGGGCGCGATGCTGGCGTTCGGCGCCGTGGTGGCCGGAAAGCTTCGGCGCCTTGTCGGCGGCGGCGATCGGTCATCGTAGTCCGATCGCCCGCACAATTGGCACTGGCAGGAAAGGACACAACAATGTCAGCAAATCCACACCCTGGGCGCCGCGACTTTCTCAAGACCGCCGCAGTAGGAGCGGCGGGCGCGATAGGACTCGGTGCTCTGAAACTAGACAGTACTTTCGCCCAGTCGACTGGCGGGTGGGTTGCCGGCATGCAGATCAATCCGGCCATTGACAACAAACGGGTCATCTGCTGCCACGACACGAAGATGCTCACGGCCACGCCCTCGAACACGAGCTGGGCGAACCAGAACGCCAACGTCGACGGGAAAGCGGTCGGCGACAATCTGGACCAGATGGCAATGCTGCTGACCCAGAAGACGACCGCGACCGAGGCCTGGAAGACGATCTTCCGGTCGAGCAAAGACTGGGCGAAGACCCGAGTCGCCATGAAGACCAATGGGATTGGTAGCAACACCACCAACCGTCCCCGGGTGGCGATCTACAAGAAGCTCACCGATGTGCTGGTGGACATCCTCGGGGTCCAGCCGGCCAACATCATCCTGTTCGACGCGTGCGACAATGCGTCGGGGTACTATAACCCCTCTACCAGTCTCACTGATGCAACCAAGATTCGTGCCGCCCAGGCCAGCGTCAGGGCGGGATCCATGGGCGGCTTCAAGGTGGTCACCCTTACCAATGCCAAGAATATCTCCGTCGCCGCTGACCTGGCTGACGGCAACATCGACATACTGGTGAATGTAGCCGCGTGCAAGTCGCACAATGGCACGGGGGGCCATTACAGCTACGGCAGTTGTACCCTGTGCATGAAAAACCATCTCGGCACCTTCACCAGTGGTACGCAAGCGCAACACTCGGGCGATCTGCACGTTGGCAACTCCGCTGCTTCGCCTCCGCCGCCTCCTTTGGCCCTCTTCGAGATCAACAAGCATCCGGCCGTGCTTGGCGGCGACCCTGTCCGCCAGCAACTGTGCATTGTGGATGCGCTGCTGTCCAATGGCGCGAGTGGTCCTGGTGGGGCCTGGGACAACCGTACCGACCGTCTCGTGATGGGGACCTTTGCGCCCATCGTGGACTACCTTGCGGCAAATAGGATCCTTCTCGACTCGACAATCATGAAGAGTTCTCCCATGCCAGCGCTGGGAGTGACCAACGCGGCCATCATCCTTCCCATGTTCCTCTCCAACTTCGGCTATTCCGAGACGGACATTCCCCCGTGGATTGAGTACACTCCCGACAACCCGCCCCCCATCGGTGGAAACACCGGCAGCACCGGCGGCGCTAGCGGGGCCGGCGGCACGGGCGGCGCCCGGACCAGCGGGGCCGGCGGCGCGGGCAGCGGCGGCACCAGCGGGTCCGCAGCCGCGAGCGGCGGTACCAGTGGGTCTGCAGCCGCGAGCGGCGGCACCAGCGGGTCCGCAGCCGCAAGCGGCGGCACGTCCGCTGCAGGCGGAACCACCGCTGCAGGCGGAACCACCGCTGCGGGCGGAACCACCGCTGCAGGCGGTACCACCGCTGCAGGCGGCACCACCGCTGCGGGGGGCATCACCGCTGCGGGCGGTACCACCGGCAGCAGTGGCGCGGGGAAAACGGGCGGTGTGGCGACAAGCGGCGCGTCGACATCGGGGCCCTCGACTGCTACCGACAAAACGTCATCGGGCGGCTGCGATGTCGCCGGCGTCGGCCGCAGGGCCGGCCCCTGGGGCGCGGTGCTGGCGTTTGGCGCCGTGGTGGCGGGAAAGGTCTGGCGCCGTGTCGTGCGGGACACCCACTCGGGCGACCAAGCGGGCGCACCCGGAATCGATCAAGCTCGCGACGAGAGTGGCAAGCCGCTGCCGTGAGCCGCTCTGACTGACGCCTGCATTGCCGCCGCGCGGTTGCGGACTGCGATGCTACCCGGACTGGGGCTACTCCTCGGGCAGGATGAGCATCTTGCGCAGCAGGCCGGACCAACGGATGACCTGCACGCCCGCGAAGACCGTGTATGAGTGGATGTCGCCATCGGGCATCGCGCGAAAATTGACCGTCGGGGTCACGGCCCAGCCGCCGGTCAGGCGGTTGCGCCAGGGAAAGAAATCGTAGCTCACTCCCGCCAGCAGATACGAGCCCGCGCCCCCACGCAGGGCCTTGTCCTCGCTGTTCTGGTCGGTCAGCATGACCAGGCCGAAGCCCGCTCCAGAGTGGACAGCAAGATTGCGCCACAGGTTGACGTTGACCTCGATGGCCAGGCCACCCAGGGCGCCCGCGTCCTGATTCTTCCGGATGTAGGCGTAGTCGACCGACAGTCCCAGGCCCAACCGTCGCGTGAGCATCTGTCCGAGACGCAGGGTGAAGCCGCCGCCCGGATAGACGCCGATGAGCCTGCCCTTCTCGACCAGTTGTGCGCCAACGCCCGTCGCGCCCAGGCCGATCCAGTAACCCTGGCGGGCGCGCGGCTCTTCCAGATCCTGGGCCTGCGCCAGCCTAGGCCGTGCCAACAATCCAAGCAGAAGGAACGCGCATGCCCAACTAATAGCTCTTGCGTGAGTCATGGAAGGCCTCATCAGAACTCACCCCGGATGCCGAGGATGGGGTAAATAGGAATGCCCGAGGTGGTCTGGGACTGGCTGTAGTCGTAGCTGTATTGCGTGCCCTCGACGTTGGTGTGGTTGGTCATGTTTTGGATGTCGAGATACGCGTTGAGCATCCAGCTATTGAAAACCCAGCGCTTATCAATCCGCACGTCCAGCTGGTAGAACATCGGACTGCGGCTGGAGAACTTGCGGCCGTAGATGGGCTGGTACTCGACGCGCGCCGAATCGAACACGCTGTTGGCCACCGGGGTTTCGGGATTGCCGCTGACCAGGCGGAAACGCGAACTCACCTGCCAGTTGTGCGGCAACGCATACATGCCCACCGCGGTCAGAATATGGGTCTGGTCGTACTGGAAGAGGCGATAGTCGGTCTCGCCTGAATCGCGGCGCTGGGAGCGCGACAGGGTATAGGCCAGCCAGCCGGTGAAGCCGGCGTTCGTCTCGTGGCGCGCCACCACTTCCACGCCATACACGCGGCCCACGCCGTTGTTGTCGTATTGCAGGGCCACCCGCTTTCCGTCGACGATCTTGCTCTGATCGGTGCGGCTGACCAGGTTGGCGAGATCCTTGTAGAAACCAGTCACGTCGAGCGACAGGTACTTGCGCGGCCGCCACTCGCCGCCCAATGAGTAATGGATGGCGCGTTCGCATTTCAGGTCGGGGTTGCCGAAGTCCTTGTTGCTCTCATCGACGGTGGGCTCTTGATAGAATAGGCCGATACCCCCCTTGAGTGCATAGTGGTCGTCGAATTGATAGCGGGCGGTAAAGCGGGGCGCCCAGGTGGTCTGGTGGATGTCCGAGAGGTAGTCGAAGCGCACGCCGGGCAGAAGCAGCAGGCCCTTGACGGGCGTGATCTCGACCTCGGCATAGGCCGCAGGCAGAAGGTGGGTTTCGTCCACGTCGGTCGTGATCTGCTTGCTCAAGTTTGCGTTCGTCTCGGGATTGTCGCCCTCGCGCGGTGGGCTGGGCATGCGCACGTGGCCAATCCAGTGCTGGGAAACGGCGTCGACACCGCCCACCAGGGTCAGCTTGTCTGACAGCTTGTACCGGGCGGTGTCCCGGACCTGCATGGAGTCCAGCTTCAGGTACTCGTAGAATTGGAAGACCTTCGTGTCCAGAATGTCGCGGCCTGCAGCGAGGCGGACGGTGTTTTCGAAACGCTCGCTGGGCACGTACTTGTACGTGGCAATGCCCTTGTAGAACGTGGTGGCCAGCGAAAGCTGGGTGCCCGTAATGTCGGCACCCAGTTTGGCCCCGTTCTTGAAAATCATGGCAAAGCGATCGTCCGAGCCAAAGAAGAACACGCGCAAGTCGTGCGCGGGCGCGGGCCGGTAGGTGGCCAACGCCTGGAAGTCGTAGTACACGGGCAAGGAAAGGCCGGTGACCGGCGCGTTGTCGGGAATGACCGCGTTCAGGATGGCGTCGATGTAGCTGCGGCGGCCCGCGATGGCGATGGCGGCCTTGTTGCCGATGGGCGCTTCCAGGTACACGCCACTGTCCAGCAGGTTCACATCGGCGTAGCCGCCCACCTTCTGGGGTTTCAGCTTCTTCAGCGTCACATCGATCACGCCGCCAATGGCGCGACCGTAGTAGGGAGAGAAGCTGCCCGGATAGAACTCCAGGTTCTCAATCATTCCCGTGGGCAGCACGCTGCGCAGGCCGCCAAAGTGATACACGATGGGCACTTCCGCACCGTCCACGAACACCTTGGTGTCTTTCGGCGCCGAACCGCGCACGACGATCTCGCCCATCAGGCCCATGACGCGCGCCACCCCGGCGTAGTTCTGGATCACCGCTAGGGGATCGCCCATGGCCCCCGGCGTCTGGTCGATGACCTCGCGGTCGATCACCACGCGGGTGACTTCCTTGCGCTCTCGCGGCGCCGTCACCCGCTTGTCGAACGGATTGTACGAGCCACGCTCCACGTAGTATGTGCCGCGGGTGGCCTCGCCGGTCCTGATGTCCTCGGTGGTGCGGAACGGGTAGTAACCCGGCGGTTCGAGGACCACCTTCCAGGTGCCCGGCGCAAGATCGAAGAAATGGAACACGCCTTTGTCGTCGCTCTGAGCCTCGAACCCCACCGGCTTGCCGTCCTCGTTGCGATATACAGTCACGGTCACGCCCGACATGGGTAGGCGCGTGCCTCGCTCGACCAGTAGGCCAGTGAAGTTTTCCACTGGAACAGGCTTGGGCGGCTCTGGCGCGACTTCTTCTGCTTGGGGCGGGGGCGGCGCGGCCCGCCTGGGCGGGATGAATTTGAACTTGTAGGTAATCTGGACCGGCACCGGCTTGCCGTTCATTTCGGCCGGCTCGAAGCCGAGCTGATAGGCCGCGATCACCGCTGCCTCTTCGAAACCCATGCCGGTGGGCGGCTTGGGCTCGATCACGGCCGCGCCCGAAACCTCGCCTTTGTCGTCCAGGTCGACTAGCAGGGTGACCTCCGCCTCGACGCGCTTCTCTGCTGCCTCGGCTGGATAGCTGGGAATCGCCGGCTTGACCAGCTTGGGAGGCTTGGAGAGAGCGCTCGCGTCGATCTCGGCGAAGGGCGCGGGGTGGCTGCCAGCCTCCTCGGCGGCCTGGGCTGCAAACCCCACGGCAAGCAGCAACAGGGTCGTCAGGCCAGTCCGGCCGGGCACGCTCATGGCTGCGACTCCAGCGTGACGACGGCGCTGGCCCAAGCCACACCGCCACGGTCGTCGCGCACGACCACCATGATGCGCGCGCTGTCCTTGTCGTAGGCGGCCTTCTTGGGTGTCGTCCAGTCAATTCCCAGCGCACTGGGGAAGGGCTGCGGTGCGGATTCATAGGGGTTGTATCCTGTAACGCCGCCGTATTTCTTGTCGCCGTCGCCAAGATCGCCGCCTTCCGCGTACCAGTTGAGCCTGATGATCTCCTGAACCCCGCCGATGATGTGGTCGCCGTTGGTGGTTGTCGCATAGCCGCCCAACTCGTCGCGCGTCCAGCCGACGAAGGCCTCCGACACCGACTGGTCCATATCCAGATGCAGTTTGTATTTCCGGTGGCGCTGGAGCGTGACCGAGCCAGCCTCATCCAGCCCCTGCCCCGGGGCAGGGGCTGGATGA
>PMCR01000400.1 GCA_003155465.1 Myxococcales bacterium | reverse complement strand
GCCCTCGCTTTCGCGCTAACGTCAGTGACTCCTCGGAGGCCCGCCCGCCATGCCCAGACCGTTCGCCCCCCCCGGCACCGCCACCCACTACGTTCCCGACCGCCCGGTCGCGGTCAGCCACGTCTGCCTGAGCTTCGAACCCGACCTGGCTGCCCGCACCCTGCAGGGTCAATCACGCCTCTCCCTGACGGCACGCCGGGACGGCCTGGACAAAGTCGAGTTGAACGCTGTGGACATGACCATCGAGCGGGCGAGCGTCGACGGAAAGCCCGTATCAGGCGTGGACTACGATGGCGAACGGCTGCGCATCGCGCTCGGCCGGACATTCGAGCGCGGCGAACGCTTCACCCTAGCGGTCGACTACCGCTGCAAGCCACGCCGGGGTCTCTACTTCGTCGGACCCGACCAGTCCCACCCCGACCGCCTGCTGGAATGCTGGAGTCAAGGTCAGGATGATGATTCGCGCTTCTACTGGCCGTGCGTCGATCTTCCGGTTGAAAAGGCCACCAGCGAGGTGTTCTGCACCGTGCCCGCGGGCGTGACGGTCCTTTCCAACGGCGACCTGGCGGACCAGACCAACCTGCCCGACGGACGTACGCGCTGGCACTACGTCATGGATCTGCCCCATCCGCCCTATCTCGTGACCCTGGTGTGCGGCCAGTTCACCGAACTGAAGGACCGTGCGCCGGAGACCGGGGTTGATGTCTACTACTACGCGCCCAAGGGCCGCGAAGCGGACACTCGACGCAGCCTCGGGCGCACGCCCGAGATGATCGACTTCTTCTCCCGGCGGATCGGCATCACCTACCCGCACCGGCGCTACAGCCAGGTCTTTGTGCACGACTTCATTTTTGGCGGCATGGAGAATACCACCGCCACCACCCTCACCTCCGAGGCCATGCTCGACCCACGCGCCGCTTTCGACCATGATGTCGAGCCACTGGTGTGCCACGAGCTGGCCCACCAGTGGTGGGGCGATCTGCTCACCTGCCGCGAATGGCCCGAGGCCTGGCTGAACGAAGGCTTCGCCACCTACTTTGAATATGTGTGGCGGGACCACACGCGCGGTCGCGACGAGGCCGACGTGGATCTGCTGGGCGATCTCGATGCCTACCTCGGCGAGGCGGGCATTTACCAGCGCCCCATCGTCTGCCGCCAATACCAAGAGCCCATCGATCTTTTCGATCGACACCTGTACGAAAAGGGCGGCCGCGTGCTGCACATGCTGCGCCACGAGCTGGGCGAGGACAGCTTCTGGCGTGCCCTGCGCCTCTACGGCGAGCGCCACGCGCGTGGCTCGGTCGAGACGCGCGACCTGGCGCGCGCCATCGAGGAGGCATCGAGCCGCAACCTGGACTGGTTCTTCGACCAGTGGGTGGGAAGTCCCGGCCACCCCGAACTGGAGGGCACCTGGGAATGGGACGCGGACAAGAAGGTGGGCACCCTGCGCCTGGAGCAGAAGCAATCCGGCGACCGGCCGCAGCGATTCACCACGCGGGTTCTTTTCGAGGTGGAGGGCGTGCAGAGCGAGCAAGGCATCGACGTGAGCCAGCGCAGCCACGCCTTCGAGTTCCCCCTGGCCGCCCGCCCCTCCCAGGTCATCTTCGATCCCGGCGACGTGGTGCTGAAGAGCATCAAGCTAAAAAAACCGCGTGCCCTGTGGGAGCGACAACTGCAGGCCGCGCACCTGGGTGTCGATCGGGTCCTGGCGGCGCGTGCGCTCGCCGATCTGCCCGAGCCTGCCACGGTGGTGGCCCTAGCCGCGGCGCTGGAAAGCGACTCGTTCTGGTCCGTGCGCGCCGCCGCGGCCGCTGCACTCGGCAAGACCCGGCGGCAGGACGCCCTCGATACTTTGCTCAACGCACGCACGCAGGAAAACCCACGCGTGCGGCGCGCGGTGGCCGCCGCGCTGGGTGACTTCGTGGTCACCCACGTGCCTGGCAACCAGCGTGCGGCAGACTTGCTCGAACGCTGGGTGGTCGGAGGCGATGCGAGCTGCTTCGTGGAGGCTGCCGCCGCCTTGGCCCTGGGCCGCACCCGCTCGCCCAGCGCGGTCGCCGTGCTTCCCGCGGTGCTCTCGCGCAGCTCCTTCCAGGATGTGATTCGGGCCCGCGCCATCGAAGGGCTGGGCGCCACCGCAGATGAGGCAGCCATCCCGCTGGTCGAGGCGGCCTTCGCACCCGACGCGTCGATCTACGCCCGCCGCGCGGCTGTGGGCGCCCTCGCCCACCTGGCCGAGGGAACCCTGCATGTGCGCCGCGCCCGCGAACGCATTGAAGGCTGGCTTTCCGACTCTGACTTCCGCGTGCGCGGGGAGGCGGCCTCCTCGCTGGCCGTCCTGGGCGACGGCCGCGCCGTGCCCGCCATCGAGGCGGCACTGCACGCCGAGCTGGACGGTCGCGCCAAGCGGCGTATGCGCGAGGCTATCAGCGATCTGCGCGAAAAAGGCAAACCCGAGGAGAAGCTGCGCAAGCTTTCCGAGGAAGTAGAACGACTGAGCGGCGAGTCGACCAAACTGCGCGAGCGCATTGAGAGCCTGGAAGGCAAGCCGCGTCCGTCGAGCCCAGCCTTGCCGCCCACAAGCGAGCCCAGCCCGGGCGGCACCGCGCCCCCGCGCGCCAAGCGGCCCCGCCCTGGCAGCCGGCGCAGCGGCAAGCCACTCGATCCCCGTCGGCGACGATAGTGCTGATCTCATGTCGTGCTACACAACTGCAGGTCACCTCGTCGAGAATCCGCTGAAGCGCAGCGAGAATGGCGCATGACCAGCCACTCTCTTCGAATCCAGTGGCGCGCCTGCCAGCGAGGCTACTTGGTCTTGCCCTTGGCAGCCGTGGCCGCAACCGAGCTGCGGTAGCCGAGAAGGCCAGGTGCGTCTGCCGGACGCACCAGACGCACACTTACCTTGTCGTTCCGGTCGGAATGGAGGCGCGTGTGGTGCGGCAGAAAGCCCTCGGCGCGAATGTCGAGGTCCAGTGGGCCTGTGTTGCGCGGGCGCTGCAGCTCGACGGTCGGATTGTCGGGCGCGACGCGAGCGAGCTGCTTGCTGCCCCACATGACCATCGCCTTGACCGGCGGGCTGATGGACAGGGTCAGGGTCACCGTCTCCGACAGTGGGTTCGCTTCTCGCTCCTCGGACTGCAGATCATCCTCGGCTTTCGCTCTCTCGCTGACAGGGGCTGCGGTAACAGCGGCCCTGGGCGGCGCAGCGGCCGGTTCTCCCTTGCTGGACGGCACTGCCACCTGGGTGGGGGCGGGGCCGGTCGCGGACGGCCCCGTGCCATCGACCGGCGGTTGGCGGCAACTGGCCGCGAGGGCCAATCCCAGGCTGATTCGGAAAAACACCCGAGCGCTCACGGTACCTTGCCCTCTGTGCTGGGTTCGGCTCGGCCGCCACCCGCCTTGCTCTCGGGTCCGGTGGGCGCCGAGGGCAACTTGCCACCGGCATAAGTCACGCCCGGTTTGCGGACGTAGTCTGTCACGGGCTGCTGCAACTGGCCGACGATCGTTCCCTTCAGGGTCTCGACTGGCAGGGCGGGATCCAACTCGTAGTAGAAGCCGCGGGTTGGCAGGCGCATCTCGAACACCTCGCCGTCCCAGTAGAAGACGCGCCGGAAGTTCAGCGCCATGGGCCCGAGAACCTTGGCGCGCCGGTGCTTGAGCACGAACGAGAATAGGCGAACCGCCAGGTTGTTGTACAGGCGATGGCAGCCGTGGGAGAAGCGGCCACGCAAAGACATGTAGTCGAACGAGCCGTGGGTGCGAATCCCGTTGTCAAAATAGGCGACGCCTTCGCCGCGTTGCCTGGCCTGCTCGTGGATGCCGGCCACCAGGCCGTAGGCCGAGAGGAATCCTGGCCCGGTCTCATCGTAATTGACCACACGGGGGTAGCCGCCGGCGACCCACTTGGTCTTCACCATCGATGCCAGGGGTGAACTGGGCGGGGGCAACCACACCGGCGCAGACACGATGTGCCGCCACACCCGCTTGCCCACGTCAGAATCCTTGTAGCGGTAGTACTCTTCGCCGTCGGCAGCGAGTTCGGAGCGCCAGCCGCCGATGGTCGTGCGCCAACTGACCAGGGGAACTTTCTCGCCCCGCCAGCGCACGTAGAGATTGAAGGTCGGATAGCGCGTGCGCGGCTGTGGCAGCCGATTGCCTTTGCTGTCAAAGGGAAAGTCGTACCAGACATCACCACGATCGATTTCGGCGACAAGGTCCATCTTGGGCCCGTAGTACTCGGGCGGAGCGGGGAAGCGCACTGCAGCCTGCAGCCAGCGAAAGTCGCTCTCCGGATGACGCCGGAAGAAGGCCAGCGCATCCTCGGGCGAGGCCAGGCCCAGCCGCGACAGGAGGGCGTCCGTGGCCTGCCCGACGAGGTCCGGCACAGGCACCGACTTCCCATCGGCAGTCCGATAGGTCGGAATCGCACGGGGCTTGCCACGCTTGGGAAGCGGCATGGCGGCGATGGCAGTCCCGTCCTCGACAAAGCCGCCCGCGTGGGCCGCCCGCTCCGCCAGAACCCTGCGCAGGGTAGCGAAGTCGTTGGCCAGCAGCGGCCGACCCATGGCCTCCAAGGTGGCGCGGGTGAGGTCGGCCTGGGCGAAGACGCCGTTCTTCTGCTGGAAATCCAGAACCGCCGATCGCATGGGCGCGTCGTAGCTGCCCGGCTTGTGCTTGGCTGCGTCCATGAGTCCCTCGCAAACCAGGCGCTTCTCCACTTCGGCAAAAGCGACACGCTCGACCTCCACCCTCAGGTGGGTCTTCACCTCGCCCGCGCAGCGAGGGTCAGTCGCGGCCAACTCCGCGATAGTGGCAACGCCCGCCTTGGCACGCGCGGCCTCCAGGCGCAGGCCACGCAGCCGGTGCCTGGCGGCTTCCTTCTTCTCCGTGCTGTGACCGAAAGTCTCAATGCTGTCCACCGCGAGCAGACGAGCATTGTCCACGCTGGCCTCGCAGTTCCGGGCCGCGTCCTCGACAAAGCGCGCCCGCACCACAGAAAGCGAAGGTGGGATGCCGTACAGTTCGAGATAGTTGCGCTCACCTGGTGGCAGGGCTTGGCCATCACCGTCGGTGCGATCGCTGGCCAGCCCGACGAACACAGCCCGGTAGCGGTTGGGCAGAAGCGCGCCATCGGCCGCCTTGCCATCCTGGAAGATGTAGGGCGCCCATCCGTCGGAGAGATCCACCAGGGTCAGGCCGCGCTGCACGGCTTGCTCGGCGTCGACCACCCGTTCCTTTCCGGCCACGACCTGGATGGCACGACGTTCGACGGGTGGGGACGCCTCGGGCAGAGCATCTGGGTCAGGCTTGGGCGGCGGGGCCGGCTTCTCGGCTCGTGCCGCGGGCGCAGGAGTTGCGGGCTCGGAAGAAACCGCCAGCGCTTGGGCAGGCGGGCCCGAACGCCCACGACGACAGGCAGCGCCGGCCGGCAGGGCAAGCAGCAGCGAGAAGACGGCAACAGAGCGCAGGGGCAAGACATCCAATTTCTAGCTCCTCGACCGAGTCGAGGCGAGAAATGTGCAGATCGATCGACACGAAGACGTACTAGGATAATCGCCCATGAAGCGTGTCTTTCTTCTCACCTTGGCCGCCGCGGCAGCGGTGGCGGCCGGCGCAAGCCGCGGGCAGGCAACCGAGGTTGGCTCTTCGCGCAACTTCGGCCTTGGCTTCCAGATTGGCGAGCCAACCGCCATCACGGCCAAGGCCTTTGTCGGGGGCGCCAATGCCTTCGACCTCGGGCTCGGGTTCGGCGGGTGGGGCTACTACTGGTGCAAGGATGCGAACGACAAGAGCTATCGTTGCAGCGACCTCCACCGCAACATCAGTGTGCACGCGGACTACCTGTACCAAGAAAACATCGTCAAGATGACGAACCGCTTGGATTGGTACGCGGGCCTGGGCGGCCGGGTCATCACGTGGGCCTACGGGTCCAACAAACTCGGCCACGATCTTGTGCTCCTCGCCCGCGTTCCGCTCGGGTTCGCCGTCACATTCCGGCGCCCCAGCTTCCTCGAAGCCTACATCGAAATAGCGCCCTCTCTCGTGGCCTTCCCGCCCCTGGACTTCACCATCGACTTCAGCCTGGGCGCGCGCGCGTACTTCTGATCCTACGCATTGGGGTCGAAGTCGCCCGGGGCGGGGCCGCTGCTCATCTCAGCGCTGGAAATCTCTCCCGACAGCAGACCTGGCTCCGCGTTAGCAAGCGCCATCTCGCCCACCACGGCCCCTGAGGCGACATCCGCGGTCTGGGTGGCCACTTGGCCGCCTTGCCTGCGGATCTTCCATTGCGTGATGGCCCGTTCAAATTCGGCGTGAGGAATCATTGGCCCTATTCTACCGAGAAGACACGGCGCCTGCAAATGCTGACCGGCGATCATGGCTGGATCTGCGCGCGACGGAGATCAACCAGCAACTCCCGCGCCGGTTTGAACGAAGGCTCACGCGCCAGGGACTCTTGCAGCGCATATATCGCGCCGATCCCGTCGCCACGGGCTGCCAGCGCCACCGCCAAGTTGTACTGGTTGCGGGCGTTGTCGGGCTCCAGTTCGACAGCTCTCCGCGCCGGCTCTACCGCCTCGGCCGCACGCCCCAGGTTCTCCAAGCAGCCGGCCAGATTGTGCCAGCCCCGCGGATAGCGGGGAGCCAAGCGGGTTGCGGCCAGGAAGATCGGCAGGGCCTCGCCACATCCACGCCGTCGCAGGACTGCGTAGCCGTAGTGGTAGTGGGCGATCCCGTTGGCGGGGTCGCGCAGGAGATCAGCTCGGTAGAGCGACAGGTCCGAGCTCCATGTGGCGGCCGCAGACGACGTGGACAGGACCAACAGCGCAGGCAGCAACACGCCGGCCGTCATCCACAAGCGCGACAAGCGACCGCGGGCACGCCCCGCCGGGGGTGCCAGCAAACCCACGGCTGCCACTGTCAGTCCGCCCAGGGGAAAATAGGCGTAGCGATTGCCATAGAACCCGATCTGGGGAACCGCCGCCACAAGGGGAACGAGTGCCAGAAGAAACCATGACACTCCGAACAAGGGCAGCGAAAAGCGCGCGGGCTCTCGCCACCAGGCCCGCGCCAGAACAGTCAGCAACGCGACCAGAACGACCAGGACGCCGGTTGCCGCCCAGGGGCCGAGGGGGATGAATAGGTCCAGGGTGGCGGAATTTCCCAGCGAGACAAGCTGGGCCCCATAGTGCCAGACGATGGTGGCGTAGCAGACGAGCAGTCGCCCGAATCCGCGAGCAAGCTCATCACTGCCCAGGCGAATGCCAAGGTGGGCACGCCAGAGCATGGCCGCCGCAAGACCAGCGGACGGCAGCAGCAAGATGAACCATCGACGTCGTCCCGAGAGACCAGCGGTTCGGACGCGCGTCCCCACCACCGTGTAGAGCAGCAACAGAACCGGAACCACCAAGAACTGTTCCTTGCACAGAAAAGCCATGGCCGCGGCCATACCGGCCAGGCTGGCTCCCAACCAGATTCCGCGGCCGGCAACCGGCCAAACCAGCAGGGCGGCCAGGACGAACGCCATGCCCAGGGTATCGTGTCGGCCCGTGATCCACATGACTGGCTCGGTGACACTGGGGTGCACCAGAAAGACTGCCACAGCCACAAGTGCCGCCCCTCGGCCGACCCCGCGCCTGCCCAGAAAGAGCCAGAGCAGCCCGGCGCACAGACCGTGCAAGGCCAGATTCGCCAGACGGAAGCCGACCAGCGATCCGGTCTGCGAGATCCCTTGCAGCCACAGCGAAAGCATCGGGACGGGATGATAGAGTTGCGAGACTTTGCCGGTCACCGGTCCCCAAAGGTCGTGCTGCAGAAGCGTGCGCCAGCCGTCGATGCGAAAGATGGCCTGGTTCCCCTCCACCAGATAGATGTCGTCCCACACGAACTCGCCGCGCAGGTGAGGGCCGAACGACGCCCCAAGCAGCAGAGCCGCCACGATCAGAAACACCGCGAGCGCGCATCCCCGCCGAGCCAGCAGCCTGCTGGGCGCATCCGCGCCGGATGCTCGCGTGTCGTCCTCGTCGGCCATCGACGCCATTGTAGCGCGGACGCGATGGTTCACGCGACGGGCATGCAAATGGTGTCGGCGACCTCCCGTACGGGCGACCTGCAGTCGCCCGCTCGTCGCCCCTACGAGCCGTGGATCAGCTTCCTGTACCGGATCCGATGCGGCTGATCGGCGTCGGCGCCCAAGCGTCGATGGCGGTCGGCTTCGTAGTCCTGGTAGTTGCCCTCGAACCACACCGCCTGGCTGTCGCCCTCGAAAGCCAGAATGTGGGTGGCGATACGGTCGAGGAACCAGCGGTCGTGGCTGATGACCACCACGCAGCCGGCAAAGCCCAGTAGCGCATCTTCCAGCGCGCGCAGGGTATCCACATCCAAATCGTTGGTCGGCTCGTCGAGCAGCAGGACGTTGCCCCCACTGCGCAGCAGTTTGGCCAGGTGCACCCGGTTGCGCTCGCCGCCTGACAAGTCCTTTACCCGCTTCTGCTGATCGGCACCCTTGAAGTTGAAATCGGCCACATAGGAGCGCGCGTTCACCTGCTTCTT
>PMCR01000410.1 GCA_003155465.1 Myxococcales bacterium | reverse complement strand
GACAAGATGACCCACGTGTCGACCGGCGGCGGCGCCAGCCTGGAGTATCTCGAAGGCAAGACCATGCCGCCGATTGAGGTGCTCGACCAGAAGTAGAGTTGGCTCGTTCTCCAGGTCCAGGGCGTTGTAGTGGAGAAAAGGCTATATACTTCCCTCCGTGCAGGGCACGGACTTCGACGAACGCGTTTTCTTTCAGGGCATCGCCCAAAGCGGTGCCCGCGCCTTGCTCATTGGCAGGCGCGCGTTGGTCGCCCTTGGCCTTCCCTTGCTGACCGCGGACTATGATTTCTGGGTCCATCCTGACGATGTGGCTCGTTTCAATGCGGCGGCTGAACCTGTGGGCTTGGTCGCAAGCCACACGCCGGAAGAGGTGCGCAAGCGGGGCCGCTATGTTCTCGAGAACGATGAGCATGTGGACGTGCTCGCCACTCGATCGGTGCCGACGGTGGACGGCGCGACCGTTGCCTTCGACGATCTCTGGATCCGGCGCCAGACGCTGCACCTCGATCCCGACACACCGATCATCGTTCCGGCCCTGGCTGACTTGATCCTGACCAAGCAATTCGCGGCGCGGCCCAAAGACATCGAAGACATCCGCTTGTTGCAAACTCTGCTGGTTGCGGAGCGCAAGCCGTGAACGAGGTCATCGGCCCCGCATCGCCTGAAACGCGCGCTAGGCTCAAAGCCTTGGCCGAGCAGCCGGTGCCGCTGGACGAGTGGAAGCGGCGGCTAGCGATTCCGCTCTCGCCGGAAGAGATCGGGCACACCCAGGAACTGGTGCGCTGGTTTTGCCGCCGCTACCCCACGGTGGGCGAGCGTCTGGCCTACGTCCGACGCGCCTACCGGCGCTGGACGGGACAGCCGAAGTGAAATCGATCAGATCTGCGTCTTCAGTTTGCGCCGTTCCGCGCGCCGCTCGATGGCCAGGTCAATCAGGCGCGCAATCAGCTCTTTCTGCGACACGCCGGAGGCCTCCCACATTTTTGGGTACATGCTGATGGCGGTGAAGCCTGGGATGGTGTTGACCTCGTTCACGTATAGCGCGCTCGACTGCCGGTCGAGGAAGAAATCTACCCGCGCCATTCCCGCCAGTTCCAGGCAGCGGAAAGTGTCCTTCGCCAGCTCGCGCACCCGCAGGCTCAGCTCGGACGGAATGTCGGCCGGGATTCTTGCGTCGGCGCCGTCCGCGTCCACGTACTTGGCGTCGTAGGAATAGAAGCCGTCCTTGTGATGAACGATGATCTCCGCCGGAATGGAGGCCTGGGGCTCGTCGTTGCCCAACACCGCGCATTCGATCTCGCGGGCATTGACCGCCGCTTCCACCAGGACCTTGCTGTCGAAGGCCAGCGCGGCCCGCAGGGCAGGTTCCAACTCGGCGGCGGAGGTGACCTTGCTGACACCGACCGATGATCCCGCATTGGCCGGTTTCACGAACACCGGGAAGCCCAGCTCTGCAGCCTGCGCCAGCGCACCCGCGCGGTCGCGGGCCAATCTGCGCGCGGTGACCAGCCGCCAGGGCACGACCAAGATCCCAGCCTGCGCCAGCAGACGCTTGGCCACGTCCTTGTCCATGCCGATGGCCGAGCCGAGCGTCCCCGGCCCAACGTACGCGATGTCCGCCAGCTCCAGCAGACCTTGCACGGTTCCGTCCTCGCCATAGGTCCCGTGCAGAACCGGAAACACCACGTCGTCGTGGCGGAGCAAGGCACGCGCCGCGGTCATGGCCCCACCACCTTCGGGGTAGACGGGCACCTCCAGCGCGCTCCCCACCGCCTTCAAGCTAAGCGTGCGCGGATCGCCCGTGGCACCCAGCAGGGTCTGTTCGGCCTCGGGCCGCCAGCGGCCCTGCTTGTCGATGCCGATCAGCAACGGATCGAAGCGTTCGCGATCGAGGGCGACGAAGACGTTGCGGGCCGATAGCAGCGACACCTCGTGCTCTGCCGATCGGCCACCAAAGAGAATGATGACGCGGGTCTTGTTCACCAGCTGACCCTACTACCCGCCGGCGTCGGTCGCCAGAATCACAGAATTCAGAGTTGGCCGAAGAGGAATGCCATCTCGTCCGCATACTGCTTGATCGATTTGGCAAGCGGCTTGCTAGCATGTCCTTGCCGTCGGAAATGATCTGTTTCCAGTGCTCGCGCTGGGGCTTCTGCGGATCGACCTGGAACAGCCGGCAGCAAGGCGCGTCCTCGTTGCTGACCACGTACAGGCGATCGTCGAGCATGTCGACCAGATTTCCGTCACCGGCTCGTTGCGGGTGGAAATGGTTGTCGCCATGAGGGTGCTCGCCAAGAACGCCAACGCGCCTGCTACGCCCGTCCGCGCATCAGTCGCTTGACCGTGCCCGAAAGCACGAAGAGCGCCGTGCCCGCAATCAAGGTGACGACCACGAACATGAGGAAGAAGTCCGCCTGGCCGCCCAGAATGCGAAACACCTCGCCGCGTTCGACCCTTTCGACCTGGCCGGCCAGGATGCCCGCGCAGCGGTCGGACACGAAGTAGGCCAAGAACCAGACGCCCATCATCAGCGAGGCGAAGCGCGCCGGCGCCAGCTTGGTCACCATGGACAGGCCGACGGGCGACAGGCACAGCTCGCCGCAGGTCTGCAACACGTAGGTCGCGATCAACCACAGCGGGCTCACCCGAACGCCGGCGTCGGACAGCCGCGCAGCCACCACCATGATGGTAAAGCCGGCGCTGACCAGGAACAGGCCCGCGGCGAACTTGACCGGCGTGCTCGGCTCGCGACCGCGCGCCGCCAGCCGGCCCCACATCCAGGCAAAGACTGGCGCCAACACGATGATGGCAACCGGGTTCACCGACTGATAGTAGGGAGCGAGGAAGTCAATGCCGAGGAACGCTCGCCCGGTTCTCTCCTCGGCGAAGAAGTTCATTGACGAGCCCGCCTGCTCGAAGGCGAGCCAGAAGAAGATGTTGAAGAAGGCGAGAATGGCGATGGCGGCAATGCCGCGCCAATCGTCAGAAGAAAGCGGCTGGTGGGCTGGTCCGTCCCGCGCAGGGGCTCGACCGGCGGGCTGTTCGCCGATGCCTGGCAAGTAGCGTTGCTTGAAGACCAGGTAGGTGACCAATCCCGCAACCATGCCCACGCCGGCCGCGCCGAAGCCCCAGTGCCAACCGAAACGCGTGCTCTTGGCCAGATAGCCGCAGATGATGGGCCCCAGGGCCGCTCCGGTGTTGATGCCCATGTAGAAGATGGTGAACGCGGCGTCGCGGCGCCGGTCGTTCGGCTGGTAGAGCTGTCCCACCATGGTCGAGATGTTGGACTTGAAGAACCCGGTTCCCAGAATGATGAGGGCGAGCCCGAGGAAGAAGGTCGGTCGGCTGGGGATGGCCAGGCAGAAGTGACCCGAGGCGATCACGACGCTGCCGATGATGAGGGCGCGGTGGGTGCCCAGGAACCGATCAGCCAGGTAGCCGCCGAACAGCGGGGTCAGGTACACCAGGCCGGTGTACCAGCCGTAGAGATTGGCTGCCTCTTGCTTGGACCAACCGAATCCGCCGGCGGTGCTAACCAGGAACAGCACCAGAAACGCCCGCATACCGTAATAGGAAAACCGTTCCCACATCTCGACGCCGAACAGCAGGAACAGGCCAGGTGGCTGCTTGGTGGCTTCTGTGTTCGGCACGCTCACACGCCCAGAACCAGGATCACGCGCACATCTTTCGTGCCGAGGCCGTTGCCCACGTCGATGCCCACGAGAGGCATGGCCACGGTTCGCAAATAGAAGCGCAGGCCCGCGCCGGCCGAGCTGTGCAGGTCATCTTTGAACTGGAATCCCTGATGGAGGTATCCGGGCGGCAGAAACTGACGACCGTCGGACCGGATGTCGTAGGCGGTGCCTTCGAGGTTTACAGGCGGCAGCTTGCGAAAGTAGATGGCCGCGGTGTCGTTGAAGACCAATCCGCGAAAATCAAGCCCCCACAGCGAGAAGAGGGGGAAGTGGTACTCGACTTGGGTGCGCAGGTGCGTGTCGCCCTGGAACTGGCGATAGAGATAGCCGCGCAGATTGGTGCCGCCGGCCGAATTCTCTGCCCACAGCGGCAGATTCTCGCCCGCGGTGCCACCCGCGCGCACGATGAGGTTGTGGCGGCGAAAGAAGCGAATGCCATGCTCGTACGAGGTGCTGGCTTTCCAGTAGTCCATCTCGCCGCTGCTGCCCCACCGCTTGCCCCCCATCTCCAGCGAGAAGCCCAGTGCATTGCCGTACATGACGGCGTGTTGGCGGGCGCGAAAGTCGAAGGTCAGATTGGCGGTGACGGCGCCCCGTCGTGCGCTGACCGCGGCTGGCGGCAGATCGATGGGCGCGTACTTGTTGTTCAGATTGGGGGCTGACCAGATCACATCGTTCCGATCAAAGATCCATCCGACCGAGGTGCGGACCTTGCGGAACCANNAACCAGGCCACGCCCGCGTTGACCTCGCCGCCGAATGAGCGCAACTTGGTGTTGCGCATCGGTGCCACCGGCAGGCCGGGCTGGTTGGAGTACTCATTGCTGTATTCGGGGATGATCTGGAGTTGGAACTTCCCCTTGATGGTGAAGAAGATCCACGATCCCCACACCGCCGGATCGTCGTAGGCCACAAGCGCGCCTGAATCGACATTGGAGATGCGCCCACCGATGACCCCGCGCTTGCCTCGGCCGAAGAGGTTGCCGTGGGCGATGATCGCCCCGGCCGAGATGTTGCCCGGCGAATAGGAGAAGGTGGGCAGCGGTGCCCAGGGGAACTTCTCCTTGATCACGATGTTGACGCGCACGCCGTCCTGGTTCGGCTCCCAATAGACATTCACGTCCGCAAACAGCCCGGAGGTGTGTAAACGCTCGCGCACGACATCCAGGGTATCCGGCTGCATGAGTTGGCCGATGGACAGGCCGGCGATGGAGCGGACGGTTTCTTCGTCGGTGCGAACCGCGTTGTGAATCCGAATGTCGGTGATGACCTCATCCACCGCCCACGCCGGCGCGGCGATGAAGCTGACCGCGAGTGCGGCAAGACAGACCAGGGAGCGCATGGGCGGAGGATTCTATCATTGTCTGAGCCCTTCCACGCCAGACATGCGCGCCGGGGTTGTGTCCATCGCGGTTGCCGGGTACCTTACTGTCGCCGATGGTCCCCCAAGATTCGTTCCCGGCCCGCTACTGTCGTTTCATCTCCCGCCGCGCCGGCACAATCCTGGCTGTGGCAGTCGCCTTGTTCATCGTCGCCGCGCTGCTGGCCACGCGCCTGGAGCTGCGCACGTCATTCTCCGAGCTTCTGCCCAGCGACGATCCAGGCGTGGTGGCGCTGACCAAGACACAAGCGCGCATGGGCGACATGACCCTGCTGCTCATCGGCATACGCTCGCCAGACCGCGCCGCCAACCTCCGCTACGCCGACCTGCTCACGCGAAAGCTGCTGGCTTTGCCCAAGGACGTGGTGGAGTTCGCCGCCTACAACGTGCGCGATCTGCGCTCGTTCTTCGAGGAGAACAGGTGGCTCTACGCCAGCGAGGATGATCTCGGCGAGATTCGCGATCGCTTGCGCCACGAGATCGGCAAGCGCAAGAACCCCTTGCTGGTTGACCTGGGCGACGAAGACGAAACGGTCCAGCAGATGAGGGACCGCATGACCAAGCAGGACTGGCTGGGCGGCCGCTTCCCCGACGGTGTGTTCAGCAACCGGGATGGCACCTACGTCTGGGTGGCCGCTTTGCCGCCCGGGGGCTTGTTCGGTGAGCGGGCGGGCGAGGCGCTCTTCCATGCGGCCCACCAGCTCATCAAGGACAACGATCCGCGGGGTTTCCAGGGCGAGATGTTGGCGCATGTGGGAGGCCCGGTGGCCNNCGTGCCCCTGGTCGGCGTCTCGGCGGCGATCGGCACGGTCATGGCTTTTGCCATGGCCGAGCTGCTCTTCGGCTACGTCAACTCGTCGACCGCGTTCCTGGGCTCGATCATCCTGGGCAACGGTATCAACTACGGCATCATCCTCATCTCGCGCTACCAGGAACTTCGCGCCGAGGGTCTGCCCACCGAGGAGGCGCTGGAGAAGGCCCTGGCCGGCGTCATGCGCGGCACCGGGGTGGCAGCCGTGTGCGCGTCGGCCGCCTATGCCACGCTGATGCTGACCAGCTTCCGGGGCTTCTACCAGTTCGGCGCGATGGCGGCCTTTGGTCAAATTATCTGCTGGGTGCTCACTTTCACCGTCCTGCCCGCCCTGTTTCTTGTCCTCGACCGCCGCCCAGGCGCAAAGAGTGCGCCGGATCGGCCGCCGGTCAGCTTCGCCTTCTTGCGGCCGATCCTTGGCAAGCACCCCGGCGTCGTTGCCCTGGTGGCCGGCCTGCTCACCGCCCTGTGCGGTCGCGGCCTCGTGCACTTCGTGGACGCGCCCTTCGAGTACGATTTTCGCAAACTCAACGCGAAACTGGATACCACCCAGGATGCCAAGGCGTTCAACCGCAGCATGGAGTCTCTCTTCGGCCGCTGGCC
>PMCR01000380.1:6443-8749 GCA_003155465.1 Myxococcales bacterium | reverse complement strand
CCGATGTTGACCGCGCGAAAGGTGTTCTCAAGCAGCTTGACCATCTCCGCCGTATCGGAGGACGACACCGGGATGACCCGTTCGATGAACGCGCTGTAGAGCGCGACCGCAGCTTCCAGCCCAAGCGGGCTGGTGGAGCCGATAACCTTGGGCGTGTTGCGGGTATGGAACCTCGGGTTGCCTGGGTCCACGCGTTCGGGCGAGAAGGCCACGAAGAAATCCTGGTCTACCTTGAGCCCCGTCGACGAAAGCTTGGGCAGCAACACCTCGCGCGTGAAGCCCGGAAAGGTCGTGCTTTCCAGCACCACGATCTGCGGGCGGCGCATGCGCGGCAGCAACATGTCCGCCGCGTCGATGATGAACGAGTTGTCTGGATCCTTGGTCTTGTTGAGCGGGGTGGGCACGCAGATGATCACGGCATCGGCCTGGCCCAGCACCGCGGGATCGTCGCTGCCCTGCAGCTTGCCCTGGGCGACCAGCGGCCCCAGCACGGCCGACGGAACATCCGCGATATGGGACTGGCCGGACTTGATGGCGTTCACCTTCGCGGGCATGCGATCGTAGGCCGTGGTAGCGAAGCCAGCCTTGGCGATCTCCACCGCCAGCGGAAGGCCCACGTAGCCGGCGCCGACCACCACCACGCGGGCGGAACGATCCCCTATGCGTTCGAGCAGTGTCTTCATGGTGGCGCAAAGGCTAGCATGGGTCGAACGGAACGCCCGAGACGAACTTTTTTTTGCCACAGAGGTCGCAGAGGCCACAGAGCCGAACCGGAAAGGGAAGGGTTGGGTTCTGTCTGGTCCGAACCCCTTCTTCCTTTCCGACCTCTGTGTTCTCGGTGCTCTCTGTGGTGAATGGGCTAGCCCTACAGCGAAAGGGTCAGGCCTTCGGCCGCGCCAATCACCTCGGTCCCCGCGGCGGCACGTCCGTCCAGCCAGCGCCGGCCGCGCGCCACGAGCTCGTCCACATCGTAATCGGTGTAGTCCTGGTCATAGTGAAAAAGCGCCAGCTTTCTGACCTCGGCGCGCGCGGCACAGTCCACCGCATCTTCGAGAGAGGACAGGCCCCGTTCCAATCGCAAGGCCCGGTCCTCGGGGGTGAATGTGCTGTCGTGGATCAGCAGGTCGACGCCGCGGTAGAGGTCAACCGCGGCCTGGGGTGGACCGTCGGATCCGTAGCCGGCATCGCTGGCGTAGGCCAGGGACTTGCCGCCAGCCTCGATACGAAAGGCCAGCGCGGGGGTGGGTCCATGCGGGTTGGCGTGAGCGCGGATGGTCGCGCTGCCGACCTGCACGTCCTTGTGCTCACCCAGGGGGCGCATCGCGATGCGGGCGCCCATGTTGCGGAAACTCTGCACAGGGAAGAACTGGGCCGCCATCTGGCGCTCAAGCACGTCTTCCAGGAGTCGCTCGCCACGACTCCCACCATATACGGCGAAGCTGTTGCCCGGGACGTAGAAGGGCCCGAAGAACGGGAAGCCCTGGATGTGGTCCCAGTGAGAATGCGAAAGCAGTAACGCTGCCGAACCCTTTCCCTTGCCAAAGGGACCGGCCAGAAGGGAGATCCCCAGGTTACGCGCGCCCGTTCCGCAGTCGAGGATGATGAGTTCGCCGTTGGGCAGGCGAACCGACACGCAAGCGGTGTTGCCGCCGTAGCGCACGGTACCCGGGCCCGGCGAAGGAATGGAACCGCGCACGCCCCAGAAGGTGACGTCCATCATGCCTTCCCCAGGGCCACGTCCAGGCCCTCGAAGCCAGCCACGATTTCCAGCTTGGGCGCGGTCACCTTCGCTGCCTTGCGCGTGGAGGCCAGCACCGCATCCACTTCGGTGTCCGAACGATCCGGTGCGTGATGGTACAGCGCCAGCGTCCGGGCGCCCGCGGCGTGACAGATTTCGACGGCATCCGAGGGACGCGAGTGCCCAAAGTGGGGTGTCTGGCGGTACTCCTCGGGCGTGAACATGGTGTCGTAGATGACCAGGTCCGCACCCTCACACAGCCGAACCACCTGGCTGCGCATGGTCCGAAGCGTCTTGTGGTCGGTCTTGCTCAGCACGGAGCGCGGCGAGGGCGGTCCGGCGATGAACTCGTGACCAAACAGAATGTCCGAGAAGGGCGCCGTGTCCGCGATATACGCCACTTTGGCTCCGTCGGCGGACAGGGCGTAGGCCGTGGCGATGTAGGGATGGTTGAGGCGAGCGCAGGAAACCACCACATCGTTGATTTCGAAGTGGGCCCCGTCGTGAAGCTCGCGAAAGGACACGTCGGCGCGCGCCTGGTGAAAGGGCACCGGGAAGAATGGGGAAT
>PMCR01000380.1:0-6405 GCA_003155465.1 Myxococcales bacterium | reverse complement strand
GCCGCTCCCTTGCCTGACTCGAAATCCCCACGCATCAGCTCCTTGCCCAGACGGCGGATGCCCGTACCGGCGTCGATGATGATGCGGGTTCCGGCAGCGGAGCTGACCTCGACGCACGACGTATTACCGCCGTACCGTTCGGTTCGCGGTCCCGGGACGGGCAAAGAACCCCTGACACCCCAAAATCGGATTCTCATGTTCAGGCGGGGCTCCCGTGCATGGCCTCGTGAACTCTATCACATGGCGGGCCATTGCCGGCACCATCCGGAATTGGGGAGACTAGTGAACGACCCAGTCGTCTTCCGCGCTCTGCTTCTTGCTGACCTGGTGCCGGCGCTCTGCTGTTGTTGGATGCGGTGGCTTTGCAGCGGACGCCGTCCGAGCTGCGCCCGGCGCACCGGCTGCGGTTGATGGTGTTCTGGCCGAATGCGCCACTGGCGACGGGACCACTGCAGCGCCAGCGTCAGGCACTCCGAGCAGAACCGTGGCCGGCGCCGCGCCTTCCCGCCGCAGCAGATGCGGCGCAGGCGCGCCTGTCACTTGCGCGCCCGGGACGCCGACGCCAGGACTGCTGGTTGCCGCGCGTGGCGTGGGGTCGTGGCTGGGTCGAAGCAGCAGCACAAGTGCCAGCCCAGCCGCGCCCAGTCCCCCGAGCGCCACCAAGGGCCAGCGCCGAGTGCGCGCGAGTGCCGGTGCCGGCTCGTCGACGGCCGACAACTCAACTTCGCCCGTGGCCCGCGAGAACGTGGTGAGGGACGGGGCCGCAGCCGCCCGGCCGGCGTCTGACGCGGGCTGGCCCGTGGCTGGCGCGCTCGTCCCGGCCTTCGACGGTCCCGCCGCGGCGGTTTCCGCTCCGACTCTTTCGCCAAGCAGCGCTCTGACGAACGACGCGACGCTGTCAAACCGCTCGGCGCGCTCCTTGGCCAGGGCTCGCAGCACAGCGGTATTCACATGGGCCGGCACATCGGTCAAGCCCAGCGGCGCGGGCGTGGCCGTCAGATGCATGACCAACATCTCGGTTCCGGTCGCCGCGGCGAACGGGGTTTTCCCAGACAGCGCTTCGTAGAGGATCACGCCTAGCGAGTAGATGTCCGAGCGAAAGTCCACGTCCGCGCTGTCCTTGCACTGCTCGGGCGACATGTACGCGGGGCTACCCATGATGAGACCGGACTGGGTCTGCAGCGTTCCTCCCGTGGAAGCGCTGCGTTTGATCTTGGCGATGCCGAAATCCAGAATCTTCACCCGCTCGGCGCCGGGCATGGTTGCGTCGGGTACCAAGAACAGGTTTTCGGGCTTCAGATCCCGGTGCACGATCCCGGCCGCATGGGCCGCGCCTAGCGCCGAACCCGCCTGGCGTGCGATGTACAGCACACGCGTCACGCTGAGCCGCCCTTTGTCCGCCAGGCATTTCTGCAGGGAGATCCCTTCGAGAAANNCGATGACGGATGGCGCTGGCAGCCCGCGCTTCGTTGAGGAAACGCCGGACCAACTCCGGGTCCTTGGCCAGCCCCGTGTGCAGGACCTTGACGGCCACGCGGCGTTCAAGCAGCGGGTTCTCGGCAAGGTACACTTCCCCAAAGCCGCCCTCGCCGAGCAGCCGGACGATGCGGTAATTGCCAAAGGCTCGGCCTGCCTGCAACGCCATAGGTTCGCGGAGTCTATGGTACTCCGGGCCGTGGCGCGGACAAGTGGATTCCCGCGCCCGCAGCGATGGCCGCAGAAGGTCTTAGCCGTGGACGCGGCCGTGGAAAGCCCTGTGACCGCGCTTGGCTTCCTGGCATCAAACAAGCGCGTTCATCACCTGCTGTGACACTGGGTCAAAGCTCGATCCCTTTCACCTGAATCTGGCATAGACTCCGACGTGAGTACCGCGTGCATCCACGAGACCGCTTCTGGCGCATAGTCCTGCCTATTGGCGCGATTGCGGTCTTGTCGACCCTGCTGGCGGTTGGATACGCCACCGAGCCTGACCGATTCGCGCGTGGCTATTCTCCTCGGCAGCCGATCGCCTTTTCCCACCGACTGCACGCGGGCGACAACCACGTTCCGTGCCTCTATTGCCACACCGGTGCCGAGCGCTCGCGTCACGCCGGGGTTCCTGCGGTAGAAACCTGCATGAACTGCCACGCCGTCACTCGGATCGACAAGCCCGAAGTCCAGCGCGTAGTCGCGACCTTCAAGGCCAGCCAGTCCATTCCCTGGCAACGCGTCCATGCCCTGCCTGACCACGTCTACTTCGACCACCGGCCGCACGTCGGGGCTGGCATCGCCTGCCAGAGTTGCCACGGGGAAGTGCAGACCATGGAGCAGATCTCGCGCGAGATGCTCATGCGCATGGGGAGTTGCCTGTCCTGCCACCGCGATGCGCACGAGGCCGTGCCCGCAGGCTCGAAGATCACCTCAGGACCCACCAACTGCTGCGCCTGCCACCGATGAAATCAGGCCCAATCAAGATTGTCGGGAGATTCAGGGTCGCGCCGCGGCTCGCGGCTCGCGTGAGCGTGGGCGTGAGCGAGTTCGTGTGCGGGTCGCGGGTCGCCGAATGCGATATGCCTTCCCTGTGTCGCTGGCCGCACTCGCTCACGCTACCGCCTACGCACACGCAAGCCGCCCACGCCACCCGCTGGTCGCTCACGCTACCGCTCACGCACACGCGGCCCGCCGTTCGCCTTCTCCCGATTCCGTGAACCGCCATGGACAAACGTAGGCCCATGTTGAAACTTCCCCTGCTCGAGGCCAGCGGCGAAGGCGACGGCTTTTCCCGCCGACGTTTCTTGGCCATGCTCGGCGCCTCGGCCGCCTTGGCGACCGGCGCGGGTTGCAAGCTGACGCGGAACCGTGCGGCCATCGTCCCCTACACCAAGAAACAGGAAGAGGTCGTCCCCGGCGTCGCCAATTACTACGCCAGCACCTTTCAAGAGGGTGAAGTGGCCTACCCTGTGCTGGTCAAGGCGCGCGAGGGCCGCCCGATTCACGTCGAAGGCAACGCCGAACACCCGCTCTATCGGGGCAAGACCAGCTTTCGCGCCACCGCCGACCTGCTCGGCCTGTACGATCCTGACCGTCTGCGCGCCCCGCTCATCGACGGCCGGCCAGGCAGCTGGAAGGCAGCGACAGAAAAGCTCGCCCGCGCGCTCAAAGATGCGGCAAGCAAGGGCATCGCGCTGATCACGCCGGCGGTGCTTTCTCCTACGCGCAGGGCTCTGATCGCGCGCTTGGCCGAGGCTTTGCCTTCTCTGCGCCACTGCCCGTGGGAGCCCGTCGCCGACCATCAGGAGCGCCAGGCCCAGCACGAACTGTTCGGTGAAGAACGACTTCCCCAGCATCGCTTCGACAAGGCGCAAACCATCGTCGCGCTGGAAGCCGATTTTCTCGGAACCCTGGGTGACACGGTTTCCGCAATTGCAGGCTTCTCGTCTATGCGGCGACCGGCCTACTTCGTTGGCCCCATGAGCCGCCTGTACGTGTTCGAGGGCGGCATGAGCCTGACCGGCAGCAGGGCCGACGTGCGTTTCCCCATCCGCCCGTCGGCATTGGCTCGCATCGCCTTTGCTTTGGTGCGAGCGGTTCACTTGCAAGGCGGGCGCGTTTTGCCCGCGGGGCTGTCTCCATCTGCCCTGGAGCCGTTCGCACTCGACCGGCTTCCCGAGATCAAGCCGTTCGCGAGAGAATTCGACATTCTGGTGAGGGATCTGTGTTCAGCCGGCGACAGATCCCTGGTTTTGGCCGGTCCCGCAGCCTCGGCCGAGGCCCACGCCGCTTGCCTCATCTTGAACCGCATGCTCGAAGCCGAGGGCGTCGTCACCGACCAAGCGCCCGCCGCGCCCGCGCTGACCACGCCCGACGATTTCAAGACTGTGGTCGACGCCATGGCTGCGGGCCGCTTCGGTGCGGCGGTGTTCTGGGACGTGAACCCTGCCTACGACATTCCCCAGTCGGACGATGGCGGTTCGGATGCAAGCGCCTGGCGAGCCGCGCTGGCGAAGATCCCGCTGCGGGTTCGCATGGGTCTTTGCCAGGACGAAACCGCAGCTACGTGCAACCTGGTTCTGCCCACCAACCATTGGCTTGAAAGCTGGAACGATTTTGAAACCAGCAGCGATGTGCTCAGCCTGCAGCAGCCGGTGGTGGCACCGCTTTACGATACCTTGCAGGGTGAGGAGGTCTTCCTGCGCTGCCTGGCAGAGATGGGCCGCCCGCTGGCGAGAAGCTATGCCGATCTTGTCAAGCGACGCTGGCAAGACGAGGTCGCGCCCAAGGACAGCCCCATCCCCTTTGCGCGTTTCTGGAACGCCTGCCTGCACGACGGCCTGTACCGACAAAAGCCAGCGTGGCTTCCAGCCCGCCGGCTCGACGGACAGGCCTGCACCCGCGCCGCGACCCGCGCTGCCCAGACACCGTCCGTCGGCTTTGAACTGCTTCTCGACACTGACCCACGGCTTTTCGACGGTCGCTATGCCAACAACGGATGGCTGCAGGAAATGCCTGACCCGATCAGCAGAACGTCGTGGGGAAATCCGCTGTCGCTGTCGCCAGCCGATGCCGATCGATTGCACGTGAAGAACGGCGACATGGTTAGCCTGGGAGGTGGCCCCGCGCTACCCATTCTGCGCCAGTGCGGTCAGGCCGAAGGTGTGTTGCGTTTGACCCTGGGCCATGGCCGCTGGCAAGGCAGCGTGGCCACGGGCGTGGGCACGCGCGCGTGGGCCTTCGCCCCGGCACCCGGCCTCCGCGTCGCTGCTGTCAAGGTCGTCACGCCGACAGGCGGCCGCCAGGATCTTTCGCTGGCGCAAGATCACGACAGCAAGGACGGCCGGGACATCGCGCGCCTGTGGTCGCTGACCGAGTACGCAAAGAAACCCCAGCAAGGAATCGAACGCGAGGATCTCCCGTCGCTCTATGACAGACAGGAGCAAAAGGGTCCGCGCTGGGGCATGGCCATCGACCTTTCGTCCTGTGTGGGCTGCGGCGCCTGCGTGGTGGCCTGCCAGTCGGAAAACAACATTCCGGTGGTCGGGCCCGAGCAGGTCCGCAAAGGCCGCGCCATGCACTGGATGCGCGTCGACCGCTACTACGAGGGCGACGGGAATTCGCCCCACGTGATCCACCAGCCTCTGCCGTGCCAGCACTGCGACAACGCCCCCTGCGAATCCGTGTGCCCGGTGCAGGCCACCAACCACGGCCGCGACGGCATCAATGAGATGGCCTACAACCGTTGTGTGGGCACTCGCTATTGCGCCAACAACTGCCCCTACAAGGTCAGGCGCTTCAACTACCTCGATTTCACCGGCGACACGCCCGCGTCGATCCAGTTGGCCTTCAATCCCGAGGTCACAGTTCGTCCCCGCGGCGTAATGGAGAAGTGTACCTTTTGCGTGCAGCGCATTCGCAACGCCGAACAGGTGGCCAAGCGCGAGAAGCGGGACCTCGACGACAAAGACGTGGTGCCTGCGTGCGCCTCAGCTTGCCCGGCCAGCGCCATCGTGTTCGGGGACATCAGCAACCCCGCCAGCGAGGTTTCCAAACTCTCGCGCCACAACCGCGGCTTCCACGTGCTGGAAGAACTCGGCACCAAGCCGGCCATCACCTATCTGGCCGCGCTCCGGAATCCATCCGGCGAGGGTGAGCCATGAAGGCCACGACCGCGCCCCTGCCCCGGGCCTTGCAGCCCCTCGAACTCATACAAGGGAAAGTTTCGCCCGGCTCGCTCGACGATCAGGTCCTGGGATTTCCCGCCCGCCGGCCGCCGCGAGCCTGGTATGCGGCCCTGGCCATGACCCTGACCGCGCTCGGCATCGGCAGCTTCTGCATCGGCTGGACGCTGTACTTCGGCATCGGCACATGGGGAAACAACCGGCCGGTGGCATGGGGCTTCGGCATCATCAACTTCGTGTTCTGGGTCGGTATCGGCCACGCGGGCACGCTGATTTCCGCCATCCTGTTTCTCTTCCGCGCGCGCTGGCGCAACGCCATTGCCCGTTTTGCCGAGGCCATGACCATCTTCGCCGTCATTTGCGCGGCCATCTTCCCTGTGCTGCACACCGGCCGCCCATGGTTCGCCTACTGGCTGTTTCCGTATCCGAACGAACGGAGCATCTGGGTGAATTTCCGGTCGCCGCTGATTTGGGACGTCTTCGCAGTAAGCACCTACTTTTCGGTTTCGCTGATCTATTGGTATCTGGGGCTAGTGCCCGATTTGGCGTCGATGCGCGATCGCACGCCCGAGGGATTGCGCAAGCGCATCTACACCGTGCTCAGCCTGGGGTGGCGGGGCGCCGCCTCGCATTGGGTTCACTACGACAAGGCGTACCTGCTGCTGGCGGGCTTGGCCACCGGCCTGGTCATCAGTGTGCACAGTGTGGTGTCCTTTGACTTCGCGGTGTCCTTGGTGCCGGGCTGGCACAT
>PMCR01000213.1 GCA_003155465.1 Myxococcales bacterium | reverse complement strand
GCCGCCATCCTGTCGGGCATCCGCCTACGCCTGCCCAGAACGCCGTCCGGCTCCTCGTCCACCGGATCCCCACCCAGAAACTAGCGGCTCCCCGTGCGCTAACGCGTGCGGATGGGGCTCCCGACCACTTTCGGACAGGCAGGTGCAACTACCCTCGGACGAGGATCTGGTGGTCAGACTAGGCTACAATCCCCTTTATGAGCCGGCCGCACTTCCATGGGTGCACTCGCGTCGCCCTGGCGGCATGGATGACCCTGGCGGCCGGCGCTTGCGGAAAAGGACTCTTTACCACGAGCCCGTTGGTTGAGACCACCGGCGACGGCGGCATTGAGGCTGACGCGGCCGTCATTGGCTCGCCAGATACCGACGGACCGGTGTCGCCCACCGTCGACACATATCCGGAAGACAAGGCGCCGCCAGACAGCGCAACGCCAGACGGCGCAACGCCGGGGGCCAGCTCGACGGAGATCATCGACTGGCAAGGTGGTGATGTCTATCTCGGCGACGCGAGTCTGAACGTGCCCAAGGAGGCGTTCTACCAGCCAACGAATGTCACCCTGACCCTGGTAAGCGACGACGGAAAGCTGGACGGATACCCAGGTCCCATCGGGCCGATTTACTCGGTGAGCAAGACTGACGCCCAACAACGTCCGGTTGCCTTGCAGCATGCAGCCACCTTCAAGCTCAACTTTCGACCCGCCGACACTTCGATTCCAGAGAACCGCGTGGCGCTTGCCTATCTGGACACGCTCGCACGCCTGTGGATCATCGTTTCGGGCTCGTCGTACAACGCGAAAACCGCCGTGGTGACCGGGAGTGTATTCGATTTCGTCGGAACGCAATTGCTTGCTCCCATCGTCTCCTGCTTGATAGGCGGCCAGACCTGCTCCGGAGGTCAGACGTGCAAGGGTGGAGCCTGCCAGTGACAGTGTCGCGTCCGAAATCGGAACAAGCCCCTTCGACATATGTTGCCACTGCGACGGCATACGACGAGTGCCGCGTCGGAGTGCTTGCGCACGCGCTGGACGCGGGCTATGAATCAATCTTCGTTCGGGCGCGTAGCTCATCTGGATAGAGTACCGGCCTCCGAAGCCGGGGGTAGCGGGTCCGAATCCCGCCGCGCTCACTAACGCGATCTGCTGGCGGGCTCGCGCTTGATCGCTTCTGATTGGCCTGGGTGGTTTCTGAATGCGCGCGCACTTTCCAGTCTCAGGGAGGGCTGGGCTGCCATGAAGGCTGAGCCGGATGGCCGAGAGCGCTGACCTAACGACCTTGCTCGAGCGTCTGCCGGGAACCACTCGGTGAAGCGTAAACTTACTCTCACGGGCCTGGTGGCCGCGACCTACTTCATGGTCGCGGGTGGTCCCTACGGCCTCGAAGAACTGGTGCAGAAGACGGGCTACCGGACCGCGCTGCTGCTCCTGGTGCTGACGCCGCTCCTGTGGAGTCTGCCCACGGCTTTGATGGTGGGTGAACTGGCCAGCGCCATTCCCGATGAGGGTGGATACTACGTCTGGGTCGAGCGGGCCATGGGTCCGTTCTGGGGTTTTCAGGAGGCTTGGCTCTCCCTCTGCGCCAGCGTCTTCGACATGGCCATCTACCCCACGTTGTTCCTGCTCTATCTGGGGCGACTGTGGCCTGCAGCGTCCCAGGGAAACGTCGGCCTGGTCATGGGCGTCGCGATTCTGGTGATCTGTGCGGCGCTCAACTTGCGCGGCTCGCGTGCGGTGGGCGGGGCGTCCGCACTCATGGCCGTGCTGCTGCTGGCACCGTTCGTTGTCATGGCCATCCTTGCCTTCACCGGGGCCGCTTCACCCAGTCCGGTCCACGCAGCCGTGCGCGGCGGCGATCTCTTGGGGGGAACCCTGATCGCGATGTGGAATTTCGGGGGCTGGGACAATGCCTCCACCGTGGCGGGCGAGGTGGACCGACCGCAGCGCACCTACCCACTTGCCATCTTGATCACGGTCTCCCTGGTGGCCTTGACCTACCTCGTGCCCGTGGCCGCGGCAGCACACGTGGGACTCGATCCAAGCGGCTGGACTACGGGTTCGTGGGTCACCGTGGGTGGCATCACGGGCGGCCGCTGGCTCGCCCTGGCCGTGGGCGTGGGCGGGATGCTGTGCGGTCTCGGCATGGCGAATGCGCTGGTCATGTCGTATTCGCGTCTGCCGCTCGTGCTCGCCTTGGATGGCCGCCTGCCGCGGATTCTTGCCCGCCAACTCCCCAGCACCGGGGCGCCCTGGATATCCATCTTGGCGCTGACGGTGACCTGGTCGGTGGCGGTGGGGTTGGGTCTGCAGCGCCTCATTGAGCTCTATATCCTGCTTTACGGCCTGTCACTCATGCTCGAATTCGCCGCCCTGGTGATCCTGCGCGTGCGCGAACCCGACCTGCTGCGACCCTTTCGCATCCCGGGCGGCCTTCCCGTCGCTCTGTTGTTGGGCACCGGACCTGCAGCGCTTCTGCTGCTGGCTTTCGCGCGCGAGCGGCACGAATACGCGGGTCAGCTCGGGGCGCTTACCCTGGCCCTGGCGCTCGCGGGGGCCGGCCCACTGGTCTATGCGCTGGTTTCCCGTACCCGACCGAAGGCGACGAGTTCGCGCAAGCCGTGAAGCCGCGCTCGCTTGACTCTGAGTGGCACTTGTTGTTCCACCCGCCAGGGGAGCAAGAAGGAAAGGAATAGCTCGATAAAGCTAACCTTGGCCGGGCTGGGTTGGGCCGGGGGGCAAGGTGCAGCAAGAGAGGGCGGATGCATCATCCCAATTCTACCTCGCCCCCGCGAATCCTTTTGCGCGAAGCTGGCTCTAAACGGAAACAAGGAGAATGAACATGGCAACCAAGGCCCTGAACGAGCACAACTTCAAGGAGACGGTGGCAAACGGAATCGCGCTGGTGGACTTCTGGGCACCCTGGTGCGGGCCTTGCCGGGTTTTCGGCCCGGTTTTCGAGAAGGCTTCCGCGGCGCACCCAGAAGTCGTTTTCGGCAAAGTCAACACCGAGGACGAGCCCGGGCTGGCCGGCAGCTTTGGCATCCAGGCCATTCCGACCCTGATGGCGTTTCGCGACGGAACTCTCGTCTTCGAACAAGCGGGCGCTTTGCCTGCCGCCGAGCTGCAAAGCCTGATTGAACAGGTCAAGCAACTCGACATGGTGAAGGTCCGTGCCGAGGTAGCCAAACAGGCGGCCAGCAAGGACGTTGGGTGCGGCGGAGGATGCTGCGGGTGATCCAATGCGGCTGGCACATGCTCGGGAGACCAGAATGATTCTGTATACCCTGGCTTCTGTGGTGGGCGGCGGCGCGCTTGGGTTCGCCTACTACAAGCTGGTGGGCTGCCGCACGGGTGCGTGTCCCATCACGTCGAGCCCATACATCTCAACCCTCTACGGCGCCCTGCTCGGCTATCTGATGGGCTCCAGCGTGAGGATGTAGCGGTCAGCCCGCTTGGCCCCGACACGGCACTCCGGCATGATGAGCTGTTGTGGTCTATCTGCTGCTCTTTTTCGTCGCGGGGCGCTGCCTCGTACCGATGGACGAGACGGATCTGTTCTTCAACCTGAGGCTGGGCGAAATCGTTCTGTCCACCGGCCACGTGCCGACCGAGAATCTGCTTTCCTTCACCTACCCCTCGGCCACGGACATCAACCTGGCCTGGCTCTTCCAGATCGTGCTCGCCCTCGTCCACCGCATGGCAGGCATCCCAGGCACGGTGCTGCTCAAGACCGGTTTCGTACTCGGCACCTGGGCCATGCTTTTTCGCGTGGCCGTGCGGCGCGGAGCGCACCCCACCCTGGCTGCTCTGGCCCTGGCGCTAGCGGCTTGGTCGGCAGAGCCGCGTTTCGTTGAACGTCCCCACCTGGTGACCTTCCTCGGGTTGGGTCTGCTGCTCCTGACCCTCGAGCGCGCGGAAGCGGGACGGCCGCGCCGCTTGTGGCTGCTGGTTCCAGCCGGGCTGCTGTGGGCCAACGCCAACTCTTGTTTCTTTCTGGCGCCTGCGATCCTCCTGCTCTACGCAGCCGGCGCTTGGCTGGAGGGAGAGCGGGCGTACTGCCGGCGGGCGTTGCTGGTTGGCCTGGCGCTTGTGCCGCTGATCTTTGCCACGCCATCGGGTTTGGGCTGCCTGCCCTACCTTGCCAATCACTTCCGGATGCCGTGGCTGCGGCCTCTGCAGGAATATCGGACGGCGCGCTGGCCGCTCGATGGGCCCTTCTTCTTCTTGCTGTGTGGGCTTGCCACCGCGACTTTGGCGTCGATTGTCTTGCCAAGGGAGCGGCGCCTGATTCCCTTGCGCGTTCTTGCTCCCCTGCTCGCACTGGCCCTGCTCGGGGCTTTCCGCATCCGCTTCGTGGCCGAGTTCTCTATCTTGGCAGGACCAGCGCTGGCGGTCGCGGCCAGCCGCCTTCCAGCCCTGCGTGGCCGGGTGGTGGCGTGGTCCGCGGCAGCGGCCCTGCTGGGGCTGACCGTGGTTCCCCGCGCCCAGGCCGCGTGGGCCGGTGGCCGCTGGTTCGACATCGGTCGCGAGGCTGATCTGGTGCCCGAGGCGGCCATCGGCTTCGTCGAACAACACGGGCTGCGCTCGCGCATGTACAATGATCTCGAGGTCGGCTCGTACTTGACCTGGCGGGGCTGGCCGCATTTTCGCGTGTTTCAAGATCCACGCATCAACGGGTATCCCGAATCGTTCCACGCCATCTTGCGCCGCACGGATCTGTCGCGCGAGCAATGGCAACGCCTGCTCGACGGTTTTTCAGTCGACGCCGCCCTGCTCACCTATCCGACGGTCAATCCACGGGGCGCATGGTTCGAGCCAGGAAAATGGGCGCTCGTGTATCGGGCCGCCGACGGGCTGGTGTTCACCCGCCGCCTGGCTGAACGCGCGGCCCTCATCGGCGATTTGGAGATTCCGCTCAGTTTCGTCTTCGAGCCAGCCACGGGCCTGCAGCCGATTCCCTTGCCGCAACGGCCGCCCGAGACAGCGGTTCCCGAGTGCGAATGGCAGCGCCGGCTGGGGGATTTTCACCGCACCGCCGGCGACGATCGTGCCGCATTGCGCGCCTACGAAGCGGCGCTGACAGCGCCGACGGGGACGTGCCTCGACTCAGACTGGCAGCCCGGCGTGCGACAGGCCCTGGGAGCGCTGGCCCTGCGACTCGGCGATTCGGCCAAGGCGGCGGCCTGGCTCGACGGCCTGCTTGCGCCCCAAGCCCGCACCAACCACGGCTTCGCCCTGCTCGTCACTGGCCAGGCGGCATCAGCGCTGGCCGACTTCGATGCGGCCCTGGCTGCGCTGCCGACCAACGACGAAGCCGGTTTCGGGCGTGGGCTGGCCCTCGAAGCCCTGGGCCGGCGGGCTGAGGCCGCCGCGGCTTTGAGGGAGTTGCTGGCGCGCTCACCCGGTCACTTGTCCGCGCCGGTGGCGCGCGAGCATCTTCGCCGTCTTCGCGACTGATTCTTCTGTGGTCACACAACGGACGGCCCATGTCATAGACTTGGCTCGTGCTGCCAGCGCGCGTGCGAACACCAAATCTCTTGCGACTGCTCTGTGCGCTGGTCGTCGTGTCCGTCGTCCTGGAACGCGTGCACGCCTTCTTCCAGGCCGGGCCGACAGATTTCGACGACGCGTACATGTATCTGCGCTACGCCCACAAGGCTCTGGCGGGTCACTGGTTGGTTTGGAATCCGGGCGAGGCGCCGGTCTACGGCGTGACCAGCCTGCTTCACTTTCTCGTCGTCACGCTGGTGCACGGGTTGCTTCCAGGCCTGGGGCAGGCCGCGGTACTGCAGATGGCGTCCGGCGCGGCGGCTCTTGCGCTGCTGGCCGCCTTGGTGGCGCTGTGCGCGCGGGCTTGCCGGGAGGTTCGTCTGCACGGCAACTTCCTGCTCTGGGGCGCGGTGCTGCTGCCGCTCGTCTGCTACCGCGAAGCGTTCTTCTTCCACGCGCACACCGGCATGGACACCATGCTGGCTGCGCTGGCGAATACCGTCGTCGTGTTCGCTTCGCTGCGGCTGGCGGAAAAGCCGTCGCGGGCGCGGGCCTTGGCCACGGCGGTCGTGGGCTTGCTTGCCATCGAGGCACGGCCAGACAACGTGATCATCGCGGCTCTTTGCCCGTTCTTGGCCCTCTTGCTGCTGGCGCGGGCGCCTCGCCTGCGCCCGCTGCTTGTGTGGGCGGGGACGTTCACGGGGCTAGTGCTGATAGACCTGACGCTCAAGTGGCGCTTGCTCGGCACGCCCCTGCCGCTTGCCTTTTACGCAAAACAACCTTGGTACTACCAGGGCTTTGTCGGCGAGTTCACCTGGAATCCGTTCCTGTTTCTCGAAGTTGCCCTCGCGACCGTCGCGCCCTTTCTGGTGGCCACGGTACTCTTTGCTCGACGGGCGAGCGTCCGATTGCTGCTCGTGCTGTTGATCCCTGCGACTGCCACTCTCGCCGCCCTGTTCTCCGTCAACCAAATCATGGGCCATTTGGGACGTTTCTACTTCCCCTCGCTGCCGCTCTTCGTGGTGGCGGGCGCGTTGGTCACCGACCGATGGGTGAAGGGGCTGCCCGAAGCGCTTGCATCGACCGAGAGCGCACCTGGTTTTGCGCGATCGCTGCTGGTCCGCCTGGCTTGCGCCTTGCTCGCGCTGCTGGGTGGTGCCCAGGCGCTGCAGGCTGCTGGCCGTGCCTACGAAGGCCGAGCCCAAACCCAGGTCCTGGCCTCACTCGATGGTTATCGCGTTTCCGCAGCTGAGCCACTTCCTGACCTCGACTCGTGGCAAGCCTCGCGTGAGATCGCAGAGCTGGCAGCCGAGGCCCCGCCCGGCACCACCTTCGCCATGTCCGAGCATGGCCTGGTCGGCGCGGTTGCCTCCCGCGCTGTCATCATCGATCTGCTCGGTTTGCACGACCCGATCTTCGCCCGCGGTGGCTTCTCAGCCACGGAGCTGTGGCGCCGCCAGCCTGATGTGATCTGGATGCCCCACCCTGACCACACCCAGATGCTGCGCGATATCCTCGACAGCGATGAACTGTGGCAGCACTACGTCTTCTATCCGGACGCCTTCACCTATGGCCTGGCCCTGCGCCGGGACGGCGCACGCTACCCGATCCTGGCGGGCCTGCTTGCAGAACGGTGGAAGGCCGCGTACCCAGGTCTTCGACCGGAAGACTATCTGGCGGCGTGTCCAATCCTCATGCGCTCGAACACGTTCTGGTCGCCGAACGATACTACCGGTAGGATGCCATCCATCTTCTGACCCACTATCCGGGCGCGTACTTGCGCAGCGTATGGGATGGGCTGTCGTCCTCATATGTTTCGTCAGCGACGCTCATCCCTATCCTCCCCAAGCAGATGAACCATCGACGACTGGCCAAGCTCGAATCCTACGCCGGCCGCGCTCTGGGACGGCTTGCGGACGGACGACTCATACTGCTGATGGTGGGCTTACCGCTCGCCCTGCTCTATGGTTTTCACAGGGTGCGGGGACCGCGCGCACGGCGCGAGAGCGAACGCTCGTCGGTGGCCGTCCTCTCGTACATGCTGCCTACGATAGTTTATGTGACGGGAACCACTGTGCTTGTCTTGTATGGGGAGTTCAAGCGCTACCGGTTCGACATTGATCCGTCGAATCTGGTCCTGTCCGTCCTGCTACTGCGAGACATCGGAAGCGTGGCAAGGCGGCACACCGGGTTCGCGGGACGGCCGCCAGGCACAGGGATGCATTGTCAGCCTCCCGCCTCCCTTGGTGTCCGGAAAGTCGTCGCCGAGGCTCAGGCGGCTTCTCGGTGGTAGCAATTCAGGAGGCCCCCGAGCCGTGAGCGGCGGACAATAGAGCCATTGGACCCATTGTCGTTCGCGGAGCCAGGCTGACCCTTGATCAGCTGGCCGCCGAATCCCCGATGGAAACGCTCGGTGTGATAGTGCTTCATGAATTCCTTGATCAAGTACCGCAGATGGCGCTCGCCAAATATCACAAACTGCTTCAGACACTCGCACTCGATCGTTTTCACAAAGCGCTCCGCATATGCGTTCAGATTCGGACTCATTGCCGGCAGCCGTACCGCCTTCACCCCTGCCGCCTTCAGAATCCCTCGGAACGCTGCCGTGTGCAGCCGATCGCGATCGATGATCACATACCGCCTTCCCCGCAGAAGCCCATCCTCCGCGTCCACCAGATTCCTCGCCATCTGCTCCATCCATCGCCCGCCGAAATCGCGTCCGATCCCTGCGATCTCCACCATCCGGCTCACGATGTCGATCACGAACAAGACGTGGTCCCCCACGACATCCCTCGCAACGG
>PMCR01000249.1 GCA_003155465.1 Myxococcales bacterium | reverse complement strand
GAAGCTGCACCGGCAGCAATCCAGTGATGTGCGCGGCGCTCGACCAGTGCCACGACGTGGGCGCGTGCAACCCCACGACCGGGGCGTGCAGCAACCCGGCGAAGACCAATGGCAGCGTTTGCAACGACGGTAACCCCTGCACGCGAACCGACACCTGCCAAGCCGGCACCTGCACCGGTGCCAACCCCATCGTGTGTACGCCGCTCGACCAGTGCCACGCGGCCGGGACCTGCGAGACGTTGAGTGGCGTTTGCACGAACCCGACCAAGCCAGACGGAAGTGGCTGCGACGACGGCAACGCCTGCACGCGAACCGACACCTGCCAAGCCGGCACCTGCACCGGCGCCAACCCCATCGTGTGTACGCCGCTCGACCAATGCCACGAGGCAGGGACCTGCGCTTGGGTGAGTGGCCTTTGCTCCAACCCGAGCAAGCCAGACGGAACCGCCTGCAACGACGGCAACCTGTGCACGCAGACGGACACCTGCGTCTTAGGCGCGTGCGTGGGCGGCAACCCGGTCGTGTGCGGGCCCGGCAACCAATGCCTGGGCCCTGGCACGTGCGATCCGCCGACCGGCTTGTGCCTCTGCTCAGGCAAAGCAAACGGCACGATGTGCGATGACGGCAGCGACAGCACCTCGCCGGACAGTTGTCAGTCGGGCGCGTGTGTCGGTACACCTGCGCTGACTTCGCCCGAGACGGCCAACCTGGCTGACACGCTTGCCTACATCTATCAAGGCGCAAGCCCAAGCCAGGCCGGTGTGGCTGCCGGGACCATTCAGCACGACCGAGCGGCCGGGATCCGCGGCCGCATCCTGGCGGGTGATGGGTCTCCTCTCGACACCGTGAAGGTGGCGATTGCTGGCCATCCCGAGTTCGGCGCGACGGCGAGCCGTGACGACGGCGGCTATGACATGGTGGTGAACGGCGGCGAGATTCTGACTGTACTGATGTCGAAGTCGGGCTACTTGCCAGTGGACCGGTCGGTGGACGTCCCCTGTCAGGGTTTTGGGCAAGTCGACGACGTAGTCATGACCACGGCTGACCCGAAAGTCCCCACGGGAGATCCGTCACAATAGGCATTGTGGGTGACAACCGGGGGCGTGGGTGCATAGCCAGCAAGCCGCTGCGCAGGCGTTTCATCACGGAGGCACGGCGACTCCGCCGTTGCTGGCGCAAACGACGAGGTAGTTGCCACCCGTTTCGCGCCACCGAACCACGCATCCCGGGGTCCCGGGCGTGCCGAAGCGGCAGCCGAGCGTGAAATGGTTTTGGCAAGGCTGTGTGGACCAGGACCACGGGGTCGCACAGCCGCTCATGGCTACGGAAGTGTCGACGTCCGTGTAGTCGTCGCACTCGTACGGCTCGAAGAGGAACGGCATGCAGGGAACAGTATTCCCCCGATGACGGCGCACGGGAACGCCGCAATAATTCCGCCTGCTCGACGTTGGCGCATGCCCTCCAAATTCCTCCGAGTACGCCGGCCATGTCAACTGGGGCCCCATACCCTGGGAAACCAAGCGGGTTTCGCGAATCCTGTGGCACTACACTTTCGGCACCGCGCTTCCGCATCGTCTTTGGGCCAAGCCTCTGCTGCCTACTTGAGGCCCCGGTACTCCCCTTGCAACATTCCGTAGATGCGAGAGCTGCGGAAGTGGTCGCGCAGCCACACGTGCTCGCGCAGAGTGCCCTCGTAGGTCATGCCCAGCTTCTCCATGACCCTGGCCGAAGCGGGATTCTGCGTGTGACACTTACCCCACACCCGATGAAAGCCCAGACGATCGAAGCCCAGTTCAAGCATCACCGCGGATGCCTCGGTGGCGTAGCCTTTACCCCAAGCCTCACGCAGAAACCAGTACCCGAGTTCGGCAGAGCTCGGAGAATCCGGCTCGACCATCAGGCAGCAGCTCCCGAGATAGCGGCCATTCGCTGTATCCTCCACCGCGAAGTGCCACTGCAACCGCGCCTCGGCGTTCGCCGCCTGGACCACCATCGCCAGGAAGGCGTCGAGCTGCGCTTCCGTGTCGAGGAAAAGCAGCATGTGCTTGATCTGGTCGGGGTCACGTACGACGGCGAGGAGCGCCTCGCGGTCGCTCGCCTGCAACTCACGGATGACGAGCCTCTTGGTCCGTTTCGGATCGATTCGCGGCATGTTCACTCCGGCTGGCCGTGCGAAGATGATTGGATTCCCGATGGCATGGGAGTGTCAAGGAAGTCCACGAATAGATACGATCACTGACCGTCCTCCCGACTCGCGCAAATCTCGCGCTCGCGAACCTCTCGGCGCAAGGGCACCTTCCGGCTAGAATCTCTTCTGATCGAGAAGCGATCGCGACAGGTCAGGAAATCCCAACCCATGTCTGACTCCCCAGCGTCTTCCGCGAGGCCAAGCGTGGCCTTCTTCGTTCTTTGGGAATTCCACCGTCCAATCCTGTCCCCGGTCTACGATGCGCTCAGGGACGAGTACCCCTGCCTGATCTCGAACGACCCCGAGGAAGTGGTCGCCTTCCGGCCGGCAGTGCTGGTGCTGGCCGACGCGGCCTATGACCGTTTCCGCGCACGGCTGCCGGACACCATCCTGGTCTTCACCCGCCACGGGTTCTCAAGCAAGCAACTCTGGCGCACGGCATTTGCTGGCTGCGACTTCGCCTGCGTTTCCAGCCCATGGGTCCGCCGGGACCTGCTCAAGCGAGGGCACCGTCCCAGAATGGACTTCTGGTCGATCGGATTCCTACCCATGGACGCAGTCTTCCAGGCGCGGCGCGGTCAGCCTCCGACGAACCTGCGCATTGACATTTCTCCAGGCACGCGCACGCTGCTCTACGCTCCCACGCACAACCCCGGCCTGCATTCCTTCCCGGTAATCGGCACAGATTGGATCCGCGAGCTGCAGGCCGCGATCCCCGCGCTGAACATCGTCATCAAGCCGCATCCGGTGACCGCGGAGCGCAATCCCGGCTGGATGGCGGCTTGGCGCCAAGCCGCCGGAGAAAGCCGCCGCGTCTTGCTGATGGAGGATACCCACTCCGATATCTATCGCTTCTTCCCCGTGACCGACGTGCTGCTGACCGACGTATCCAGTGTCGCTTTCTACTTCCTGGCGATGGACCGCCCAATTGTCATGGTCAATGTCCCGCACCCGGAGGCTGCCGGCGACGACTACGATCCGGATGGCCCGGAGTGGCAGTGGCGGGACATGGCCACAACCATCAGCCACGCTTCGGAGGTTGTGCCGGTGGTCAAGCGCTGCTTGGATTGCCCAGGGGAAAACGCGCAACCGCGGGCGTTGTATCGAGAGCGCGTCTTCGGAGGTCTCACTGATGGCCAGGCTTGCCGCCGCCTGACTGACCGCATCCGCGCCCTGTTGCTTCCCGAGGGGGACCGGCCGGAATGGGCGGAATTGGCCTGGAATATCGCACGTCTCCGCGCACGCAACGCAAGCCTGAGCCGCGAGTTGCAGGAGAGTCGAACCCAGGCCGAGGCGTTGATGACCAACCTGGGCAAGAACGGGTATTTGGCCCGCGAACTACTGCGCCGCAGCCCCGGGATACTCAAGCGCCGGACCGCGATGCTCTGGAATCTGCTCTGCCGCGTGAGGTCTGGGCAGCCTTCCGGCCAGGAAGATCGGCGACCGCCCCGACCTTGAATGAGGCCGACTGGCCGCTACAATTACCCCTGCAGGCCGGAGGTTCTTCCGAGCGGCCCAAGCGGAATCCATGCCCAATCCTGAGCCAGAACCCATCCGAGACGCAGTTGCCCTGCTGAATGCGGCAGGGTCGGGCATTCGCTTGGGATTGGGTCCCAAAGCCTTTCTCAAGCTCGGGGGATGCACCCTCGTGCGCATGGCTGCCCAGACTCTCACCACCTGCGTGGAGCACGCGCTGGTCGGTGTTCCCGTCGACTACGTGGCCGCTGCCCGGGAAGAACTCAAGGGACTGGCGGAAGTTTTTCCTGGCGGAGCCACCCGGCAGGATACCGTGCGCTTGCTCCTCTTGAAGTCCAATGAGCCTATAGTGGTTGTACATGATGTGACCCGCCCGTTTGCCAGCCCTGCCCTGATCCGAGGCGTCATCGCCGCTGCCAGGCTGCACGGCGCAGCAGGAGCGTTCGTGCCCAGCCACGTCCCAGCAGCCCTGTGCACGGACGGCTTGGTCACCGGGTACCTGCATCGGGAACAGGTGCTCCTTCCGCAAAGTCCCCAGGCCTACCGCAGGGAGGTGCTGGAAAGCGCCTATCGGAATGCCGCCGACAAGGGGCTTTGCGAGCAAACCACGTGGCAGCTGGTCCTCCGCGACGGCGGACGGCTGCATCCTGTGTCCGGGGAAGACCGCAACATCAAGATCACAGTGCCGTTCGACTGGGAGTTGGCGCGCCTGTTGGTGGAACCAGGCCGCCAGCGCTGCGACGGTGGTTTGGAGTGAGTTCCGAGTATCTTGACCCGTCGAAGCCTCGCGCCGCCTACCTTTGGAACGCGCAACTGGATCCGGCCGACTACCTGGTTGCAACCTACCGGGTGGAGACCTCGGTCGACCCCGAGCTTGCCGCCATCGCCATGGCCAAGGAACAAAGTGCCGGCACACTGGTCTTCCCGGGCAGCGATGCGGTGGACAATATCGAAGCCTGGACGGCACGGGTCACTGCCGTGGAAAAGCTCGGTGAGACCGCTACCGTCATGCTGCCGGGCTATCGCCTGAATACGCCGGTCTACGACACCGGGGGCGGCGGTGGGGAAGACTGCCAGGTTTGTCAGGTGAGCATCGCCTTCCCCATTCGGATGTTCGGCCGGAGCATGACCGGACTGTGGAACGCAGTCGGGGGCGAGCTCCATCGTCTCGGCTTTGTCAACGCCCTCCGACTTCTGGACTTGCGCTTCCCGGATGACTATCTGGCCGGATTCCATGGACCGCGGCACGGCGCCGTGGGGCTGCGCCAGCGCCTGGGCGTATGGGAACGTCCGATCTTCTGCCGATCAGCCCGGCCGGCCGTGGGCCTGAGCACGGAGGCCATGCTCCGGATCAACGAACAGGTCCTGCGTGGCGGCTTCGACGTGGTCAAGGATGATGAACTCACACCTGACGCTTCCCCCTCGCCCTTCGCCGAGCGCGTGAAGGCGATGGCCCGCATGGTGCGCCGGGCGGAGGATGCCACCGGCGCGCGCAAGATGTACTTCGCCAACGTGATCGCGGAGATCCGGCAAACCTTGGACTACGCTAGGACCGCGGTGCGTGCCGGGGTCGATGGCCTGCTGGTCAGTCCAATGCTGCAAGGGCTGGAGATCGCCCGGACTGTCGCTGAAGAGACCGGGCTGCCTGTCCTGGCCCACAACACCTGGGAAGACGTCTGCCTACGCCATCCCCGCTTCGGCGTCGCACATTCCCTGTATATCGCCATCCAGAGAATCATCGGGGTGGACCTGATCATGCTGCCCGGGGCCTTCGCCAGCGGGAGCATGCAAGCGTCGGATGAGCGTACCTGCGTGGCTGAGTGCGCCGAACCGCGCGGAACAATCCGCCCAGTGCTGCCGATCATGGCCGGTGGCAAGACTCCCGCCAGTCTGGTCGACTGCTTGCGGGCCGCGGGCTCGCCGGACTTCATGCTGATTGCCGCTGCAGCGGTGGACCAACACCCCGCCGGAGTTTTTGCCGGCGCTCAGGCTTTTCGCCAGGCATGGGACGCGCTACAGACAGACGCCAGCCTCGCCGCAAACAACGCCTCGTTGGAGAAGGGCAGGACTCACGGCCGTCGCTCGAAGTCCAGATAGCCCCTATCGAAATCGGTGTGGACGAGGACCACGCGCACCCGGTCGCCCACGCGCAGACTATCGAACCCACGCACCATGCGGCCTTCCACCGGCGGGTCAAAGACGCGCACCCAGGTTCCCTTGTCCGCCGCGCCGGTGATTACGCCCTCGAAGCTTTCGCCCACCCGCCCTTCCAGCAGCAACGTCGCAGCCGATTTGCTCACCTGGCGCTCCACCTTGGCCACATTTCCCTCTTGCAGGGTGCAATGGCTGGCAATCTCGGCCAACTCGTCCGCGCTGTAGGGCGCCTGGCCATCGGAAAGCGCGGCCTTGACCAACCGATGGGTGACCAGATCGGGGAAACGGCGGTTGGGCGCGGTGGAGTGGGCGTAGTCCTTGACCGCAAGCCCGAAGTGCCCAACCGGGGTCTGCCCCGGCGACTGCACTACGTACTCGCCAGCGCCCATCAGTTTCACGATCACCAGCGACAGATCGGGGAAACGCAGCGGATCGGCGGCGCGGCGTCTCAGCAGAAACGCCTCCAGCGCGCGCGCCGAGGGCTCGGCCGGAAGCGACTCGCCCAACTTTGCGGCGACGGCAACAATCTTCGCCCAGCGTTCGGGCGAGCGCACCACGCGGCGCAAGCACGGCCGTGCCTTGCCTTCGAGGAAGCGGGCCACCACGCCGTTGGCGGCGATCATGAAGTCCTCGATCAGCTGCTTGGCGCGATTGGGCTCCTCCGCCCGCAAACCCACCACCTCATCCCCACCGAACACGGGGCGGGATTCCAATGATTGCAGATCCAGCGCGCCCTGTTGGTGGCGCAGGCGCCGTAGCCGCGCCGCCACCTCGTCCTGCAGATGAAGCTGCAGATCCATCCCTTTCACGAGCGCCGCAGGCTCGGGCAACGGCCCCTGGCCGTCGAGCCACGCGGCCACTGCATTGTAGGCCAGCTTGGCCCGATTGCGCACAAGCGCACGGCCGACGCGCGTATCGCCCAGCGTGCCGTCCGGCTTGACCGCGTATTCAATGACCAGGCTGAGCCGGTCGCAGTCAGGCCCCAGCGAAGTCAGGTCAGTGGACAGCCGCTCGGGCAGCATGGGGTAGACATGGCCGGCCACGTAGACCGAGGCCGTGTTGCCCGCGGCGTGCCGGTCGATGGGCGTGCTCTTGGCAACCAGGGCGTCCACGTCAGCCACGGCAATCAGGATCTTCACTGTCTCGCCGCCAAGGTCCTCCGCCACTGAAAGCTGATCGAGATCGAGTGAGTCGTCGTTGTCGATCGAGCACCACAGCAAGTCGCGCAGGTCGCGCACGGCACCGCCCTCTGTGGCCGCGGGGTCGCGCATGCCGTCGGCCTGCTTCGACGCTGCGGCATCGAACTCCGGCTGCAGTCCCCGATCGAGCATCGCTTTTCGCGCAACCCGCTGCAACTCCGCCCTGTGGTGCATGTGAATCGTCATGATCGCGAGTGTACTCCTGCCCGCGCGGTCTGTGTGAAAGCTGAGGCGCAAAGATTCTGCCTCGTGCTCCCACGCCCGAGGGAGACGCGATTGGCGGAAACAAATTCGCTTGGCCGTGGTCTATGTGGACCGGGAGGGGGCAATCTGAAATGCGCTCGATGTCTGGCTTGGGTATGTGGTCGAGGTTCGCCCTGTTCCTCTTGGACATCGCCTACGTCATCACGGTCATGGTCGGAATCAACGCCGCCGGATTGAATCGACCGATCCAAAGCAGACACCTGATGTGCCACGCATAGATTGTACTCCGAAGTGCGTGAGGCGCCCCTGCCTTTCTCGCGCCCGAGGTCAAAGACGGGCTGAGACCCCTCCGACGCTCTACTGACTTGCGGCCGGTGTGCACCGGGCTACGGTTCGTCTGGAAGGGGACGGGGTTCGTCGGTTCAACGGTCCGGCTCCTGGCGCCTGTTCCTATGATGAGGGCATGCCTCGCTATCAGTTCAAGCTCCTTGTTGATGTCGTCCTGCTTGTCGCCGCGTTCCTGACGTTCGCGAGCGGAGTGTTTCTGTTCTTCGAGTTCCACGTTGGCGCGGGAGCATTTCGCACGGCTGCGCTTGGCCTCACTCGCCTCACCTGGTTGAACCTCCACCGGTTGCCCGCGTTGATCGTGGTGGCCGGAATCGGCTTTCACGTCGGGCTCAACTGGAAGGGGTTCGTGGCACGGCTGCGGCACGGCCTCTCGCGAGAGCGCAAGTCGCGAGCGGTTTCGGAGCTGGTTCTGTATGCGACCTTCGGGACGGTCGCGGTGACCGGAATCGTGGTTTGGCTTTTCATCAGTGGCTCGGCGCCGATCGAGGGCCCGGTTCCGCTCAAACACATCACGCACCAGCTCGTCGACATCCACAATCTCGTCGGACTCGTGGCGCTGGCGTTGGCTGCGCACCATGTGGGCCACCGCTGGCGTGCAATGGTGCGCGGTTTTCGCTCATGGGCACGCCAATCTCACGTCGAGGGTGCGGATCGCCCACCTTCTCGACCGGAGACTTCGCCGGGAGTATTGTAACCTGAACGTGTCCGATACCGCCGTTCGAGACGGCTCTCCCAACGATAGCGACCGGCCGTCGAGCCGGAGATCCGAGAATCCCTGGCATCTCGCCCTGGCGTTCGGGGCCGTGGCGCTGGCTGCCGCCGCGCACTCCCTTCACGACGTGTTTCAAGGTGCGTCGTGGCGCCGTACGATCACTCCGTCTGCTGTCATGGTCCTGCAAGCGGCCGTACTGACGCTTGGCTATCGGTGGCTGCGAGGGCGAAATGCGGGACGTATCGTCATGATTATTGCGGGGGTCCTTGTCTCCACTTTGTTTGGTGCCCTCGCGGTCTGGTTGCACTCCGAACTTGCAATGAGCAACTTGCGAGCCTTCGCCCTCGCCGTTTCCATCGGCCTCGGCGTCGGGGGACTATGGGCGCTCGTCTTTTGTCTCCCAGCGGTGATTCGCGACGCCAACCTGCGTAGCCTCGCGGCCAATAGCATGCGCCGTGAGGCGGAGCTGGCGCAGTTGCGCTCCAGTCTGGAGCCCCACTTTCTGCTCAACACGCTCCACGCCGTTGCCGCCCTGACCGTCAACGAGCCGCTGCTGGCTCGACGGCTCCTCGCGGCGCTCGGGGATCTCCTCCGCGACGCGCTCGAGTCGTCTCCTGAGACTCGCCCGCTCGAGGCCGACATCAACTGGCTTCGGCGCTACGCCGAGATCCTAGAGGTGCGGCATAGAGGTTTCCTTCGCTTTCAATGGGATGTCGCTGCGGAGACGACTACTGTCCCGCTGCCCAAGCTCCTGCTCCAGCCACTGCTCGAGAACGCCGTCAAACACGGCGTACTATGTCGGGATGAGGGCGGTGTGGTGATCCTACGCACGCGCTTTGTCGACAGGGCACTTCAACTCATTGTAGAGGACAATGGACCCGGAATACCGCCCGGGACCAAGGAAGGACTTGGCTTGCGCATGGTTCGCGAACGCCTCAGCCTCGCCCACCCGGGCGCCAGTCTCCGCCTCGAATCATCGTCTGCAGGCACGCGCGCTACGATCGAGATCCCTGGTGCGCGGGAGGCAGGCTGATGGCCACGCCGATTGAAGCGAAATCGCGAAGGTTACGCGCGCTCGTGGTCGAGGACGAATGGGCGGCGCGCAACTACCTGGTCGAGATGCTGCACGCCTCCGGGCAGGCCGTGGTGGTCGCGGCGGTGGCGACGCTCGCGGAGGCACAGCAGGCGCTGGCCCCCGGCGGTATCGTCGTCGATGTCGCCTTCGTGGACATTCACCTCGGCCACGCCCATGGCGACGAGGCCGGCATGAATCTGGTCCGGACTCTCGCGGGCACACCCGAGGCACCGCTCTTCGTTTTGGCCACGGCGCTTTCGCAACATGCGGTCGAGGCGTACGCACTCGGCGTGGCTGATTATCTTCTCAAGCCGATTCACGAGGAACGGGTGACGGAATGCCTGATGCGACTCCAGCAGCGGCTTGCGCAGACGGCGCCTCGATCGGTTCCCGACCGCATCGTCGCACGCAGCAAGAAAGGGCTGGTCTTGTTCGCGCGCGACGAGGTTTGGGCCTTTGAGGCAGCCGAGCGCCTCATGTTCGTTCACACGGCCCGCGGCCGTTTCGACGTCGACCTGTCACTGGCCGCCATCGAAGTGTCACTCGGCAGCGAGTTCCTGCGCGTCCATCGCCAATGGCTGGTACACACGGCCCACGTCCGCGCCATTGAAAATGAAGACGGAGACACCGTTGTAGTCGTCGGCGACGAACCTGCGCGCGAGCTTCGAGTCCCAGTGGCCCGCGATCGGAAAGCTGCTGTCCTCGACCTGCTCCTCCATGGTGCCACCGGACTGCGACGGCCGTAGGGCTTTGGGATGCTCGACGCGGACGCGCCGCAGCAGATCACGGGACGGGCGCAGTCGAGACATGAAGGGGCTTGCGCAGCCAACAGCCATGTTGTACAACGGATGTGCTGTACAACATGCTTGCTGTACATGGAAGGGGACGGAAAGCCATGAAGAACATCATCGGAAAGCCGGTGGACGGGGCGAACTTCTTTGGGCGCGACCGCGAATTGCGGGAGCTGAGACGCATCTGTGAGGATGAGCACATCCTTTTGCTGGCGCCGCGCCGGGTGGGCAAGACGTCACTCCTGCATGCGCTGGCGTTAGAAGTCAGCCGGGATGAGTCCGCCGTAGGGGCCTACGTTAGCGTGGCTGCGGCCAAGAACGAGCCCCAATTCGTTGAAGCCGTGCTGCGCAGTATCTACGAGACAACGGCGGGCAAGACGCTCAAGCCGAATCCCATCGCGGCCTGGCTCCAGAGGCAGGGGCGGCGGGTACGGGGTATCAAGGTCGCGGGCACGGGCGTTGACGTCGATGGCTACCCGCGGGAATGGCAGGAGGAGGCCAACCGCGCCTTCGCAGGAATTCTGCAGGCGAAGCAGCCTTGGCTGATCCTTATCGACGAGCTTCCGATCTTCGTGCTGACCATCGCCGGTCACGATGCCACCGGCGAGCGCGTGCGCAGTTTCTTGCAGTGGTTCCGGAATCTTCGCCAACTGCCCGAGGCTAGCGCCAAGCTCCGCTTCGTCCTCGCCGGGTCTGTCGGCCTGGACAGTGTCACCCGAAAACACCGCCTCACGGACACCATCAACGATCTTCGGGACCGGCGCCTCGGCCCGTACGATGCAGAAACCGCCGACCGATTTCTGGCGGAACTGGCACGCAGCTATTGCATGGATGCTGGGCCGGAGCTGCGTCGACGGATTTGCGAACACGCCGAGTGGCTCATCCCGTATCACCTGCAGGTCATCTTCAGCGCTTTGCGCGACCGCGCCCGGGACGCGACCCCGTCGGAGGCACATCTGGACGCTGCCATCGAGGATCTTTTGGCACGGCGAACGTACTTCAGCTCGTGGGAAGAGCGGCTGCGTGGGGCCCTGGGCGCCCCTGAGGATGCTTTCGCGCGCGCCATGCTGGGTGCCTGCGCCCGCGATCCCAGGGGAGTGGCGGCTTCCTCGCTCCAGCAGTGCCTGGCGGGCCAGGTTTCAGACCCTGTCGAACGCGGCAAGACGGCTCGCTGGCTCCTAGATGTCCTGGTCAATGATGGCTACTTGGTCGAGCAGGCTGGAAGATGGCGCTTTCGTTCTGGTCTTCTGCGCCGCTACTGGGAAAGGCACGTCCCATGACCACAGGCAAGCGGCTGGCAACTGCAATCTACAACCCTCACCTCCTGGAACGCAGCGATCTGGTCGCCAGCTTCGTCGCACGCCACGCTCTTTTCGACGAACTGCTCGACGACTTGCGTCGCGGCGGCAAGCAACACCATCTGCTGGTGGGTGCTCGTGGCTCGGGCAAGACGACGCTGCTGTTGCGGATCGCCTATGGCATCGAGGACGACGCGAAGCTCGCCCGAGCCTGTGTGCCCCTGCGCTTCCCCGAGGAGCAGTACAACGTTTCCCGCCCGTCGGACTTCTGGATGAACTGCATAGATGCACTGACGGATGCTCTCGAACAACGCGGGGATCACCAGGGCGCGACGAAGCTCGATGCCGAGGTAAAGGCCCTGGAAGATCTCGAAGACGACCAACGCGCGACTCAAGCGCTCGCTCTGCTGACCGACTGGGCGAAACGCAGCAAGAAGATGCTCGTCCTCCTGGTCGACAACATGGACATCGTCTTGGAACGACTGCGGGAGGCGCACTGGCCGTTGCGAGAGGCGCTTTCGGCGGACAATCGCCTGATCGTCATCGGCGCCAGCACCACGTTCCTTCAGGAGTCACTGGTCTACGAATCTCCATTCTATGATTTCTTCCATGTCCACGAACTGGGGCCGCTGCCGGAAGATGAGGCACGCAAGCTGGTTCTGGAGCTTGCCCGCCTCGCGAACACGCCCGAGGTGGAAGCCATCATCGCGGCGGATCCGGGCCGATTCAAGGCGCTCTACGTTCTGACCGGGGGCATGCCGCGCACGTTGGCTCTGCTCCACGGCATTCTGGCAGCGGGGAAGAACGGCCGTGTCGAGGAGGATCTCGATGGTCTTCTTGATCAGCTTACGCCGTACTACAAGGCGCGCTTCGATGATCTGCCCACCCAAAGCCAACTGATCATGGATGCTGTGGCCCTGCACTGGCACCCGATCACAGCGGCGGATTGTGCCAGCCACACGCGTCTTGGTGTGAATGTCGTCTCAGCGCAGCTCGATCGACTTTGTCGCCAGGGTTTGCTTTCCAAGGTGGCACTGCCCGGCGCCAGCAAGCTGGGGTTCCAGGTGGCCGAGCGCTTCTTCAACATCTGGTACCTGATGCGTGCAAGCCGTCGTTTGCGGCGTCGCCTTGGATGGCTGGTAGAGTTCTTGCGCGTCTTCTACGGCGAGGAGGATCTCCAGAAGCGGGCCGAGGAACTCCTAGCCACGCCGGCTGGCCGCAAGTCAATCGAGGGCGGCGCCGCCAAGTTGTTCGCGTTCGCATCGGCCGTGAAGGAACCTGGCCTGCGTCGGCGACTGGAACTGCGGGCCGCCCAGGCCTTGGTCGATGAATGTAACCGACCGCAGGAGTGGCGCGAGCTGCTGGAGTTGGAGGGTGAGGATGCACATCTGGCTCCTGTGCTGGATCGAGTGAAGGCGATGCGGGATTTGCGAGAGAGAATCACCAGGGCAAAGGTGTCATGGCCGAAGGGGGTAAGCGCGGCAGATTTCGCGGAACGGTTGGCATGCGAACCTTTCATGCCCGCTCGGATGAAGATCGAGATCTCAAAGAGAATCGCGGCCTCATCGAAGCCGACAGCGGACATAGTTCGGCTGCAGAAGCAGGCATTGGTTCCTGACCTGCCGGACGACATAGGCTCTCGTCTGCGGGCGGCCATCGGGCGGGGCGAGATGCCGAGCTTGTCAGACGTGGCGAGGCCTGATGAAATCGACGACATCGTCTCGCTTGCGGAAGACGCCGAAGGGGCGATCTTCCAAACGATGCTGTTTTCCGGGGCTTTCTCGAAGAACACAACTCCCGGGCCAGTCATCACTCGGGCTCTCCAACGGAGTGGAGGTGCGGTGTACGGGGTGCTTTTCAGTGCCCAAGTCGCCATCATCCGTGATCGCTGGCCTCTCGGGCGTAGCCAAGCGCTGCAAGCACTGGCTCACGTCGCGGCTCTCGAAGAAGCGCCTGATTCGGCACTTATCGAGATGTTCTGCCACATGTGCGTCCAGCACGGACTTGCGGACCAAGCGGCCGACTTGCTCAAGCAGGCCGGCATTGAGGGAAGGTTACTGCCTCTCTATGAAGCGCTGCTCGCGGCCGCCGCGGGACCAAACGCAAGCCTCGCCCATCTGGCGCCGGAGGTGCGCGTTCCGGCGGAAAAATTGCTTGGAATGCTGCTTGAACCTCTGCCCCCACTGGAAAGCTCCGCCTTGAAAGACAAGCGGGGACGGGCAGGGCGGGGAGATCGGCGAACCAAGCGAGCCGGCAAGGAGAGCTGAACGCCTCCCATTGACGGCCGGGCCTTGGCGGACAACCTATGCTTCTAGGCGATGGAAAAGAATCGGCTCGAAGCGTTCAGCGACGGCGTGCTGGCCATCATCATTACCATCATGGTGCTGGAATTGAAGGTGCCGCGTGGGGGCGATTTGGCGGCGCTCAGGCCGCTCTTGCCGGTGTTTTCGGGTTACGTCCTGAGTTTCCTCTACGTGGGCATCTATTGGAACAATCACCACCACATGCTCCATTCCACGCGGCACGTGACCGGCAGAATTCTGTGGGCGAATCTGCATTTGCTGTTTTGGCTGTCGCTCTTTCCCGTCACCACGGCCTGGATGGGCGGAAACCATTGGGCGGCCGCGCCCGCCGCGATTTAC